>NZ_JADQDD010000131.1 GCF_019263595.1 Pseudonocardia sp. KRD291 | reverse complement strand
TCGCGGGTGTCGTCCTGTGACATCGCGGTCCACCCCGTGCTCGAGTAGAACTCGCGCGCCTCCATGGAACCCTGCGACGTGACGAGCTCCACCCAGTCGACCCCCGCCGCTGCGCAGCGGGCCAGGTAGATGTCGGCGAGCCGGCGTCCGGTGCCGTCGCGGCGGGCGGCCTGCCGGACCGCGATCGCCGTCAGGTCGGCGACCGGTCCGCACACCTGTCCGGCAGGACCATGGGTGTCCGGCCGGGCCCGCTCAGCGCCCGCGCGGACGGCGGGGCGGCGGGCAAGGCGGCACAGGTAGGGCCGCAACCGGGTCCGGAGGAAGCAGGCCAGAACGCGTGGCCGTGCAGCCAGTGCGATGATCCCGCGGGTCATCAACGCCGTGCGGTGGCGGGCCAGCAGCTCGGCCCGCAACGCCTGTCGATCGGTGCTGCCGATCAGGAAGCCCACGACGCTCTCGGTGCCGTCCTGGGCTCGGCGGACGGCCACCAGGGCGACCGCGTGCGGACTGTCCAGGAACGTGTGGTGCCAGCGTTCGACAAAACGGGGCCCGAGCCGGGGGAACAGCCCGATCGGCAGGTCGGTGACCTGAAGGGCGGCCATCGCGGCCACGTCCCCCGATGTTGCGGTGCGGATGAACGGCCGATACGCCGGCACCGGAGCGGGCGCGGAGGTGGCCCCGTTCGTCGAGTGGCCGGCTGCTCGGGTGGTCTCGAGCAGGTAGGACCGAGGGCGGAGTGCGTGCATGGGTGGCTCCAGTGATGCGACCCGCAAGTCGGGGTCGGTGGACGGGGCGGCGCGAGCTCGCCACCGGCCGTCACAATCAGCCTCGAAGGGGGCGCGCCTACGCGGGCACCCGGCACCGTCCGTGGAGACGGTCAGGCGGAGCAAGATCGGATCAGGCAGCGGCGAGCGCGGCGCGCGGCGGCCCACGCCGCGACACGTCCGCCACGACGAACCGGCGCACGACCGGCGTCGCATCGACACGCATGAGCGGGGTGAACAGACCGCTCGGAGCGGGCGGACGGACCAACAAGCACACGAGCCGCGCCAGCGGGTGGACTGCCGCGACCAGCACGACCAGGCCCTGGGCGCCCGTGACCGCCGCGACGACCAGCGCCGCCAACAGCACATGGCCCACCGACACCGACGTCTCGGCGGCGTGTCCCGCAAGGGCCGGCGGCGAGGGAGGGAGCAGTTTCGTCGCCGCGTGCAGGGCGGGCTGGGCCACGAGGGCCCCGCTCAATGCGGAGAAGTAGCCGCTGTAGTTGCCCGCCAGTCGCAACCTCATCGCCGCAACAACCGCGGCGATGATCCCGATCGTCGCGCTGTGCGACGGATGCTCGCCGGCGAGCACATCCATACCGACCGCGACGCAGACCGTAACGACCGCGGCGATCGCGACCGCCGACCGCACTGGGGAGGTCGCGGCGCAAGCCATCTTGACCTCCCGTGTCACAGACAGTCCGGACCTCTGCGACCCGGATAAGGCCAGGCTAGCGCGGAGGCTCCACCCGGGACCGTCGACCGGACGAACATCGTGGTGCCCGCCCTGGATGGCGGCGTCATTGTGGTTCCGCGGACGAGGACAGCGCCTGCGAGTAGGAGCCGGCGACCGGCGGGTGCGCAACGCCGACGGCGCACCCGACCGCTCAACGACATCGCCGTACCCGAGCCTCACGAGGCTCCGGGCCGCCGTCGCCCCCAAGTCCCCCGTCGCTCAGGGTCGCGGGCGGCGGGCCGGAGTCTCCCCGATGCGTCACGTCACGTACGACACGACAGTCATCATGCCGGCCGCCTCGTGGTAGGCGAGGTGACAGTGTGTCAGCCATTGACCGGGGTTGTCGGCGTCGAAGTCGACCGTGACCGTCTGCCTCGGGAGCACGATGACGGTGTCCTTGCGGGCGCCCTCAGGACCGCCACCTGGCGCCGGATCACGCAGCGCGAACGTGTGCCCGTGCAGGTGCATCGGGTGATACATCGTGGTCTGGTTGACGAACTGCAGCCGAACCCGTTCCCCCGCGCGGACGGGAAGTGGTTCGCGCTGGTCGAACGTCCGGCCGTTGATCATCCAGATGTAGCGGGCCATATCCGTCGTGAGCACCAGCTGGTGGACCCTGTCCGGGGTGCGCTGCGCAAGGGCCACAGCCGGATCCGCGCGTAGATCGGAATAGGCCAGCAGCCGCCGCCCGAGCTCGACGGGTACCGCCGAGGCCGGCGGCGCGGCCGCGGTCCGGTTGGTCCGCACCAGGGCACGGGCCCCGCCGGACTTGCCCTCGGCCGCAGCCACCAGTGGGAACACGCCGTCGGCGAGCTCGACCACCACGTCATAGCGTTCCCCGGAGCCAAGCAAGACGCTGTCCACCGTGACCGGCGCCACCGGGAACGCGTCGGCATGGTTCACCGTCATCCGATGACCGCCCAGCGCCACCCGGAACGCGGTATCCCCGGCCGCATTGATCAGCCGGATCCGCGCCCGCTGGCCCGGCCGGGCGGTGAACACCGCAGGATCGGCCGGGATCCGGCCGTTGACCAGGTAGAAGGGATAGTCGACATCGCCGCCGTCCGCACCGACCGCCGACGGCGGGGCACCCATCTCCATCTGCATGCCGCTTTGCTTCAGCTTCGCCAGCTGCAGAGCCGGGGTCGCGCCGGCCACGCCGTCGAGCCAATCGTCGAGGACGACGATGAACTCGACATCGTAGCGACCGGGCTCGGCCGGATCATCGATCACCAGCGGTCCGAGCAGGCCGCGGTCGCGCTGCACACCATCGTGCGAGTGATACCAGTACGTCCCGGGCCGCGGCAGAGTGAACTCGTAGGTCATGGCGGCGCCGCTGGCGATCGAGGGCTGCGTGACGCCCGGAACCCCGTCCATGTCGTTGCGGATGGCCAGCCCGTGCCAGTGCACCGACGTCCCCGATTCCGACCCGTCCGCATTCCGTGTCGGCAACCGGTTCGCGACCTCGGCCCGGAACACCTCACCGGACGCACCCCGTAGCAGCGGACCGGGCACTGTGCCGCTGCCGTAGGTCCAGGTCTCCACCTCGACTCCGCCACCGAGCCCCACCCGCTGCGCGCCCGGGTTGAGCGCGAAACGACGGACCGGCGCGCCAGGTCGCGCACTGTCCGCGGCAAACCCCGCGACCTGCGGCGACCCCGGGCCCACCGCGGACTCCGCGGGCGCCCGGGTCACCCCGCACGCGGCCAGCACGCCGGTCGCGGCCACCGCCCCGGCCCCGGCCAGGAAACGCCGCCGAGACAGCGCGACCGGCACCGAATGCGGACTTTGCGGCGGCACCGACAGCGCCCGGCCAGCCGACCCGGACATCAGGTTCTCGTCTTTCACCGACACACCGGTCTCCTATCTCTTCGAGCGCGCCCCTCAGGTCGCTTCGGGGACCTCGACCCATCCACCAAGGTACCCTTACCCCCTCAGGGTATCGAGTGTCATCGGACACCAGTAGCTCCCGCGCCCACGACGTCAACGCCTTACCGATTGCATCGATCCGACAGCGGCAATCCAGCCGATCGTCGGACCCGTCCGGTCCGGCCGCCCCTCCGTTGAGGGCGATCCCATCCACCGCCGCGGTTGATAGGGCACCCCGAGGGGCCCGGGCCTACTCTTCTATCGACCAACTACGGGCTAGGATAGTAGGTAGCTGGATAGTAGCTACGGTCAGGCCGGGGACGTGCAGATGCACGGGAGCCGTGTCGGACTCGACATCGATCCGGTGCGCGGCGCGACCAACCGGGGCCATCTCCGTCACGCCGAGGCGAGGGAGTTCTTCTCGGCCATCCCATGGGTGCGCTCCCGGCACCGGGCCCGATTCTGGCCGGGGCGTGCCGGGCAAACTGCTATGCAGTCCCTACCCCTCAGTTCGCGGGCGGGTCGCGAGCTCCTCAGGCGCAGGAGATCGCGAAGAGCAAGGCCGAAAGCCCGACTCCGGCGGACAACGGCGCCGTGAGGCCGGTCGCCACGAGCACGACGCGCTCACCGAGCCGTAGGAGGCGCGGGCGTGGCCCGTTCGGATGCGCCAACCGGTCCAGCCTGCCCTCGATAGGAGATCCCGAGGATCCCGAGGCCCCGAGCGCGGCGGCCGGGGGCGCCCCTCCGCCTTGGACCGCGATCCGGAGCAGCGCCCTGTGCACCACAGGGGCTCCAGCCTGCCGCGCAGCCTCGTCGTCCGCAGCGAGCTCGATTAGTCGGCGGATCGCGCCGGGGGCCTGTCGGTACAGCGGAACCATCGGCGCCGCGGAGGCGAGGGCATCGGCGACGAGCACCTGCAGGTGGTGGCGCCCGGCCAGATGGGCCCGTTCGTGCGCCACCACGGCATCGACCTCGGAGGGGCTCAGCAGTTCTCCCACGCGGTTACTCATCACGACGGCCCGGTCCGGGCCGCCCAGGCTGAACGCCAGCGCGTCCGGGTATTCGAGCCACAGCACATCGCGCTCCCAACGCCCCGCCGGGGCGAGGAGCCGAAGCGTCGTCCGTGACCGGAGCCGGGCCGCACGGACACTGCGCCCCGCCTTCCACACGCCCCTGGTGACCACCGCGCCGATCACCAGACCGGCCACCAGTCCGGCCGCTGCATCCGAGTGCCGCGAACCGCCCAACACAGCCCAACAACCGGCCAGGAAACCGGTCAGCGGTCCGAGACGGTCGTGCGAGGGCATCACGAGAACGGCCAGGGCCGCTGCACCGCCGACCCCACTACCGACCACCACCGACCACCACAGCCATAACAGGGTCGACGGACTGATCGACGTCCGTTCCAGGCCACACAAGACCCGCGGGGCCGCGACACCGGTCAGTACGACACCCAGTAGCAGCACCACCACAGCGGTCACGACGTCCGTGCCCTCCTTCGAGCGGGTGGCCGGCCCCACGGCCCGGCAGGGCACGTGCACCGGAGCCACCCTTCGGGACCAAGGCTACCGCCCGGTGATCACCGCATCGACCTGGCCTCAGGCGCCGGACTGGGCGCCCGGCCCACCGATCGACGTGCCGCAGGACCGTCGTGGGCCGGCGGCTGGGTTCGGCGATGCATCCCGTTCACCCGAGACTCCGACGCAGCGTCGACCGCTGCCACATCTCGACCACGACGACGGCGCAATGATGGCCACCGTCAACGTCCGCGTGTGACCCGCGGGCGAACACGCATCGCTGCCGCGTCCGTGGATGCCGCTCCGCTAGCGGTCGTCCCTCGCGCCACACGCCCGGCCCATTTGCGAATGATCACGTGCGGGGTCGGCTGCGGTGACAAGTCCTGCTCTCCGCATCGTCTGCTGATCGGGTCCCGGTGAGCGGGAGGAGGCCGAAGGGGCCGGTAGGCCGGCAGCGACTGGGGTCGACCGCGGCAAGCTCCGGCCAGGTCGGGCCGCTGCGCCCGCCGCCGGCGGTGTACCTCCCGCGGCGGCGACACGGCGCAGCGGCCGGGTCTCCGACTCGCCCCACCCTCTGTCGGGCGTCCCGGAGGCGAACCAGTCAATGGGACCGGTTGCCTCCCTCGGGTCATCGCCAGTCTCCGGCCGCGCCGTCCCGTCCGCGACCGGCGTGCCGGCGGCAGCGGGGCCAGCGTCGCCCGAGAGCAGTCCGCGCCGGTACAGCGAGGCCAGCGCCACCGCCGACAGCCCTCCGACGGCCATCAGGGCCGCCCACGGCGCGGCGGGGAGTCCGGCCGAGCGGGCGAGGTCCATCGCCCATCCGGTGCCGAGGTTGCCCAGCAGGATCCCGACACCGCACACCGTGTTGTAGAAGCCGTAGTGGGTCGCCACCAGCCGCTCACGCGAGAGCGCCACAATGGTGTCCATCTCGAACGGGAAGACGATGGCCGTCCCCAGGGCCAGCACGGCCGTGCTGGCCAGCAAGGCGGTGATCGCAACGACGACGCCGGGCAGCGACCCGACCAACCGCGGCGCGAGCATGCTCGCGAGATCGGCGAGCAGCAGCGGCAAGAACGCCGCGGCGAGGACCGCGAGCCCGCGGCTCAGCGACCGATCCGGACCCCACCGCGCACGGCACCAGGCCGTCACCCGCATCTGCGCGGCGATAGTCACCCCACCCGACACCGCGAACACCGCCGCGACGACGATGGTCGACCCCGATCCGTCGGCGATGATCGTCCGCGCCTGCAGTGGAAGGGCCAGATACACCTGGTAGGTGAGGACGTAGGAGCCGATCATCGCCAGCGAGAACGGCAGGAATCCCCGAGTCGAGGCGACCTCGCGCCACTGCCCCAACATCGACTCCCGCGGCGGCGCGAGACCGGTTCCCGGCGCAGCGTCCGGCTCCCCACGCCGTGCCGGCAGGGCACGCACCTGCAGGACGGTGAGCACCGCGAACACCCCGGCGGCGACGAGGCAGGTGACCGAGAAGTCGATTCCGGTCAGGGCCAGGCCGATCAGCGGCCCGACCAGGATCCCGGTCTGATAGAACACGCTGAACAGGGCGAACGCCTCGACCCGTCGCTCACCGGCGTCGCGTGCCAGGTAGGCCCGCACCGCCGGGTTGAACAGCGCTCCGGCGAAGCCCGTCGCCGCGGAGGCGATGATCAACGTGGGCACGTTGTCCACGATGCCCAGAAGCACGAACCCACCGGTACGCAGCGCACAGCCGGCGACGATCAACGGTTTGTAGCCGAACCGGTCGGCCAGGCTGCCACCGAGCAGGAACATCCCCTGCTGGGAGAAGTTCCGCACCCCGAGGATCAACCCGACCAGCAAGATCGACAGGCCGAGTCCCTGGGACAGGTGGTCGGCGAGGTACGGGATCAGCATGTAGAAGCCGAGGTTGATCGTGAGCTGGTTGAGCAGCAGCAGCTGCACCGACCGCGGGAACGACCCGTACTGCCTCAGGATGTGCCTCACCGCCCCGGCTCCCGGCACCGGTTGGCACGCGGGTCCACGACCGTGGCGCACCTGGTCCATCGCTCGACATCGCGCGCTCCCGGGTCGGCGAGCTCGTCGGGCTCGCCGTGCGGACGCAATCCGAGGATGCCGTGGGCCTGGCAGAACTCGTCGTTGTAGACGGTGTCGAAGTAGCGCTGCGGACCGTCCGGGAACACCGCGGCGATCCTGGTATCCGCCGGCAACACGCGGGCGAGCCACCCGGCGACCAGCCCGACCGCTCCCACACTCCATCCGCCGCTGGCATAGCTCGCCGCGGCCATCGCCCGGCAGGCCCACACGGCCTCGGCCGGCGCCACCCAGTGGACCTCGTCGAAAATCTGGTAGTCGACATTGCGTGGGTAGATGCTCGATCCGAGCCCGCGCATCAAGCGCGGGCCCGCGCTCTGCCCGAAGATCGTCGATCCGATGGTGTCGACCCCCACCACGCGCAGCTGCGGGTAGTACCGCCGCAGGCCTCGGGAGATCCCGGCCGAATGGCCGCCGGTGCCCACCGAGCAGACCAGGACGTCGATCTCCCCGAGTTGGTCTCGCAGCTCCTCGGCCAGAGGCTGGTAGGCCTCGACGTTGTCCGGGTTGTTGTACTGGTCCGGGCACCACGCGCCGGGCTCGGCGTCGAGCAAGCCACTGACGCGCTCCCGGCGGGCCTGCTGCCAGCCGCCCTGGTCCGCGGGCCGCTCGACCGTCTCCACGTCCGCTCCGTAGGCGCTCAGGAGGCGACGCATCAACGGTTCCATCCCGGGGTCGCCGACCAGCGTCACCGGGTGCCGGTAGGCGATCCCGGCCAGGGCGAGACCCAACCCCAAGGTCCCGCTGGTCGACTCGACGATCCTGTGTCCGGGCTTCAGATCGCCGCGCTCACGGGCACGACGGACCATGTGCAGGGCGGGACGGTCCTTGATCCCACCCGGGTTGGAGCCTTCGAGCTTGGCCCAGAAGCCGCGCCCGCCGGCGGCGAAGGGCTCATCCATCCACACCACCGGCGTGTTACCGACCACTTCGCTGAGCCGCGGGAATCTATGACGGTTGACTGCGGCGCCGTTCGGCGCATCCAGTCCGAGTGCGGAAGTCATGCAGACCTCTTCATGAGTGCGCGGCGCAGGGGGCCGCGCTCGGGGAGCGATGGCAGGCGTCGACGGCGGCCACGAAGGGGCCGCCGGGCCTGTCACGTCCGCGAGATCTGCGCCAGAACGAGCAGCGCCCGACCGGATAGTCGCCATGCCGGAGCCGCGTCCTCCCGGTCCCACGTGTGAGACGCGCCGTCGACCGGTCGCTCGGGCTCCCACCAACCCCATGGCATGGGTCGATCAGCCGCCGAGGCGGGGCGGTCCTGAACCCGATGCGCGGTCGCCACAGCACCCGTCGACGAGGAGTCATGGCAGGTCTCGCCATGCTGATCGATCTGAACGGATGCGATCACACCCGACGACGACCGTGCCTCCGCGTGCCCCTCGGGGGTGCAGCTGACACCGGACAACGCCACCGAGGATACGAGAACCAGCAGAAGGGCGGCCAGCCTGAACACGCCCGGCTTTGCTGCTCCGGGCCTGGCCTTGCCCTCCCACCTCGTACGCACAGTAATCGGACGGTATCAGTCCGTCACAGGAGTGCTCACGGGAACCTACTATCGGGAGCCGTAGACATCTACTATCGTGCTACCGAGATCGCGGGGAACGTGAAGGGGGCGACCATGACGGGCAGGAACGTCGGCATCGCCACCGCTCCAGCCCTCTACGCGCATCACCCCCGACCGGCATCGACGGGGTCGAGCGGAAGTCACGGCCCGCCGAACCGGCGACTGCTGCGGCGAGGTGTTCGCGCAGGGCCATGGAGCGCCGTCCCGGGCGGAGTGCCGACGGATGCCGTACCGCCCCCGGGGCATCCCGCATGACGCCGGCGAGTTGGTGGGCCTATCCGATTCTCGCGGCCACAGCCCTCGTGACGGCCGCCGGGCCAACCGCGCGGCGTCGGCGCCGCGACCCTCGGGGTCGGATGCTCGTGGCCGGGCCGTCCGGCCTCCTATCGGTGGGGGCTCGACGCGCAACGCGCCCACCGTCGAGTCACTCGGAGCCTTCGGGATGATGACACACCGGACTCCGGCGCAGTCCTCCTGGCCGTACCTGCCCTCATATTCGCCGCGACCGCGCGACGCCGTCGCTGCGCCGACGCCGACGTACTGACCGGAACGGATCACAGACCGTGGTCGGGACATCCCAGACCATGAGAAGACCGAACGCGAAGAAGAATATGACGCGCATCACGACTGTATCAACGTCAGTTCACCCGGGCGCAGGGATGCGGGCCGGAACCACTCTCCAGGAACCCAGGGAAGAGGGCCACTGAACCCGTTTCTCAGCGATCCTTCAACTAGTAAGGAATATGCTCGGAACATGCCTACAGCAATGATCACCGGTGGATCCGCTGGCCTCGGAGAGGCGTACGCGAACCACCTCGCCGACCGGGGTTTCGACCTCATCCTGGTCGCGCGCGACCAGGAGCGCCTGGCGGTCGTGGCTGAAGGGATCGGTCGTCGCACCGGTGTGATCGTCGAGATCATCGGAGCCGACCTGACCGACGCACGCCAGCGCGCAGTGGTCGAGCGCCGCGTCGCCGATCCTGAGCGGCCGGTAAATCTGCTGGTCAACAACGCGGGCGTCGAGTGCCACGACCGCTTCGACCGTGCCCCGCTCAGCGATCTGACCTACGAGGTCGACCTCAACATCGTCGCGGTGATGTGCCTGACGCGGGCGGCTCTGCCCGCGATGATGAGCCGCGGGAACGGAGACGTCGTCAATGTGG
Organism: Pseudonocardia sp. KRD291; assembly: GCF_019263595.1. GTDB lineage: Bacteria > Actinomycetota > Actinomycetes > Mycobacteriales > Pseudonocardiaceae > Pseudonocardia. Next base: position 6,428 of record NZ_JADQDD010000131.1, on the reverse strand, counting down.
CCAGCTTTTCAGGCTATCTGCCGGCGAGCGGGTCGGCCTACTCTGCGACCAAGGCGTGGGTCATGGCATTCACCGACACCGTCTCGGCGTCACTGTCCGGGACCTCGGTCCGGGTTGTCGCCGTCTGCGCGGGTCGCATTCTCGCCCGTCAAGACACGACGACCGACGATGCCGAGAATCGTCGCCGATCGCCACTGTGGCTCGACCCCTCGGCCGTGGTCAAACGGTCGATGGCAGATCTACAGAAGGGCCGCGTATTATCCACTCCCGGCTGGATCTACCGTATGGTGGTCACTTATCTCGAAGCGCCCCGACGATCCCTGAGGCTCTTCGCGAAGGCGGCCGGGAAGGGCCGCGAGCGGCTGTCGTCGGATCCTGAAGCCTGACGGTGAGAACACGCCGAACTATCCGGGTCTCTTCTCGAGGTCCGTTGACAGCGGCACCTGAAGCTCCCGGGATCGGCCGCGCGAGCAGTGGCTCTCGTGCTCTCGACCAGTCCTCGCCCGAGCAGAGCCCGCCCGGTCGTGAGAGATCCTTGCCCGGCCTGGGGCGATCCGGTCGGGCCGACTCAGACGAGTTCGAGAGGAGCGGGCTCATGCCACCCGAGTCGAACCGCGCAGGCGGCGCTGAATCCGCGTGTGGGCGGCGCCGATCGAGGCCGGCAGCTCCCGCCTGGCGTGCCCGCGGGGGGCCGCAGCGCGGGCCAGCTACACCAGTCGCAGCGAGCAACCCGACCGGCCGAGGCCAACGAGTGCCTCCGGCGAGGCTGCGAGGTGCTGGCCGACCGTATCGACGAGATCCCGGTCGGTCTTCGCAGTAGCTCCTCGGCGATGATCTTCATCGGGTCGGGCATCGTCGGGCCATCCGCAAACTGTCCGGGGTCAAGAACGTCACCGTGCACCGGTCGCCCTCTCGTCCGCGGACGTCTCCGGCCCGTGTCACCAGAGCTGCGATCCTCACCAACTCGGATGAGGCGGACTACGCCGTCGCCGAATCCGGCCCCCGGGGGCCGGACGGGTCTCGCGGCCGCGCGATCCCGACGGACCTACCGGGCCGGCCGAGCGCTACCCCGGGCGTCAGCACCCGGGCCGTCGCAATCGGGCTCCGACGACGGGGCCGGCTCAACCAGGGCTCCCTTGAGCCGATCCCTCATGTCTTCAGACAAGCCGCCCGCGAACCGGAGCAGGACCAGCTCGGTATCCCCTCCGCGGGACATCGCGTCCTGCATCATCTGAGCGGCGGACTCCGCCCGGGTCATCACCGCCCTGTAGCGGTGGGCCCGGCCGTCAATGTGTGGTCTCAGGTGACGCTTGACTGAACGTCGTCAGCTGATCATTGACCGGCGTGGCCCTTATGGATGCCGGCTCCGGTGATGTGTAGGCGGGTGATGGGGGCGAGGCTGCGTCGGGGCCGGACGGCGATCTCTTCGCCGTGGTGCAGGACGCGGAAATGGGTGTCCTCGACGATGACCGTGACGAGCTTGCCGGCGTGACGTGGGCCGAGCTTGATCCGCTGGCGGGCGACCATGATCCTGCCGCTGGCGTGGACCTTCCGTTGGGCCTGAAGAGATCCTGCGGGAAGCGGTGGTGGCGGGAGTCGTCTGGCGGCTTGGCGGGCGCCGTGCAGGGCGGGGAGCTTCGCCGCCGGGATCGGGCAGGGCCAGGTCCCGACGAGGGCGTTGTCGACGATGGCGTGCATGAGGTGACCGTCGAGGCGCAGCGTGATGCGACGCCCGCCGTAGGCGAACCCGACCAGGTGTTTGGTCCCGTCCAGGGCGATCTTCCCGTCCTTGTTCACCGCCCGTTCGAGCTCGATCGCCGCGCCCGCGGTCAGACCGGCGTTCGCGCCGCCGGTTCGTCGTAGGGCGGCGGGTGCGGGTGGCGGTCCCGCGGGGCGGGCGCCGCGCATGCTCAGATGCCGTAGGTCATCGGGGCTCAGCCGGGAGCCGACGGTGCGCAGCACCTCGCCGTCGAGGATGAGGTGGACGCTTCGCTGGTCGGCCCAGATCGTGATCGTCTGCCCGGCCAGGCCGCGCGGGACCGACACGCTCTGACGTCCGGTGCGGATGGTGATCTGCGCGCCGGGAGGCACTCGGGCCTCGAACTCGATCGCTGCGCCCTCACGTTCCTCGTGCCACCACGGCTCACTCACCGACCCTGGTCTCGCAGCCGACACGACGGCGACCGTCTCGGGTGCGGAGGGCTCGAGCGCGGCCACGTCGAGTCGGGAGGGCCCGTTGGGCCGGAACAGGGCGGCCGGGACAGCCATGTCGATCGCCTGGTGGGGCCGGTGCTCGTTGTAGCCGGCCACCCAGCCCTCGACCGCCCGCTGGGCCGCGGCCGCGGACTCGAAGGGTGCGACGTGATCGAGGAACTCGGTGCGCAGCGTCTTGTGGAAGCGCTCGATCTTCCCGGTCGTGGTGGGCGAGCGTGGTTTCGTCAGCCGCGCGGTGATCCCGTTCTCCCGGCAGACCCGCTCGAAGAGCACCTCGACCGGCTGCGGGCGGGTGTGACGGCCGGTGAACTGCTTGCCGTTGTCGGTCAGCACCTCCGAGGGCACCCCGTAGCGGCGCATCGCCGCGGTGAACGCCTCGCAGACCACCCGCCCGACGGCACCACCAACACCGCGGCGACCACCACGAACCTCGAGTGGTCGTCGATGCCGGTCAACAGCTTGCACGAGCGGCCATCCGCAAGCGGGACTCCACCGACGATGTCGAGCTGCCACAGGTGCATCGGCTCGGCGCGTTCCCACCGCCGGTAGACACGCTTGTGTTCCTGGACCTGCGTGGCGACCAGGCCGTTGCGCACCAGGATCCGGTGCACGCTCGCCCGCGACGGCGCCGCGACCTCATCGGCGCGCGCGAGCTCGTGGCTGATCCGTCGCGCACCCCACCTCGGGTGACGGCGGCGCAGCTCGCAGACCAGTGCCTCGACCTCGGCAGCGATCCGAGTCGGGCTGTGGTGCGGACGATGGGAACGATCGACCAACCCGGGCATGCCCTCCGCCCGGAAGCACCGCCTCCAGCTGTCCACCGACTGCCGCGACGTCCCGAACCTCGCCGCCACCTCACCGATCGGTGAGCCACCGAGCACCTCGCTCACCGCCCGGTAGCGGTACTCAGCCAGAGCCTCTTGATCCACAAAAGAAGACGATCATGAGCCTGGGTTGTGGGTCAAGGATCAGTTGAGGACGTTCGGTCAAGTATCACCTGAGTCCTCACAACGACACCGACCCTCGGGCATACGGGAGAGATATCCCTTGTCGCGGAGGTTCCCCATCGTCGACAACACCGTGGTGTAGGCGAGATCACGCTGCTCACTCAGACCAGCGAGAACCTCGCGCACCGTACCGGAGCCTCCCATGGACCAGAGCTGGGTCCATGACCACGCCCTCCAGCCTTCCGAGGGATCGCACCTGCTCACCTCCCGGCCACGGTGACACTACTGTCGCCCGGCTACGCGGCCCTGCCGGTTCACGCCCTCGCATCGACGTCCCGACCGGGATAGTAGACACGGTAGGTCCGCCGGGACAACGAGAGCTGGCCCGACGTCGTTGGACGCCGGCCAAAACCGTTGTGCCACGCCAGCCCGGCACTGCGCGCACCTACCGACAGGACGGGCGGACCTGGGAGAACGTCCGCTGGCCACCTATCCGCATCCGGCTACCCCACCCCCATCTACTACCGACCGTAGTAGTGATCGGTACGCTCGCATCATGAGCAATCCAGACGAACGCAGCGTGAGCGAGTGTGGGCGGGGCCGACACGGTGGCCCCCTCGCAGTCGTGGCCGTCGCAGCGGATGTGAGCGGGACACCCCGGACCCGGTAAGGCGGGGTGAGGCCATCGAGTGGCGCCGCTCTGCGGACATCCCGGGCAATGTCGTCCCGGAGGCTGATGGTCCAGCGACCAACCTGTGGCGCCGTACCCGGCGCTCACTTGTCCGGCACTACGGATCTTGCCCGACACCACCGTTGGTCCGGCCGCGTCACGCGCCGCCCCAGAACTCGCCGGGCGTACTCGCCCTCGGGTCGAGCCCTCCTCGCACCCGCCCCCGGTCCGCGGTCCGTCACCAGGGCACGCCAATCATCCGAATTCACACCGACCGTTCGCGACCACAGCTGTTCGTGCACGGCGTCTCGTTTCGCCGACCCCCAGCACACCAACCGTGGCGGGCACCCGAGCCCCCGCGAAGGAGCAGCATGATCTACGACTCCGTCGTCGACACCGTGGGCCATACCCCGCTGGTGCGGCTAAGTAAGTGCTTCGCCGATCACCCGGTCGAGGTCCTGGCCAAGCTGGAGATGCTCAACCCGGGCGGCAGCATGAAGGACCGCCCGGCGCGCTACATCGTCGAGCAGGGATTGGCCGAAGGCACCCTGGTCCCCGGAATGCGCCTGGTGGAGAGCACCTCGGGCAACCTGGGGGTGGCGTTGGCGATCATCGCCCGCCGCCACGGAATGACGTTCACTGCGGTGGTCGACCCGAACACCACCAAGGCCAACCTGCAGCTGCTGGCCACCTGCGGCGCCGAGGTCGACTTGGTCACCGAACCCGACCAGGGCGGCGGGTACCTGCACACGCGGGTCCGACGAGCCCGCGAGATCGCCGAGCGCAGTCCTGGCACCGTGTGGGTCAACCAGTACGCCAACGACCGCAACTGGCGCGCCTACTACGAGACCGCCGGTCGGGAGATCCTCGACGACGTCGACGGTCCGATCGACCACCTGGTCGCGGCTGTGTCGACGACCGGTTCCATCCAAGGCATCGCGCGGCGGCTGCGCGAGCGCCATCCCGGGTTGCGGGTGAGCGCCGTCGACGCCGTCGGCTCGGTGATCTTCGGGGGCGCGCCCGGGCGCCGGCGCCTCCCGGGGTTCGGCGCAAGCCGGGTCCCCGAGCTGCTCAATCCCGCCGAGATCGACGAGGTCGTCGCCGTGCACGACTTGGACTCGGTGCTGGGCGCCCGCCGCCTGGCCGACACCGAAGGCATCCTCGGTGGTGGGTCCACCGGCGCGGTGATCGCCGCTCTCGGCCGGCTGGTGCCCACCTTCGCGCCCGGCGAGCGAGTGGTCACGGTGCTGCCCGATCGCGGTGACCGCTACCTCGACACCGTCTACGACGACGCCTGGGTGATGACCCTGCTCGAGGAACAGGAAGTGTCGCTCTCGGAGGTCTCGTGATCGGCTCCCCGGCGACCCGTCTCCCAAGCGCTCACCCCCCGGCCGGCCACACCCGTGGGGACCCGACCGGCCGGGGTCGGCACCGGGCGCCGCCCGCAGACGGACGGCACAACCTGGCGTTGCTGTGGGCCGGGCAGTTCGTCAACACCGCCGGGCTGATGATGCTCGTCCCGATCATGCCCTTCTACATCGAACGGATGGGTCCACGCGATGCCGGGGCCGTGGCCACCTGGGCCGGGGTGGCCATCGCCGCCCCGGCGCTGGCCCTGGTGATCGCTACGCCGCTGTGGGGCAGACTCGGCGACCGCGTCGGGCGCAAGTGGATGGTGGTGCGCGCCCTCGTCGGGCTGGCCGCCTCGATGGCGGTGATGGCCACCGCCGCCACCCCGCTGGCGCTGGTCGCCGGGCGGCTGTTGCAGGGCACGCTCGGCGGGGTTGTCGAGGCCGCCGCCGGGTTCGCCAGCACCACCGGGGAGAAGGGCAAGAAGGGTGCGGCGCTGGGCAAGTCGTTCAGTGCCACCGCCGCCGGATCGCTGGTCGGGCCGCTGGCCGGCGGAGCCCTGGTCGGGACAGGCGGGCTCAGCGCCCTGATGCTGGTCATCGGCGGGCTCGCCGCGGTGGTCGCCGCGCTGTGCGCGATCGGCCTGCGGGAACCACCCCGCGTCCACCCCGCACCCCGCTCCGACCGATGCCCGGCCTCACCCGGGCCCGGGTCGGGGCGACGCAGCCGGCATCTCCCCGTAGCGCTGCCGCTCGCGGTGGCCGCCGCCGGGGCCTACTTGGGGGTGTACGGCCTAATCCCGATCTTCGCCGACTACGCCCGAGGGCTTGTCGCCGAGCCTGGCTCGGCCGGGATCTGGGTCGGGATCGCCCAATCGATCACCTGGGGCGCGACTCTGATCGGGTCACCGTTGTGGGGCCGCTACAACGACCGCGTCGGGCGCCCGGTGCAGACCTTCGCCATCGCCGCCCTCGGATGCGGGATCGCCATCGCCGCCCAGGCCCTGCCCGTGGGTCTCGCCGGAATCCTCGTCCTGCGGATCCTGCAGGGGGTCTGCTTCGCCGCACTGGCCCAATCGTTGTTCCTCCACGCCAGCCAGATCGCCTCCCCCGAGCGCGCCGGGGGCGCGGTCGGCTCGGCCAACAGCTTCCTGCTCGCCGGGCAGTCCATCGGCCCCCTGCTCGCCGGGCCCCTAACTGGCCTGCTGCCCGCCACCGTCACCATCGCCCTGCTGGGCGGATCGTGCC
>NZ_JADQDD010000130.1 GCF_019263595.1 Pseudonocardia sp. KRD291 | reverse complement strand
GCCGACTTTCCGTCGCGGGCGGCGTCGACGCTGCGCTGCAGGGCGTCCAGCAGGCCCGACATCTCGGTCGGCTCGGGAGGCTCGGACTCGGTCACCACCTCGCGGCCCCGGCGCTTGTCCTCGATCAGCTGCTCGACCCGCTCGCGGTAGGAGTCGTGGTACTGCTCGGGCTGCCACGGCCCGCTCATCGACTCGATCAGCCGGGTCGCCATGTCGAGCTCCCGGTCGTCGCGCCCGCCCTTACGTCGCGCGGGCAGGTTCTCCAGCTCGGCACGGGGGTCGCGCACCTCGTCGGCGAAGTACAGCGTCTCCATCGCCAGCACGTCCCGGTCCGGGCGGATCGCGGCCAGGTACTGCTTGTTGCGCATCACGAACGAGCCGATCGCCGCGCGGTTCGTGTCGGTCATGGCCTGCAGCAGAAGCCCGTAGGGCCCGGCGTCCCCGTCCCGGGTCGGGGCCAGCCAGTAGGTGCGCTGGAAGTAAAGCGGGTCGATCTCGTCGAGGTCGACGAAGTCGGAGATCTCCAGGCTCTGCGACCGCCCCGGGGCGATCGCGTCGAGCTCGTCCGGGTCGACGACGACGTGCTCGCCGTCGCCGATGTCGGCGCCCTTGACGATGTCGCCGTACTCCACCTGCTCGCCCGTGCGCTCGTTCACCCGCTGGTTGCGCACCCGGTCCGAGCTGCCCCGTTGGAACTGGTGGAAGTGCACGGTGTGGTCCTCGGTCGCGGCGAAGACCCCGACCGGGATCGACACCAGGCCGAACGTGATCGCACCCGTCCAGATCGCCCTCGCCACGGTCTTTCCTCCTCGCGCCGTCGTCGGTCGTGCAGGGACTACCCGCCGGGCGGCGGTCCTGCACCTCGGGCGCCGGCGTCACGGCCCCACCGGGGAATGCACCGCTCCGGCGTTTGCCGCGGAGAATGTCGGGTACCCGCGCCCGGACCGGACAGCGTCCCCGACACGGCGGGAGCCATGGAGCCTGATCAGCGCCGCCTGGCCGAGATGTTCGTCGCCCTGGCGGACACGCTGGCCACCGACTACGACGTGCTCGACCTGCTCACCCACCTCGCGCAGGGGTGTGTGGAGCTGCTCGGGGTCGATGCGGCCGGTGTGCTGCTGGCCGACGACGCCGGCCGGCTGCAGGTCGCGGCGGCCTCGAACGAGACCGCCAGGCTGCTCGAGCTGTTCCAGCTCCAGACCGACGACGGTCCGTGCCCGGAGGCCTTCCGGACCGCCCGCACGGTCGAGAGCCCGGACCTCGACCTCGACGCGGACCGGTGGCCCGAGCTGGTCCGGCACGCCCGCCACAACGGCTACCGCGCGGTGCACGCCCAACCGCTGCGGCTACGGGAACAGACCGTCGGTGCATTGAACCTGTTCTCCTGCGGCACCGGCGCCCTGCCGGCCTCCGACGCGCACCTGACCGAGACGCTGGCCGCGGTCGCCACGATCAGCATCCTGCGCGAACGTGCCCTCGCCGGCCGCGACGAGCTCACCCACCAGCTGCAGACCGCACTGGACAGCCGGGTCCTGGTCGAACAGGCCAAGGGCATCCTGGCCGAACGACTACGGGTGGGCCCCGACCAGGCCTTCACCGCGCTGCGCTCGCACGCCCGCAGCCACAACCGGCGCCTGAGCGAGGTGGCAGCCGCGGTCGTCGCGGGAGAGCTGGACCCGGCCGCCCCCTGAGGGCCACCACCCCCGGCCCGGCGACGCAACGGCTCTCGGCCGGTTGCACGACCGTGTCGGCGGGTACCGCCCGGCATGGCAACCGACGAGAGCACCGTCCGCGACGAGTTCGACGACGCGGTCAACATGACGCCCAAGGAGCTGGAGCGCTGGCTCGACACCGACGAGGCGAAGGCGGTCGGCGACACCGGCGGCAACGGCGAGTCCACCGGGCACCAGATGGGCCGGCGGATCCTCGAGCTGCAGCGCACCAAGGCCGGCGATCTCGGCGACGACGACCTCGCCGCGATGCGCAAGGTCACCGGCTACGTGCACCGCCACCTCGCCCAGCCGCCGAAGAAGCAGGACGTCGAGACGTCGAAGTGGCGCTACTCGCTGATGAACTGGGGCCACGACCCGCTCAAGTAGGGCCTCCAGAGGGGTTGGGCCCCGGCCCGTCCCCGGTCAGCGATGCGTCCCGTGGCCCTGCGGGCCGTCGTGCCACACCGGTGGCCGCTCGTGGTCGCCATCGGTGTCGGCGGGCTCGTCCTGCGGCAGGATCCGGTCGGGCTCGTCACGGGGCCCGAGAACGCTCGGGTCGGTCGGGGCGGGCCCGTCGGTGACCTGGTCGGTGTACGGGCCCGGCGGCCGTCCCTGCCCCTCCCGGTCGGGCTCCCGGGTGGCCTCATGCTCGCCGCCGGCCGCGTCGGCGTGCGGCTCGTCCGCGTCGTGCACGCGGTCGTTGGCCACCGCCAGGTCGTGTACGAGCGCCGCGCGACGGTCCGGCTCCGTCTCGTGCCGGTCCTGTGGCTCGTCCGCCATGGCTGTCCTCCTCCGTCGGGATCCGCGGCGGGTACCCGGTGAGCGGGGGGCGCATGCGGGTGCGGGGCGCCCGACCGGGGATTGCCGCGCGCGGCAGCGGGTAGCCGCCCCCCATGGCCGACGACATTTCTGCTCTCGCCCTGGTGTGCAGCCTCAAGGCGAGCCCCGAGCCGTCCAGCAGCGAGGTGATGGCCCGCCAGGTGCTCGACGCCCTGAGCGCACGCGGCGTGTCCGGGCGGAGCCTGCGGGTGGCGGACCACCAGGTCCTGCCCGGCACCGCCGCCGACATGGGCGAGGGAGACCAGTGGCCCTCGATCCGGGAACAGATCCATGACGCCGACATCCTCGTGTTCGCGACGCCGACGTGGGTCGGTCACATGTCGAGCGTGGCCCAGCGGGTGCTCGAGCGCCTCGACGCCGAGCTGTCCGAGACCGACGCCGAGGGCCGGCCCGGCCTGTTCGGCAAGGTCGCCGTCGTCGCGGTGGTCGGCAACGAGGACGGGGCCCACAAGATCATCGCCGACTCGTTCCAGGCATTGAGCGACATGGGGTTCACGATCCCGGCGAACGGGTCCACCTACTGGAACTCCGAGGCCATGAACCCGCAGGACTTCAAGGACCTCGACGAGACCCCCGAGGCGGTGGCGGCCACCACGGCGACCCTGGGACGCAACGCCGCCCACCTCGCACGGCTGCTCGCCGGCGCGCAGTATCCGGCGTCGTGACCGCCTACGCCAGGAACAGCGGTGAGAAGTCACCGGGCGCACGCGACGGGACGGTGAGGTCGGCGACGACGCCGTAGTGGTCACTCGCCCACGTACCGTCGCGCGGTTCGTCGAACGCGAGGCGGCACGACGCGACGGCGAGGGTCGGGCCGAAGTCGGTGCCGCGGACCATCACGTAGTCGATCCGCCGCGGCCCGACGAGTGGCATGTCCCCGTCGCGGACCAGCGGGTTGTCCGGGGTGAACGTGTGGCCCGGCCCGCCGTCGCCGGCGGCCTCCCACGCGTCGTGGTAGACGACGCTCGTCCCCTCCAGCGACTGCCGGCCGGTCCAGAACCGGACGCTCGCCGAGTCCGGGGCGGCGTCGAGATCCCCGAGGAGGACGACGTGAACGGGCCCGGCACGCTCGCCGACCAGGTCCTCCACGACGCGGGCCGTCCGCACCGCCGCCTGCTCGCGCTCGCGCTCGCGGCCGAGCTGGAACATCGGCTTGTGGTGCACGACGAGCAACGGGCCGATCGACGGCGGTCCGAGCACCTCGGCGACGACGGCACCGCCCCACCCGAACTCGCCCGACCGTCCGCCGACGTCGAGGTCGACCCGGTGCACCGTGCCGAACGGCCACCGGCTCGCGAGCACGGCCGTGGTGCCGTCCTCGGACGCGGTCGGGTGCCGGGCCAGGTGGTATCCGGGTCCGAGCAGGTCAGCGGCCTCGTCGTGGTCCGCGCCGAGGTGGATCTCCTGCAACGCGACGACGTCGGGGCGCAGGTCACGGAGCCCGGCGAGGACGACGCCACGCCGGCGGGGCCAGTCGGCCCAGGCCGGGGCGAGGACGTTCAGCGTGAGCACCCGCAGGCCGGCGGGGTCTGGAGCAGCTGCCATCCGGCGATGCTGCCCGGTGCGACCTCGGTGCGCCACGCATGGGCCGAGCGACGACGGGTAGAGGACGTGCAGGAAGCGACGACGGTGAGCCCGGTCCGGGCGGCGATCAGGAGAGGCGGAGTTCGATGGCGGAGACCGGCGCCCGTCGGGGATACCCGGCGCGCAGCGACGACGGCGACGCGGTGCACCACGCGGACGTCGGGCCGGACGCCCTGGTCGACCCGTCCGGCGGGCGCACGTCGTGCGGGCGACGGGTGATGGAGGTCTACAACGACGGCCGCGACGTCACCTGCCCGCGGTGCGCCGGCGACGCGTGAACTGCCCGGCGGGCCAGGTCGACGGCCTCGACAAGACCGTGCGCGGGGCGCACTCCGCCGGGTAGTGCCCGGGGCCCCCACCCGGGACCGGCCGCGACGACCGCGCCGGAGTGCGGCCGCAGGTCACGGAGCACGTCGAGGTGGGCGGTGCCGGGCACCTGCGCCCACACGAACACCGCCGCCGGGCGGATCTGGTCGGAGGCGTGCAGGAGCGCCGCGGTCGGCACCGAGGGGCCGAGCGTGCGGGCGGCCACGTGCTTCTCGTCCAGGGCCGCGAGCAGTGCGTCCATGGCCAGCGTGTGCAGCTCGCGCTCCCCGCAGGCCAGCAGGACGAGCCCGGCATCCGGTGGTGCCGGTGGCGGGGCCGGGAGCCTGCGCAGGCTGGTGGTGACGGCCCAGACCAGGACGCATTCGGCATCGATCGTCGCGGTCGGGTCCGGGCCCTCGTCCTTCGTCGGTGCGGCGCCGTCGGCGGACCCGGCCCCGAAGGCGGTGCGGGCGAGGGCCGGGCGGCACACCTGGTCCCAGGTCTCGACGACCCCGCGACGGGCGAAGTTGTCCTGCAGAGCACGAACGGCCGCGTCGCCGTCGAGACGTCGAGCCGCGCGGACCAGCGCACCGACCTCGTCGGGTGGGGCGTCGTCGGCGGAGCCCGGCTCCGGCTCCGTGCCCGCCCGCCCGCCGCCGGCCGTGCCGGGGTCGGACTCGGCGCGTGGGTCGGCCCCGCGGTGGCGGTCGCGGGCGATCGAGGCGGCGGTCGCCATCGGCACGCCCTGGCCGTGCAGGCGGCGCATCATGTCCAGCTCGGCGACGTCGACGCTGGAGTAGCGGCGGTACCGACCGGCCTGGTGCCCGGGCGGACCGACCCCGTAGCGGGCCCCCCAGCTGCGCAGCGTCGCCGGCGACACGCCGAGCCGGCGCGCCACCGCGGCCGCGGTCCACACCGGCGCAGACGAGTCTCCCGCCTCACCGCCGGTGTGTCTGGTCATGGGGCCCATGGTCGCCCACCGGCAGCCACACCGCGCGACCCGCCACTCGGGTCGCGCTCATGCCACGGTTGTGCCACGGTTGTCGTGGACGGTACGCACAGTGAGGTGATCGAGATGGCCTATACGGCTCGACTTCCGGCACCGGTGACCGAGGAGTGGGACTGGCAGCGTCAGGCGGCGTGCCGGGGGATGGACGCGGCGGCGTTCTTCCACCCGCCCGGCGAACGCGGCCCGGCGTGGCGCCGGCGTGAGGAGCAGGCGAAGCAGGTCTGCGCCGGCTGCCCGGTGCGACAGGAGTGCCTGCAGCACTCGCTGCAGATCGAGGAGCCCTTCGGGACCTGGGGCGGGGTGGGCGAACGCGAGCGATGGGACATGGTCCTGCACCAGCGCGCCGTGCGACGCACCGGATGACCGGGCGCCGACGGCTCGATCACCCGCCGGGCGACGGACGGATCACGGCTGGTCCTCGACGAGATGCTTGATGGTCGCCAGGGTCGTGTCCAAGGCGCCCTCGACGCCCGGGTCGCCGTCGGCGACCGGGTCGTGTGCAGGGTCACCTGCACCTCGCTGCTCTCCGCCTGCCCGCCGGGTGCCTCGGGGCCGGCGGTGACCTCGAGCGAACCGTGATAGTCGTGGGGCCCTTCCGAGCCCCACTCGATGCGCCGCGCGTTCTCGTCGACGCGGAACCAGGCGTCGCCTTCGACCTCGGTGCCGTCGGGCATCTGCGCGGTCGTGTGGACCTCGTTGCCCTCGCCGGGCGTCGCCGAGGTCATCCGGGAGAAGTAGCGGGGCAGGTTCTGCACCGTCGACAGGTAGTCGAACAGCGCCCCCTCGGCAGCATTGACGGTGGTACTCGCTCGGAAATCAGCCATGGCACTCGTTCCGTTCTCGAGATCGCGTGTGGTGGGTGGTGTCGGGCCCGCCCCGGGCGAGCAGGGCCGGTCGTCGTCATGTCCGTCAGGTTGCGACAGGGCGCAGGCCGCGCCGGCGCAGAAGGGCGTTGCGCTCGTCGGTGGTCAGCCCGCCCCACACCCCGTAGGGCTCCCGCACCGCCAACGCGTGGTCGCGGCAGGCTCCGATCACCGGGCAGGCGGCGCAGATCTTCTTGGCGTCCGCGTCGCGGGCGGCCGCGGCCGGACCGCGTTCGTTCGCCGGATGGAAGAAGACATCACTGTCCACGCGGCGGCAGGCCGCGCGCAGCTGCCAGTCCCAGACCTGGGTGACGGGTGTCGGGAGCCGGTGCACGTCGGCCACGGTCACCACCCGCCGTGACGGCGCACGTCCGTGGTCCCGGTGGATGTTGTCGTGCTGGGCATCGGGCTCTCCCCTCGTCTCCGATGCACTGCGGATGCGCGCTGGAGCCGCCACGGGGTTGGAGCGGCTGCCCGGGTGTGGCACAGAGTCCGCCACCGCCGGGCCGGTTCGCGCCTCCCGACCGTGCGGTCGAGGCCCGACGCGAACCCGGGTCAAACCGTGGCACAACCGACGCAACTCGGCAACGCGAGGGGGCGGGCAGACCGCGAGCTCGCTGTGCATGGCCCGCGTCAGGACGGGTACCAGCATCCCGGCACGAGAGCCGTCGCCACGTCACACCGAAGGGAGCCTTCCCATGGCCACCGACAGCATCCGTTACACCGTCCCCGGCCTCAAGCAGGACCAGGCCGGTGAGGTCGTCCGCATCCTTCAGGACCGCCTGCACGCCCTCAACGACCTCGCCCTGACCCTCAAGCACGTGCACTGGAACGTGGTGGGCCCGCACTTCATCGCCGTGCACACCATGCTCGACCCGCAGGTCGACGGTGTGCGCGGCATGGTCGACGAGGTCGCCGAGCGCATCGCCACACTGGGCGGCTCGCCGTCGGGCACCCCCGGCTCGCTGGTGGCCGAGCGCAGCTGGGACGACTACTCCATCGGCCGCGGCGACGCGATCAGGCACCTGGCCGCGCTGGACCTGGTGTACTCGGGTGTGGTCGAGGACCACCGCGGCGCGATCGAGAAGACCGGCGACCTGGACCCGGTGACCGAGGACCTGCTGACCGGTCAGTCCGGCGGTCTCGAGCAGTACCAGTGGTTCGTCCGGGCGCACCTCGAGAGCGCGGACGGGACGCTGAGCCACGCCGACGCCGGCAGCGAGAACTCGGCGGCACGGTCGGTGTGACCCCCTGACCGCGCCGGTCATCGGTGGCGGCGGCCGGGGTGATCGGGCGTCATCCCCAGCGCTGTGTCTAGCGGCGTACGGCGTAGCGCCGTTCGGCGAAGGCGATGTCGTCCCGCCAGAGACGGGCGGCGCCGGCGCGCATCGCCGGGCGCAGCAGGGCCGCGCACCGGGTCGCGCGGCCGAAGCCGGGACGGTCGGAGGTGGCGATCACGGCTTCGGTGACCGTGGTCCGTGCGCGCCCGTCCGGACCGGGCCCGTGCGGGACGGCGTGGGTCTCCACGACGCTCCCCTGCCCTTCGCCGTCGGTGATGCGCATGACGACGGTGCGCCGGTCGGGGCAGAAGAACTCGGCGCGCACCGGTACGCCGAGGCGGGGACCGATCCGGAACGTCGTGTCCACGACGAACCGGTCGGTCTCCTCGGTCGCGCCGGTGACTGGTGGCGCCTCGACGACGGTCAGGCGCGCGAACGAGTACGGGTGGAACCAGGCGCCGTGCCAGGGGTCCAGGCGGTTGGCGACGATGTCGACCGGCTCGCAGACGCCGGTCACGGAGCTCACCGCAGCGATCCGTCGCTGCGGGCCCGGGCGGAGGGGCAGCACCGGCTCGGGCAGCGGGTCCTCCGCGCCCGCCCGGTCGAGGCGCACCCACACCAGGACGCCGTCGTCGAAGCTGGGCAGCGGGCACCAGCCCGGCCCGCCGTCGCGGGTCACGGGCAGGCCGTGCCAACGACACCGTAGGCGGCCGTCCTCGACGTACCCGTCGGCCAGCGGGGCCCCGAGGTGCGGACACGCGCCCGGCCCGGCGGTCACGGTGCCGTCCCGGTCCCGCCAGGCCACGATCTCGGTGCCGGCGATCGTGCGGCTCACCGGGCGCTCGATGCGCAGCTCGGCGCCGGCCGCCAGGACGAACCAGTTGCCGGCCGGGCGCGCGGTCGCCCGCTCGGTGGCTGCGGCGATCAGCGCCGGGTCGGCCTGCCGGTACGTCGGGCGTTGCTCGGCCCACTTCCGCGGGTCAATGCGCTGCAGCGCGAGCGGACGTCGGTGAGCCGTACGTCGCACGATCGTTCCCCCTCGATACGCGTGTGCCACGGCCCGGCGGTGGGCCGGGACCCGGTCCGGCCCTCGCTCAGGCGCGGGGGCGCACGACCGACCCGAGCCCGGGAGGCGTGCCGAGGCCGCGGGTGGCGGGGCCCTCGAGGACTCCGCCGTCGGGCGCGAACCGGGAGGCGTGCAGCGGACAGTCCCAGCTGGTCTCGGCGTCGTTCCACTCCACGATCCCGCCCAGGTGCGGGCAGACGGCGCTGCGTTCGTGCAGCACGCCGCCGACGCGGCAGCGGGCCACCTTGCCCCGCACGGTGGTCTCGACGCGACCCTCACCCTCGGCGGGGTCGTGGGCCGCGGGCAGGTGCGGCCGGGCCCAGCCGGTGGCCAGGTGTCGTGCGACCTGCGCGTTCGCCTGCGCCAGCGTCGTCAACGCCCGGCTGCTGCGGGGCAGGCGGTCGGCGCGCATGCGGCCCAGCCACGGTGTGGTGCGGCCGAGAACGTGGTCGGTGAGCGCGATCGCGGCGGCGCTGCCCCCGCTCATCCCCCACTTGGCGAAGCCGAACGCGACCAACGCACGCGGGGCCTGCGGCGTCGGGCCGATGAACGGCAGCCCGTCCTCGCTCTGGTAGTCCTGCGCCGACCAGCGGTGGGTGACCGCCTCGACGGGCCAGTGCTCCTCGGCCCAGTCGAGCAGGTCGCGTTCGTGGCTAAGCATCGGCGAGGAGGTCCCCACCCGGTGGCCGTTGCCGCCCACGAGGAGCAGCCGGTCGTCGCCGTGGCGCGCGGTGCGGATCGAACGGGTCGGGGAGTCCGCCGACAGATACATCCCGGGCGGGGTGGGCGAGCCGATCCGCAGGGCCAGCGAGTAGGACCGCGAGGGTTCCATCCGCGCGAAGTGCAGGCTCCGGTCGAGGATCGGAATGCCGGTCGCGACCACGACCCACGTCGAACGGACCCGGCCGGTGTCGGTGCGCACCTCGGTCGGCCCGAACCACGACGCGGCCCGTACCCGGGTGCCCTCGTGCACCGAGCTGCCGCCGCCGTGCACCTCGGTGGCGAGGCTGTGCAGGTAGGGCACCGGGTCGAACTGGGCCTGCTCCCCCAGCCCGACCGCCTCGGTGACCGGGAAGGGCAGGCCGACGTCGGTGCCGAGCTCGACCGGCAGGCCTGCGGCGCGCAGAGCCTCGGCCTCCGCGCGCACGGCGCGCGCGCCCGACCCGTCCTTCGCGCTCGTCGAGTAGGTGACCGCGGTGGCGCGCTCGAGCCCGCAGTCGACGTCCGCGGCCCGTTCGAGCAGCCAGCCCATGCCGGCCCGATGGGCGGCGACGTGGTCGCGGACCGCGTCCTCGCCCAGCGACCGGGCCAGGGTCGAGGCCCGTGTCCCCTGCAGCAACGAGATTTTCGCGCTGGTGTGCCCGGTCGCGGCCGCACCGATGTGACGGCCCTCGAGCACGGCCACCGACAGCCCGGCCCGCTTGAGCATCACCGCGGTGGACAGTCCCGTGATGCCTGCCCCGATCACGGTCACGTCCACCCGAGAGTCGCCGTCCAGAGGCGGGTAGGAGCTCTGCGCGGACGAGGCCTCCCGCGCGTCCGGCTCGGGAGCCCACAGGGACGCGGCGCGGGCGGGCAGGGTCGCGGCGGCCATCAGGCGGGCCGCCGCAGCCGCGAGTCCAGCCCGAGCAGGCGGGGCTTTCCCGAGACCCGCCGGGTCAGGCGCAGCGGCACGTCCCGCGTGCCGCCGGGCCGACCCACCGCGCCGAGATCGACGGCCGACTCGAGCCCTACGGACGAGTCGCGCCGTGCGGACGACCCGGGACTCGCCGTCGTGGCGGCGTCGAGCGACCGAAGCTGTCGGTGTTGAGCCATTGTGGATCCTCTGGGTTGCACATCGTCGATGCGGAGGTCGTGCGCTGGAGTGCACTACCCGCGCCGGCGCGGCCTACTCACCTCCTACGCGGTGTGCCTTCGACGCGGTGTGGTGGTCTTCCCGGTCACCGACCCCCGGGTACGCGCCGCTAGTCGCGCCAGGCGGTACCGAACCCATGCAGCCCGACCAGACCGACGCGCTCGTCGCCTCCCTCCGCAAGGCCGCCCACGACCTGGTGGCCCACCACAGCATGAACGACCTCGAGACGACGCTCGGCCAGATCGTCGTCTCGGCCGTGGACACCGTTCCCGGGGCCGACGCCGGCGGCGTGTCGATGACCGAGGACGGGCACGTCGGATCCCGCGTCCCGACCAACGAGGACATCCGCAAACTCGACCAGATGCAGAGCCAGCTCCACGAGGGCCCCTGCATCACCGCGCTCGCCGACCCACCCGAGGACGGTGTCGTCCACGCGCCGGACCTGGCCGCTGCCCCGGACGCCGACCGATGGCCACACTTCGGCCCCCTGGCGGTGGAACAGGGCTACCGATCCATGCTCTCCACCCAGCTGGGCACCACCGGCGGCATCCGGGCCGCGCTGAACCTCTACTCCCACGAGCCCGACGCCTTCGACGACGCCTCGCGCACCGTCGCCGGCCTGTTCGGGGTCCAGGCCGCAATCCTGATCTACGGCGTCTCCCATGCCGCGCAGCTGCAGCAGGCCATCGGCACCCGCGACGTCATCGGACAGGCCAAGGGCATTCTGATGGAACGCTTCGACGTCGACGACGACCACGCCTTCCAGATGCTGGTGCGTTCCTCGCAGGAGACCAACCTCAAGCTCGTCGACGTCGCCCGCTGGCTCGCCAGTCCCGCCGGCCGCGAGCGCTCCGGCATCCCGCCCACGGCCGGCTGACACACCTGCTCGACGGCCGGTCCGCGCTCGCGCCACATACTCGGTGCGTTAGCGGGTAGTCCCCGGCCGGCCGGTGCCGACCTCTGGTGGCGCCCTACCGACCGGTGCCGCCTCGCCCCGCCGACGGTCGGGCGGAGGCCGACGATGGGAGCAGTCCGATGAGCAACCCGACAAGCACCCCGCACGAGGAGTCCGAGCCCGACGAGGACGGCGACCCGATCACCATCACGCTGGGTCGCGAGGAGCTCGTCGTCCGGCGTCGTTTCGAGGTCTACAGCATCCTCAACGACCTGATGATCGCGATCTGGTTCGCCGTGGGCAGCGTGTTCTTCTTCTTCGAGGCGCTCTACGACCTCGGGATCTGGCTGTTCGTCGTCGGCAGCGTGCAGCTCGGTATCCGGCCCGCGCTACGACTCTCACGACGCGTCCAGCTGCAACGCATCACCCGCGGCACACCGAACGAGGTGGCTCGCGACTTCTGATCCGCGGGCGGCGGGTCAGCCGCGGGTGCGCGCTTCCGAGGACGCGCCGCGGCTACGGTTTCGACGCCTTCGACAGTCTCGCCGCGCCTCGCTCGGTGACCAACCACCGCGCGACGTCGACCAGCTTGACATTCGTGTCCTGCGAGGACCGGACGAGCATCTGGAATGCCTGGTCCCCGTCGACGTCGAAGCGCTCCATCAGGATGCCCTTCGCCTGTCCGATCATGTCCCGGCTACCGAGCGCGGCCCCCAGGTTCGCGGCGTGCTCGGCGCCGTAGAGCAGTAGGGCGGCCTGCACGCCGAACAGGCCGGCCACGGTCCGGGCATGCGAGTCGAACGCGTTCGCCGTGTGGCTGTAGAGGTTCAGGGCCGCGTGCGGGCCGCCGTTCGCCGACAGCTGCGTGGAACAGATCGCACGGTAACCGTAGATCTCGGCCTGCGTGGCGAACCGTGGCCACCGGTCGGCGTCGGCGCCGGACAGGTCGTCGACGACCACCACGCCGCCCAGCGGCGGGTCGGCGAGGGCCCGCAGGCACGGTCCCTGCCCCAGCTCCACCTGCAGGCTGTCCAGCTTCAGGACCGAGTCGTTGAACGGCGCCCGGGACTCGATCCGCTCCTCCGTGGCCAGTGAGATGCCGGCGGCGTCGGTGTTCGGCACCGTCTGCACCGCGCACTGCACAACCTGGACCAACACGTCGTCGAGACTGTTCAGGCTGCCGGCGTTGATCAGGTTCCGGGCTGCCCCGGCCAACGACGCCACCAGCTCGTCGTGCTGGTTCGGGTGCATGGCCTGCGTGCTCCTCAGAGTCCGAGGGAAGCACGGGCTACACACCTTGAGTCAGGTACGCGCCGAGCAGGACCGAGGCGACATGCACTGCGGTCTACCGCTCCCAGCCGGTTCACCGGAGGTCGAGGACGCACATGAGGTATCGGGACCACCAGGCGGCCGCCGGTGGCGACCAGCCCGTGTCCGGTCAGCAGCCGACTGTCTGACTGCCGTTCGACAGTACAACCCGGCACCGGCATCGACGAGTCCCTGCGACGCCGTCATCCGGATCGGGCTCGCCGGCCCAGCGGGGGCACGTCGGCGAGAAGCCCGCGTTGGGGCACGCCGAGGATCGGTTCGGCCGCGGCGCCGAGCTCGGCCAGGATGTCGTTGGCGGCCAGTACGCCCGACATCGAGGACCGTTCCATCAGGCCGGCGAGGTAGGGCAGCTCGACGAAGTCACCCGCGACGTGCAGACCGCGGCGCTCGGTGCGCACACCCGGGCGGGTGCCGGCCGATCCGGGCGGGAACGACGGTGCGGTCGCCTCCAGCCGGCCGTGGGTGTGCAGGATCGTGGCGTCGGCGGTCTCCGGCCATAGGGTGGCCAGCTCGTCGCGCAGCGCCTGGGCGGCGCTGACGGCGTCGGGTTGCCGGCACGAGTAGGAGTGCAGCTCGACCACCGACCCGCCGGTCTCCCGCGCCCAGCGCGCGCTGGGTTCCTCGAGCCGGGAGTAGACCGCGATCGAGTCGAGGGTCGGTTGGCCGCTGACCGCGCTGAACACCGCCCGGTGCGCGGCGACGTCGCGGTCGAACCAGACCCGGCTCACGGCGAACGGCGGCGCGACCCGCAGCGCGGCGCACCGGCGCGCCAGCTGCGGCGCGGCCGTCGCGGCGGCGGGCGAGGAGCCGATCAGCGACCGCAGCGCCCCGGGGTCCAGGGCGAGGACGAGGTGCCGGGCGCCGAGGCGCTCGACACCGGCCCCGGACCCGGCTCCAGCCCCGGTGACGGTGACCGACCACCCGTCGCCGTCGGGCTCGATCCCGGTGACCCGGCTGCCGGTGCGGACCTGTGCACCGTGTGCGTCGAGGTAGCGCTGCAGTGGGTGCCAGATCGCCGTCGCGTGGTCGGTGCGGGGTGCGTCGAAGCCGATGCCCTCGGGGTTGCCGAGGAAGTAGTAGTGGAACATCGCCACCAGCTCGGCGGCGGAGAGCTCGTCCTGGTTGCAGAAGAACGAGCGGGCGAACGCCTCGAACAGCATGCTGCGGGTGCGCGCACCGAGCCCGAGCCGGCCGAGGAACGTGGCGGCGTCGGTGTGGTCGAGCTCGGCGACCGTGGCGGCGCGGTCGTAGGCGAGCAGAGCCCGCCCGGTGTCCGGGTCGGCCCGGGCGAGCTCACGCGGGTTCAGGCTCTTCGACCGCAGCGCGAGGGCCAGCAGGTTCAACGGGGGCGCGGCGGGCAGACCGGACAGGTCCTCGTCGGGCCAGCTGGCGGAGATGACCGGGTAGCTCGCGACGGGGCGCAGGAACGACAACGCGGGGTCGGCCCGGCGCAGGATCGAGCGCCACGTGTAGTAGTGCCGGAAGAACGCGTGGAAGCCGTGCTCGACGACCTGCTCGCCGTGCTCGGCGACCTGCTCCGGCCAGGCCCCCAACCGTCCGCCGAGGTGGTCTGCGGCTTCGAGCACGGTCACCCGCACGTCGCGTTCGGCCAGGACGGTCGCCGCGGAGACACCGGCGACGCCGCCACCGACGACGATCGCCTCGGCGCCGGGCCCGGGTACGCGGGGCAGCAGCGGGTCGGGCGCGACGAGGCGGCGGGGACGCATCCGGAACGGGGCGGCGCGGCTGGTCAGGGGGTCGGACACGGGTCTTCCTCCTCGGTGACGGTCTCCCGGCGGCGGAGCAGGACGGCGGCGAACGGCACCGTGACGGAACGGCGCCGTGAGGGCTGCGGTCGTCACACACGCCACCTCCACCGTCCGTGGAGGATGCGAGGCCGGGCGCCGTCCGCCGAGCGGGGGTTCACCGCACCTCCGTAGGTTCGGCGGGTGCCCCGCGCGCGTGCGTTCAAACCGTTCTCGGTGCTGGTCGTCGTCGGGTCCGCCCGTGCCTGCGCAGGCACGGGGCACCAGCCGGCGTCGGTCGGACCCGCGCAGCCTGCGCCGTAACTATGGCGACGGGGACCTGTCGGTGTCGTCGGTTCCGGTCGCGACGAGCATCAGGTCGCTGTAGGAGTGCGTGATCAGCAGGCCCGGGTCGATGGCCAGGGCGTCGAGCCAGTGCCGGCACTGCTCGTGCAGCTCGCTGCGGGTGCGGGTGCCGTCTGTGTCGATCGCTTCGATCTCGACGAAGGTCCCGAGCCCGGCGACGGTGTCGAGATGCAGCTTGACGTTGTCGGCCCAGAGGATCTCCCGCTGTTTGTCGACGACGACGAGGACATCGAGTGCGGCGGACAGGGTGGCGTGCAACGAGGCCCCGTCGCTCGGCGCGTGCAGCTGGACCTGGGAGTCCTTGGGGCCGGCGCGGTCCTCGCGCCGGTAGTGGATCAGGTTGGTCTCGAGGTCGCCCAACCGCAGCTTCAGGCGTCCGTGAGCCACGGCGAAGTAGGTGTCGACCTGGTGGTCGCGGCCCTGGCGGGTGGCGCCGAGCTCGCGCATCCGGGCCAGTGCCGCGGCGGGGTCGGGGCAGCGAGCCTTGATCTCGGCGATGGTGACCTGCATGTCGGAAGCCAACCGCATGCCCCCGACAACTGTGCGAGGTCGCCGGCGGTCAGGGTGTCGCGCGGTGGTCCGCGCGGCCCCGGGTGCGCCGACGCTCCTTCGTCCGTGCCTCGTCGAGGTGGGTCCGTCCCCCGGCGAGCCGCTCGGTGGCCTCGCGGGCGATGTCGCGGAAGGCCTGGTAGTAGCCCTCGTCGTACTCCTCGACGATCTGGAACGTCCACCGTCCGGCGAGCACGTTGCGCCCGATCAGCTCGGTCTCGACGGTGTCCGCCAGATCGTGGTGGCCGGCCCGGCGCAGGTGCGCGACCGCGGGGTCGAGCAGGTCGTCGCCGTACCCGGTGAGCTGGTGGAAGGTGTACAGGCTGCCCCGGGCGCGTTCGATCGTCTCCAACGCCTCGGTGAGCTTGTCCAACCCGGCGACCGTGTCCTCGTCCATCTCCGCGGGGACGACGTGCCGCGTCGCCGGCTCGTCGCCGGACGAGAGCTGGCTGGTCTCGGGACCCGTGGGGGTCGGCTCGCTCATCCTCGGTCTCCTCACGGTCACAGCCGGCGGCAGGTCGCGGCGGCGCTCTGGATCTACCCGCTGCCGGTGCCCACCAACCGCGGTCGCCCCTACCGTCGCCGACCATCGGGCCGGGCGCCGCGCTGCCGTCGTCGCGCGGTCAGAGCTGACCGCGGACGCCCGCCTCACGGTGGACCGGCCGCGTGCCCGTGCGAGTGGTGTTCCGACGTCGGCCGGACCGCGTCTCGCTGACCCCGCGTCACCCTTCCCGCGCGCTCCCCTTCGTCCCGCGCCTGCGGCCG
>NZ_JADQDD010000013.1 GCF_019263595.1 Pseudonocardia sp. KRD291 | reverse complement strand
GCCGTCGCGGTGGCGGTGCTCGCGGTGGCCGTGCTCGGCGGTGTCGACGCGGTCGAGGAGTACTTCCCGCTCATCGCCTCCGATGCCGGCATCGCGACGGCCGCGGTCCCGCTGGTGCTGCTCGTCGTCCCGGTCGCCGGGGCGCTCGGGTCGGCCGTGGGCGGGCGGATCCGCGGACGGGCCGGTGCTGTGCTGCTCGTGGCCTCCGCCGCGGCCCTCGGCGCGGGCGGACTCACCACGCACCCGGTCGGGCTGGTCGGCGTCACGGTCTTCTGGGGTCTCTACCAGGCGGTCCGGGTGTACGTGGAGTCCCGGCTGCAGGACCGGATCCGCGGCCGCTCCCGGGCCACGGTGACGTCGGTGGCCTCCTTCGGTACCGAGCTCTCCGGCATCGTGCTGTTCGGCGCGTGGGCGCTCGGCGGCGCCGGCTTGGTGGCGGTCCTCGTGCTGGCGTGCACGCCGTTGCTGCTGCCGCGCACGAACGGGGCCGGCGCGGGTGCCGGCGACCACGCGGAGTCGACCGAACCGTGACCCCGACGAGATACGGAACACCCTCTCGGGATCTATGATGACCCCGTCCGGCCAAGATCGTGACTGTCGGTGTCCACACTGTGCGGCCGGCCGGGCCCAGAGCGTGACGGTCCGCCGTCGACCCGGCAGAGGGAGATCGATGCGACGCCATCGACTGCGGCACCAGAGGCGTGACCGGCTGCTCGGGCTACTGGGCATGGCGCTGCTGGTCGGCGCGGCGACCCTGGCGACGGCCCCGATCGCCGGGGCGCAGGAGCCGACCGGCCAGATCCGGCTCGGGCACCTGTCCCCGACGACGCCGGGCGTCGACATCACGCTCTCCGGTCCCGAGGGACCGTCCTCGGTGGACCAGCGGATCGCGAGCGGGGCCGCGTACGGCGCCGTCACCGGGTACCTGAAGCTGGTCCCGGGCCGGTACACGATCTCGATGCGCCCCGCCGGCAGTGACCCGAACGCCGAGGCCCCGCTGGCGGCCGGCCTGCAGGTCGCGGCCGGCACCGCGCAGTCGTTGCTGTTCTTCGACAACGGCTCCGGCGGCTCGGTGCGCGGCGAGCTCGTCAACGACGACCTGTCCGTCCCCACCGCGGCCGACGGCAAGGTCCGGCTCGTGCAGGGCGCCGACGGCCTCCCGCCGCTGCAGGCCCTCGCCGTCGACGGCCCGAAGCTGGCCACCGACCTCGCCTACGGCACCGTGACCGACTACGCGACGGTCGCCGCGAAGACCTGGGACGTGCGGCTCAGCGCCGGCGGGCAGACCCTGGCCGGGCAGCTCCCGGTCGGCGGTGGCTCGGTGAACACCGTCGTGGTGACCCGGGACACCGCCGGCAAGCTGGCCGTCAAGCCCCTGGCCGACGTGGCGGGGCTGCCGGTCGGGATCCCCGCCAACCCGACGCCGTCGGTGCAGCAGCCCTCGGGCGCCCCGGAGGCCGCCGCGCCGGCGGCCCCGGCAGCCCCGAAGCCGCCCGCGGCCAAGCCCGCCCCGCAGCAGCAGATCCCGATCGGCGGCGTCCCCGCGGGTGCCGGCGCGACGGCCGGGGGCGGGCCCGGCGTCCTGCCGATCCTGCTGGCCCTGGCCGGGGCCCCGCTGCTGGTGTTCTCGATGTCGTCGATGAGCGCGGCGCGGCGCCGGTCGAGCGGCTGAGACCGTGCTGATGAGCCGGGGCCGCTCCGACGCGGTCCGGCTCGGCCCGACCGGCCGGGCCGTGATCGCGGTCGCGGTGTTGGCGGTGCCGCTGGGCGCGGCCGGTCTCGGCCTCTCGAACTCCGGCGGGCCTGCGACCACCCCCGCGCAGACGGTCGCGCCCGAACCCGCCGTCGCCGCCGCGCCGGCCGCCGTCCGCGCCGACGTGGTGCCGACGGCCGGGCGCCCCGGCAAACCGGTCGCGGCCCCGGCCGGGCTGTCGGTGCCCGCGATCGGGCTGAACACCGGCGCTCCGGAACGGCTCGGCCTCGACCCGGCGGGCCGGCTCACCGCGCCCGTCGACTACGACCGGACCGGCTGGTACGCCCAGGGCCCGAAACCCGGCGAGGCGGGCCCGGCCGTGATCGTCGGGCACGTCGACTCGTTCCGCGGGCCCGCGGTGTTCTTCCGGCTGCGCGAGATGAAGGTCGGCCAGGAGATCGTCGTGACCCGCACCGACGGCTGGAAGACCCGGTTCGTCGTCGACTCGGTGCGCAGCTACCCGAAGGACGCGTTCGCCTCGGACGAGGTCTACGGCCCGACCGCGAACGCCCAGCTGCGCCTGATCACCTGCGGCGGCGCGTTCGACCGGGACGTGCGCTCCTACGAGGACAACGTCGTGGTGTTCGCCTCCGTGCACTGACCGACACTGTCGGTGATCTTGGCTGAGGCGCCGGTCACACCGGCTGTGAGCAGTGGTAACGAACGACGTCGGCGTGTCGACGGCTCAGGTGGACGGACCGGTCGGGGGACGGAGGCGCGACAGTGCGGATCCTGCACGTCAGCCAGCCGGTCGACGCCGGGGTCGCGGCCGTGGCCGGGGCGCTGTGCACCGACCAGCGCGACCGCGGCTGGGACGTCGCGCTCGCCTGCCCGCCCGGCCCGCTGGCCGACCGGGTCACCGCGTCCGGCATCCGCGTCCGCACCTGGGACGCCTCCCGCGGCCCCGGCCCGACGGTGCTCGCCGAGGCCCGCGCGCTGGCCCGGATCGTGCGCGCGGAGGATCCCGACGTCGTGCACCTGCACAGCTCCAAGGCCGGCCTCGCCGGGCGCCTCGCGGTCCGCGGGCGCCGCCCGACGGTGTTCCAGCCGCACGCCTGGTCCTTCGACGCCGTCGGCGGCCCGGTCGCGGCCGCGGCGCGCGGGTGGGAACGCCTCGGTGCTCGCTGGACCCACCGCCTGCTCTGCGTCAGCGACGCCGAACGTTCCGCGGGCCGCGCCGCGGGGATCGGCGGCGACGCGCTCGTCGTCCCGAACGGCGTCGACACCGACCGCTTCACCCCGGCCCCGTCCGCCGCGGCCCGCGCCGCGCTCGGGCTGGGCGGGGGCCCGGTCGTGCTCTGCGCCGGGCGCCTGACCCGGCAGAAGGGCCAGGACCTGCTGCTCGAGGCCTGGCCGTCGGTCCGCGCCGCCGTCCCGGACGCGACGCTGGTGCTGCTCGGCGACGGCCCCGAGGGCCCGCGTCGGCGCGGCGAGCACCCGGACCCGTCGGTGCTCTGGCGCGGCGCCGTCGACGACCCGGCGCCCTGGTACGCCGCCGCCGACGTGCTGGCGCTGCCGTCGCGCTGGGAGGGCATGCCGCTGGTGGCGCTGGAAGCACTGGCGTCGGGACGCCCGGTCGTCGGCTTCGACGTGACCGGCGTGCGCGAGGCCGTCGGCGACGCCGGTGCGGTCGTGCCGGCGGGCGACACCGCGGCACTGGCCGCAGCGTTGGCGGCGCGGCTGGACCCGTCCGGACCTGGCGCCGCCGAGGGCGCGGCCGGCCGGGAGCGGGCCCTGGAGCTCTTCGACCGCAGGCGCAGCGCGGACGCGGTGGCGGAGATGGTGCTGCAGCTGACACGCGCCGCGACCGGCGGACATCCGACGAACAGGCGCGAGGAAGTGCGATGAGCAGCAGGAACGGCACACGCAAGCGGGCGGTGACCGCACCGCCGAGACGCCGTGACGGCCGGTCCACTGCAGGGCAGGATGGTGCAGTGCCCCTCGAGCGCGACGCCGCCCGCCTCCCGGGCACGCCCGACGGCGAACCGTCCGCGCCCCCCGCGCGGGGCACGCCGCCGCCCGGACCGGCGGACACCGCCTCCCGCCGTCCCCGTCGCCGCTGGCCGCGCATCACCGCCGTCGCGGTCGTTTCCGGGATCGTCGTCGCCGCGCTCGTGCTCGGCGTGACCGCGCTGCTCACCCCGTCGTTCTCCGGCCGGGCCGGGCTGCTCGCACTGCCCACCGAGTCCAGCGGCTCGACGCTGCTCAACCGGTCCGGCGTCTCCACCGGCTACGGCGAGGTCGTCGGCCTCGCGATGCCCTCGATCAGCGACCTGGTGACGTCGCCGACGCTGCTCGACGCGGTCGCCGCGCAGGTCCCCGGCTCGCCGCCGCCCGACGAGCTCGGCTCCCGGATCGGCGTCGAGCTGCTCGCCGGCTCCGGCGTCGCCCGGATCTCGGCCACCGCCGACTCCCCGGAGCTCGCGGGCCGCCTCGCCGAGGCCGTCGCCCAGCAGGTGATCCGAGCCGACCTGCTCGCCCCGGCCGGCACGCTGCGCACCCTGGACGCCCGGGCGTCGGTCACGCAGGTCAGCCCGGACTGGACGCTGGCCACCGGCCTGGCGCTGATCGCCGGCCTGGTCGCGGCCCTGGCCGCCGCGCTCGCGATGCGCCCGTTCCGCGCCCGCGTCCCCGCCGGACGCGCCGCCCTCGAGGCCGTCACCTCCACCGGCCGCGGCCCGGTCGCGGTGTTCGACGTCGACGACCCCGCCCTGCTCGACCGTGTCGGCGTGCTCGTGCGCGCCGCCGACCGCCCGCTGCGCGTCATCGCCGCGGGCCCCGGTGTCGACGGCGCCGTGCGCGGCCTGTGCAGCGACCTCGCCGAGAGCGGCGCCGCGCCGCGGGCCGGGAACGGGTCGCGGGACGGGGACGGGGCCGTCGCCCCGTCGGTGCTGGTGGTGGTGGACCGGGCCGCCGTGCGCGGCGACGACGTCCGCGGCGCGATCGACGCGCTGCCGCCGTCCGAACCGGTGCTCGCGGTCGTCCTTGTCTGACGCCACCCCCGTTCCCGGGAGCGCTGCGCCCGGGAGCGCGCCGCCGGGGAGCGACAGCCTCGGCACCCGCGCCGCCCGCGGCTCGCTGTGGCTGGGCCTGGTCAACCTGCTGGCCAAGGGCAGCCAGGTCGCGCTCACCGTGGTCCTGGCCGGGTTCCTCACCGAGGGCGAGCTGGGCCTGGTGACGGTCGCGGTCGCGCTGGTCAACGTCGGCCAGGTCGTGCAGTCCATGGGCGTGTTCGACATCGTCTCGCGCACCGCCCGCGACCCGGCCCGGATGGCCGGCACGATGATGACGATCAGCGTCGGCATCGGCACCGTGCTCGCCGCCACCGCGGTGCTGCTGGCCGAGCCGATCGCGACGGTGCTGGGGACGCCCGGCTCGGCGCCGCTGATCCGGATCGCGGCGCTGAGCCTGCCGTTCACCGCCGCGGCCGGTGTCCAGATGGGCCTGATGCACCGCAACCTCGACTTCCGCCGCAGGCTGCTGCCCGACGGCGGTAGCGCGCTGGTGGTCACGGTCGTCACCGTGGCGCTGGCCGCGACCGGGCACGGCGCGGCCTCGCTGGCGATCGGCCTGCTCTGCGGGGCGGTGCTGCAACCGCTGCTGTGCGTGGTGGCCGGCGCCCGGGTCCGGCCCCTCTGGGACGCCGGTGCGGCCGGCGAGGCGCTGCGCTGGACCCGCGTGGTCGGGCCCGGCGCGGTGATCGCGATCCTGCTGATCAACGTCGACTACCCGGCGGTGGCCCGGATCCTCGGCCCGGACGCGGTCGGCGTCTACTCGCTGGCGTTCCGGATCGCGTGGGCGCCGTACGTGATGGTGGCGCTGGTGCTCGGCGCGGTGTCGTTTCCGGTCTACGCCCGGCTGCGCCGCGAGGGCGCGGAGATGCGCGGCGCGGTGAGCCGGTTCGTGCGGGCCCTGCTGGTGCTGGCCGGGGCGCCGTACGTGATCGCGGCGGTGATGGCCGACCGGGTCGTCGTCCTGGACGCGCGGTGGGCGCCCGCGGCACCGGTGCTGGTCGTGCTGTGCGGGTACGGGATCGGCTTCGCGCTGCAGTACATGCTGCAGGAGGTCGTGCGCGCGGTGGACCGCCCGGGCGCCTACCTGCTGTTGCAGGTCGCGCACCTGGTGCTGCTCGTGGTCGGGCTGGTCGTGCTCACCCCGTACGGCGTGCTCGGGGCGGCACTGGCGCAGCTCGTCGCCGTCTGGGTCGTGGTGCCGCCGGCGCTGCTGGTGCTGCACCGCGCCGGCGCCCTGCCGCAGGCCGGGCCGGTGCTCCGCACCGTCGGCGGTCTCGTGCTCGCGGCCGGGGCCTGCCTCCTGGTGCGGTGGGGGACCGACCACCTGGGGCCGCTGTCCGACCCGGCCTCGGTCGTCGGACTGATCGTGGACGGGCTCCTGCTCGCGACCGCGTTCCTGGCCGTGATGGCCCTGACCAACCGCGACCTGGTCCGCGACCTGCGCCACCTTCGGGTGGGCTGACGGCCTCGCCCGGGGATCCTGGGGACCATCGGCCGGCCGGTGCCGCCGCGGTCCGAGACGCCGATGATCGGTGCTTCGGTACCGATCGTGGCCACCGGTGGCCGGAATCGGTACCGAACTGCTGATCATGTGCGGTTCGGTGCCTGCGCGGGCCTCATGGCCGTGCGACGGCGGCCGAGGCCGGTCAGCGTCGCACCAGGACCTCGCCGTCGGAGGCGAAGACGGTCAGGTCGCCGGTGATCGGGGTGCCGTCGGTGGTGCTCAGCCCGGCCGGCGGGGTGACGGTCGCATCCTCGGCACCCGGGTTCAGCGCGACCCAGCCCCCGGTGAACTCCCGCGTCCACACCCCGGAGCTCTGCTGCTCGGCCGGTCCGCGGGGCTCGCCGAGAGCCAGCGACTGGTACCCCGAGAACGCCGGACGGGAGTAGTCGCCGGCCTCCGGGCCGGTCCAGCACGTCCGGTCCCCGGCCAGCAGCGCCGCTCCGGCGAACCCGGCCCGCTCCGCCGCGCCACCCGACGACTCCTGCACGCCCGCGGTCTTCGTGACCAGCAGGGTCAGGTGCCTACCGTCGGAGGAGGTGCGCATCATCTCGTCCCACTGCGGTCCCTGCCAGGTGAGCAGCTCGTCCCCGGCGTACTGCGCGAAGTTCTCCTCCATCGCCCCGCCGAAGCGCGCGTGCTCGGTCCAGCGGCCGGGGTGCAGCCGGGCCTCGGACAGGTTCGGGATCAGCAGCTTCCCGCTCCCGGCCAGCGCCGAGCCGGCGACGCCGATCATCCGGTCCAGCCCGTCCCGGATCAGCCGGTCGGTCTCCGCACGCGAGGACGTCCCGGCCAGCACGGCGTCGGAGTAGAAGCCCAGGCTGGCGAAGTCGTTGTCGGCGAACACGCCGTCCCACCCGTCGCGGACGGCCTCCGCGGTCACCGACGACGCCCATTCCCGCTGGTAGTCGGGGTTCCAGACGGCCATCTGCCAGTGCTGCGGGTAGGGCGCCCACTCGATGCGGGCGCCCGCGGTGTCGGTCGCGAACCACTCGGGATGGTCGCGCCCGGTCGCGGTGAAGTCGACGCCGGTCGGCAGCAGCCCGCCGTGCGCGGTGGCCGTCTCGTAGCTGCGGGTCGAGGACAGGTCCTTGTAGACGAGCACGGTGACCGCGGGGT
Source organism: Pseudonocardia sp. KRD291 (assembly GCF_019263595.1). Classification (GTDB taxonomy): domain Bacteria; phylum Actinomycetota; class Actinomycetes; order Mycobacteriales; family Pseudonocardiaceae; genus Pseudonocardia. Next base: position 39,841 of record NZ_JADQDD010000013.1, on the reverse strand, counting down.
TCAGCGCCTTGAGCCGTTTCTGGGCGGCCACCTCCCAGGCGTTGAGGATGACGACCTGGTAGCGCTGCGCCGCGTCGACGAGCTGGGCCTCGGTCGGGACGGCGCCGATCGCGTTCCACAGCCCGCACACGGCCGGGTCCGGCTGCGGTACGCGCCCGGTCGGCTCGGTGTGCCTCGTCGGGACGCCCGCTGCGCACCCGGCCAGCACGAACGCCGCGAGTGACAGCGCGACGACGATCCGGCCATGGGGTCGAAGCACGGAGGAACGCCGCCTAGAGTCCATACGTCCGATCATGTCGAGATTCGTGCCGCGGTGTCGGGGACGGCGCTCGGGGAGGAGCCGCTGTGCCGGACGGTAGGGGCTGGGCCGTGGTGACGGGGGCGTCGAGCGGGATCGGCGCGGCGTTCGCCGTCGAGCTGGGACGCCGTGGTCACCAGGTGCTGCTGGTCGGCCGCGACCAGGGCCGGCTCGACGCCGTCGCCGCGCGGGTGCCGTCGTCGCGCACGCTGGCCGCCGACCTGTCCGACCCGGCGGGCCTCTCCGCGGTGCAGGCATTCCTGACCGACCCGGGCACCCCGGTCGCGCTGCTGGTCGCCAACGCCGGTACCGGCGCGATCGGCTCCCTGGTCGACGTGGGTGAGCCGGACCTGCGCGAGACCGTCGAGGTGAACCTGACGGCGGTGGCCTGCCTGCTGCGCTCGGCGCTGCCCGGCATGCTCGCCCGCGGGAGCGGCGGGATCGTCACGGTCTCCAGCTCGGCCGTCGACTACCCGGCGCCGCAGCACCCGGTCTACGCCGCGACGAAGGCCGCCGTGGAGCACCTGACCCGCACGCTGCGCGCCGAGGCCGGCCCGCACGGCGTCGTCGTGACGTGCGTGCGGCCCGGCTACGTCCGCACCCCGTTCCACGACCGCCACGGCGCCCCCGTCGACGACGTCCCGGCGGATCGCTGGCAGACCCCGGAGCGGGTCGCGGCCGCGGCGCTGCGCGCGCACGACCGCGACCGGGCGTTCGTCGACGTCCCCCGCCGGCGCCTGCTGGACCGGCTCTGGCCGCACATCGCCCCGCTGCGGCGGGTGCTGGGCCCGGTGAAGCGGCGGTTGACGGGCTGACACGTGCTGTGGGCTCAGTGCTGCCCGCGGCGCAGCACCTCGCGCGCGGTGAGCAGCAGGATGCGGGCGTCGAGCCACAGCGACCAGTTCGCGATGTAGTAGTTGTCGTGCCGCACCCGGTCGGCGATCGAGGTGTCCCCGCGCAGGCCGTTGACCTGCGACAAGCCGGTCAGTCCCGCGGGTACGCGGTGCCGCGCGGCGTAGCGGTCGTGGGTCTCGGAGAACTGCGCCACGAACGACGGGCGCTCCGGGCGCGGCCCGACCAGGCTCATGTCACCGCGCACGATGTTCCACAGCTGCGGCAGCTCGTCGAGCGAGGTGCGGCGCAGGAACCGACCGACCGGCCCGACCCGCGGGTCGCGCGCCACCGACCACAGTGTCTGCTGCTCGGAGTCGTCGGCCGGGCGCAGGCTGCGCAGCTTGAACAGGGTGAACGGCTCGCCGTCGAGGCCCACCCGCAGCTGCGAGAAGAAGACCGGACGCCCGCTCTCGACCAGGATCGCGACCGCGGCGGCGAGCAGCAGCGGCGAGACCAGTGCGAGGCCGAGCAGCGCGGCTGCCGCGTCCAGGCCGCGCTTGATCCACCACGTCGGACGCCGGGTCGGGTCCGAGGCCAGCCGGACGAGGGGGAAGCTGCGCAGCCGCTCGACACCGGCGCCGTCGTGGTAGAGCTCGAACATCCGGGGCACGATCAGCACGGTGGCGCCGACGCGGCGCACCTGGATCGCGGCGTCGAGGGTGTCCTCGTCCGGTACGTCCGGGCAGGCGAACACCACGCTCGCGGCGCGGGTCCGGACGACGGCCGGCACCAGCGGCTCGGTGATCACCGGCAGGTCGACGTCGGCGGGGTCGTCGCCCCGCCCGGTGCGCACCAGCCCGACCGGGCGCAGCCCGAACTCGGGGTGCTCGAGCATCGCCTGGGTGAGGTCGGTGGCCAGCCGCCCGGTGCCGATCACCACGGTGCGGTCGCCGTGGCCGAAGCTGCGGCGCGCGATCCGGGCGATCTGGAACACCCCGGCGCGCAGCAGCAGCCCGAGCAGCGCGGCGACGAGCACCCCCGGCAGTGCGGGGACCATCCCGCGTCCGAGGTCGAGGACCAGGCCACCCATCACGAACAGCCCCACGGCCGCGGTGACGGCGACGAGCTCGCGCGGCAGGTCGTCGAACCAGGACAGCCGCAACCGCGACCGGTAGATCCGCGCCGACGCCCGGCAGCACAGCAGCAGGCCCGCGGCCACGGCGACGGCCGGGCTCACCGGGTTCGCGCCGACCAGGAGCAGCGCGGCGGACAGGGCGGCGAGGTCGGCGAGCACGAGCAGGACCGTCAGCCCGCTGAAGCGCTCGTCGAGCCTGCGCAACAGCCGGATCGAGGGCCGGGCCGGTGTCCCGGTCGGCTCGGTCGGCGGGGGCGGAGGCGTCACCAGTGAGGGGACGGGGAACTCGGGAACCGTGACCGTGTCGACAGGGAAGGCCGTGCTGTCTGCCTCGTGCACCCCGATGACCCTTCTCGTGGGACACACCACCTGAGCCCCACGCCGACAGCGGCGTACGACGACTCGAGAGATGGAGGCCGGCCTGGGCTTCGAAGATGTGGCTCTCCGTGGCCGAACGCCGCTGACGATAACACTTTCGGGTGACGCTGAGAACGTGTACTCGTCCCGATCTCGGAATTGCCGGCTCAATCGGGGGCTCGCGGCCGACTGCGTGCTGTGATCACGTCACCGTGCGTGTCGACGCGGTCAGATCCTCGCGACCAGCGGCGATGCGGCGCAGGGGAGTCGGGTGTGGACCGGGAGTGGAACTGAGCGTGACGGGAAGTGAATGACCGCGGTGGGCCGCAGATTTCATTCGATCTTCACGATTGCCGGGTCGAGATCACGTGACCCGTTGTGACCATGAAGTGGTCCCCAAAATTGATGATCGCTTCTCGTCGCGGGAATAGACGGATAAGTCCGGTCGCGGCCGGATCGTCCCCGTGACGACCACGCACCCGTCACGTAACGCCGTCGGCCGGGCCGGAGAAACACAGCGTGACGAGGGCCGAAAGGGCCCACAGCGTGGAGGTGCCCGAATGCGCGACCGCTCGGACGATCACGGCCCCGGCATGTCCGGACGCACGGCACCGCGCCGCGGCCGCCGCGTGCTGATCGGGCTGCTCGTCGCCGTCCTGGTCCTCGTCCTGGCCGCGGCCGGTGCGATCTTCGCCCTGACCCAGAGCATCGGCAACGACATCTCCCGGATCCCGGACGCGTTCCGCGACCTGCAGGACGCGAACCGACCGGCGACGTTCGGCGGGAGCACGTTCCTGCTCGTCGGCACCGACACCCGCGCCACCGGGGCGACCACCGGCTCGGGCGCCCCCGCGGACGCGGGCTCGCAGCGCAGCGACGTGATCATGCTGGCCACCGTGCAGCCGGACGGCACCACCGGCTCGGTCGTCTCCATCCCGCGTGACAGCTGGGTCGACGTTCCCGGCCGCGGCATGAACAAGATCAACGCCGCGTATGCGTTCGGTGGCCCGAGCCTGCTGATCCGGACCGTCGAGGGCCTGACCGGCGTGCGGGTGGACCACTTCGGCGTCATCGACTTCGCCGGCTTCCAGACCCTGGTGGACTCCGTCGGCGGCATCGACGTGAACCTCGCCGAGGCGACCAGCAACGCCGGCGTCGACTTCGCGGCCGGCCCCAACCATCTCGACGGTGCCCGGGCGCTGGCCTACGTCCGCCAGCGCTACGACCTCCCGAACGGCGACATCGACCGCGCGAAACGCCAGCAGAACGCACTGCGCGCGCTGCTGAGCAGGGTTCAGGAGCAGGCGTCGTCGAACCCGCTCGCGCTCTACGACCTCTCGCAGAGTGTCGGGAACACGGTCAGCATCGACGACACCCTGAGCAACACCGGCCTGGCGAGCCTGGCCGTGCAGTACCGCGACCTGCGCTCGTCCGGGATCAGCTTCGTGACCAGCCCGGTCGCGGGCCTGGGGCGGGAGGGCGAGCAGCCGGTGGTCTACCTCGACGAGGACAAGGCGAAGGGCCTGTGGGGATCGATCCGCAACGGCAGCGTGGCGCAGTACGTCGACGCGAACCCGTCGCAGTCCCTCGCCGACACCCCTTCCTGAGCGGGCGTGACGACCGCCTTGCCGCAGACGTGCGGCGACGCCGCTGAACTGGTCCGGGATCGAGCGAACAGCGCCGGCTTCGTGATGGGTCGAAACGTCCACGGGCGGGACGAGTTGATGCCGGGGGCGCGGGTACCCATCATGGACCCTCAGGCCATGCTGGATCGGCGGCGACAACGTGCTGCTGCCGGCCTGGAACTTCGCCGAGGGGATCGGGCGCCGGCAGCAGGCCTGGACCGAGGCCGGCGGACGCCTCATCGTGCCGGTACCCCGGCCGCAGGTGCTGTAGCGAACTATCCACCGAGAAAGGACGAACCCCGTCAGTGGACGTTCTCGAGACAGACCTCACGGGCGTACTGATGTTCCGGCCCGCACCGCACCGCGACGACCGCGGATTCTTCAGTCGCACCTACGACGACACCGTGGCCGAGCGCTGGGGCATCGTGCGGGCCGACTTCGTGCAGGACAGCCAGTCCCGTAGCCGCCACGGCGTGCTGCGCGGCCTGCACGGTCGCTCCAGCGGTGGTGAGGCCAAGATCGTCCGTTGCGCGCACGGCTCGGCGTTCGTGGCGATCGTGGACGCACGGCCGGAGTCGCCGACGCTGGGCCGGCACGTGAGCCTGACCCTCGACGACGAGGACATGGTCTCGGTGTACGTGCCGCGCCGGATGCTGGTCGGGTTCCAGGTGACCGGCGAGGTCGCCGACATGTGCTATTCGATCGACCGCCCGCACGTCGCCGAGGAAGGCCTCGCCGTCCGCCACGACGACCCGGACCTGGGCATCACCTGGCCGATGCCGCCGTCCGAGCTGAGCGACCGCGACCGCAACGCCCCGAGCTGGGCGGAGTTCCTCCACTCGCTCGACATCGGCCCCGCCCGACGCTGACCGCCCACCTCTCCAGGAGCGCCATGCCCGACGACGACCTGATCACCGACATCCGCTGCCGGTTCTGCGGATCTGGCCACGGTGAGATCGTGCTCGACGCCGGGCGCCAGCCCACCGCCAAGGTCTTCCCGAAAGCCGGCGACCCCGCCGAGGACCCGCTGCACCCGCTGCGCATGTGGATGTGCGGGCGCTGCCACCTCGCCCAGCTGGTCGAGGACCCGGACACCACCGAGGAGGAGCCCGGCCTCGAGCCGGACGCTCTGGTGCAGCAGGCCGAGGACGCGGTCGCGAGGATGGCCGCCGCCGGGATCGTCGGCGAGGGCACGGTGCTGGTGGAGTTCGGCAGCCCGCACGGCGGGTCCTGGTGGGACATCCTCGCCCGCTACGGCGCGCGGGCGCCGGAACCGGGCGAGCTCGCCGACGTCGTGGTGGACAACCTCGGTTATATGCACGACGCCGACCAGGCCGCCGCGCTGGAACGCCGGACGTCGCTGCTCAAGCCGGACGGCGTGGTGCTGTTCCAGTTCCACACGCTGGCCTCGATCGTCGCCGGCGGGCAGTGGAACGCACTGCGCCACGGCCACTTCGCCTACTACTCGACGCCCGCCCTGGCCGGGATGCTGGAATCCGCAGGCTGGACGCCGACCACGGCCTGGTGGTTCCCGCTCTACGGCGGCAGCGTCCTGCTCGCCGCCCGCCGCGAGGGTGTGCGCGACCAGGCCTTGTCCGACCTGATCGCCTCGGAGGATGCGGCCGGGATGCTGAAGGCCGACATCGTGCGCGGCCTGCAACGCGCCGCCGACGACATGTCCGACGGCCTGCGGCAGTTCATCGAGTCCGAGCGTGCGGCCGGCCGCACGGTGTGGGGCTACAGCGCCGCATCCCGCGCGGTGGCACTTCTCTGCCGGGCCGGTGTGGGACCGGAGCTGCTGCCGTCGATCGCCGACGGGGGAGGCGCCAAGCACGGTCGACGGATGCCGGGTAGCGGTGTCCCGATCACCGCGCCGGACGAGATGGTCGCCGCGAGACCGGACACCGTGCTGCTGTTCGTCGCCGACCTCCTGCCCGAGGTGCGCCGCGCTCTGCCGGAGATCGAGGCCGACGGCGGCCGCTGGGTGATCGCCGACGAGCTGCACGCGAGCTGATGCCCCCGAACAGAGGCCCGGCATCGCCCGCCGTCGCCTCTCAGTAGGCTCCGCGGCTGCTCGGGGCGACGTCCAGCCTGCGCGGGACGTCGGCCGCCCCGGACGACGACCGCATCCCGGACCCGATGGGCGGCTCGCCGGAGGACTTCCGCCGTGCCACGCAACTGACGTTCGAGGCCGTGCGGTCGCTGATGGACGTACTGAGCCTTTGCCAACCTGCTGGACGGGCAGGTCAGGGCGTGCGCGGCGTGGCGTAGCCACAAATGGGTGAAGCTCCTGGTAGACGGGCGGTTGCTGAGACCAGAACGTCCAACCAGGAGCTTCAGGTGCTGTCCTACCCGTCCGGGATGACCATGTCCAGCCGCGCGCTCAACCTGCTCGCGGACCTGCTGCGCGGCCGCCGCAACGAGCGCGGGACCCGGTGGCGGAAGCTTCCCGCCAGCCGCCAGCCGTCAGGCCCTGCTCGTGGTCGCGCACCTGCGCAAGAACGACACCTACGCCGAGCTGCCTGCGGGTTCAGGGTCGGCACCTCGACGGCGTACCGCTACATCCGCGGGGGTCTCGACCTACTCGCGGCGAAGGCGCCGACTCTCGAGCAGGCGATCGAGGTCGCCAAGCGCAAGGCGTTCGTGATCCTCGACGGCACGTTGCTGCGCATCGACCGGGTCGGGATGGCATCGGGGTACGACCGGGCGTTCTACTCCGGGAAGCACAAGGCCCACGGGGAACACCGCCCACGCCCGCCGCCGCGGACCCGGTGAGCGGGCCAACGCCGAGCTCAAGAACTGGCGAGTCCTGCGGAAGATCCGCTCCAGCCCGAACACCGCGGACAAGCTCATCGCCGCAGTTCAGACCCTCATGACCGCCAACGCTTGATCAGGTTGGCAAAGGCTCACTCCCCGCCGTGGACAGGTAGTGTGACCGCCGTCCCCGCGTGGTGCACGGTCCGGGTCGACGGCCGCAGCGCGGTCGCCGTCTCGATCGGCTCGCCCGTCCCGAGGTTGCGCGCGAACCGCGGGTGCGCCCCGCCCGAGATCTGCATGCGGAGCCGGTGCCCGGGGCGGATCCGGTGGGCACAGGGGTCCAGCGTGACGCGTACTGTCTGCGCCGTGCCGGCCGGAACCGTCGGATCCAGCCGCGCGATACCGTCGGTGAAGTTCGTCGAGCCGCCGTGCTCGTCCACGTCGCAGAGCCGCACGAAAAGATCGCCGTGGGGGTTGTCGCTCGTGAGACGGACCTCCGCCACCGGCACGCCGACGATCTCCAGGTCCGTGTCGTGCCGGTCGCCGGTGAAGACCAGGACGTCCTCGCGCTTCTCGAGCTCGGTGTTGTCGACGCTGCCGGCTGCGACGTCGTTGCGACGCCCGCCGTACACCGGTGTGGGGTCGGCGGGGTCGAAGGTGAACCGGCTGGCCCCGTCGTCGCCGGGGCCCTCCCGGACGGCGCCGATCGTCGCCGGGAACACGACGCGCCAGGTGCTCGTCGCGGTCGGGAACTCGGCAGGCTCGGACCATTCGTCGGCCCCGGTGACGTAGAGCCGCAATGGCGGGCGACTGGGCCCCTTGTCGTACAGATGGCGGTCCAGCCACGCCAACGACTCCTGGGCGACGGTCGGTGCGGCGGCGCTCGTGAGCTCCAGGTGCTTCCAGGGGCCGACGGTCAGGGCGGCGTCCACCCCGCGCTCCCGCAGCACCCGGAAGGCCTCGACCGTCTGGTCGACGAACACGTCTTGCCAGCCGCCGACGAGCAGCACCGGCGTCCGCACGCGCTGCAGGGCCTCGGTGGCCCGGTAGCCGTCCCAGAACTCTTTTGTCAGGTCGGGGTGTCGCAGCCAGTCCCGGTACCAGGGGGCGTCGCCGTGCATGACGGTGTCGGCGGCGTCGCCGAGGGGCAGGCTCAGATAGTCGAGCTGCTTGTGCCCGAATGCCTGCTCGACACCTCCCGCGGCGATGGCCTCCCGCAGGTCGGCCATGAGCGTGCTCCAGCCGAGCCAAGTCTCGAGCTGGAAGATTCCGTTCTCCATCGCGACGCGGGCGAAGTCGTACGGACCCATCACGAGCACGCTGGCCCGCAGTTCCGGCGGCGGGTCCTGCAGCAGCGCGAACTGGGTGAACGCGAGGTAGGAGGCGCCGGCCGTGGCGAGGTTGCCGTCGAACCAAGGCTGCTCGCGCAGCCATGCGACGGTGTCCTGGGCGTCCTCGGTCTCGCGGACCATCGGCTGGAACAAATCCGACGATCCGGCGGTCCCCCGGCAGCTCTGGAACAGCACGTGGTAGCCGCTCGCCGCGTAGATCGCTGCCAACAGATGGGTCTGCGGGAAGGTCCGCCCGTAGGGCGAGCGCACCAGGACGGTCGCCGAGGGCCCGTCCACGTCGGGGACGTAGTGGTCCGCTCGCAACGTGTGTCCGTCGCGGGTGGGCGTCTCCAGGTCGGTCTCGATGTGGTACTCGCACCGAGCGCCAGGGAGACCGAGGATCCGGCGCATCTCCTCGTGGCTCGTGTCCGGGGGCAGCGCACCGAGTTCGATGACGTCGTTGTCGGCCATGGACGTACTCTAGCCCAAACGGACGTGCTCGTTCCGTACGAAATCAAGTCGTCCGTTCTCGGGCGCGCGGGCACTCCCGACAAAGACGCCGACGCCGGGTCCGCCGGAGATGCCGGTCCGGCTCGGCGCCTGGCCGTGGAGGTTCGGCACCCTTGGCGCCGGGGACACCGTGACACCACGCACGTTCGAGGCGGTCGCCGCGATCGGTCCGGGCGACGCAAGTGCGCGGACGACCGTCGTCCGATCGCTTATGCTGGGGCCGTGCCCAACGGTCGTCCCGAGCAGTCCGAGCCCGCCGTCGTCGAGCGCGCCGATTCGCGACGGAAGCGCCGCCGGTTGCTGGCGGCGGCGAAGGTGATGGTGGCCGAGCAAGGCCTGGATATCAGCAGCGCTGAACTCGCCGCTCGGGCGGAGGTCGGTGTCGGCACGCTGTACCGGCGCTTCGGATCGAAGGAAGCGTTGCTCGAAGCGACGTTGCTGGACGTGATGTTGGAGTCGAACGCCGCGGCGGACCGGGCTCTTGCCGGCACGGAGCCGGTGCGCGACCTGGAGGAGTTCCTGGCTGCGCTCGTCGAGCAGTGGGTGTCGAACCGCGGGCTTGCGGAGTTCATCGCCGGCTCCGACGTGTACCACTCGGACGTGTTCGTGCCGCATGTGACAAAGATTCGCGACGCCCTGGCCGAGCTGACGGCGCGCGCACAGCGCGTCGGGTCGATCCGCGAGGACGTCACGTGGCGCGACGTCCTCGTGCTCGTCCAGGCCGCCGCGTCCCCGGTGGACGTGCTGGGGATCATGGGTACTCCGGCGCACTGGCGGCGCAGCTTGACCGTGATGCTCGACGGCCTGGCGGCTAAGGGGCGCCGGACACTTCCCGGCGAGCCGCCCGTGGACGGGCCGCTGGCGCCGCGGGGCGGCAGCTGACCCGACGGGCCGCCAGCCGCACTCGGGACGCCGTTCGAGCCGGGCGAGCGCGGCAGGCCCGCGGATCAGAACGTCATCGTCCGAACCGGATGCGATCACGATCGCCAGAGTCCGAAATCCGTTGGGTTCGTTCTGACAGCAGTTCACTGGCTCCGCGGTCGGTGGCGGCGGGTCGCCACTAACCGTAGAGACGGCCGAACCATCTGAGGACACGGAGCCAGTCCCTGCACGGGCGGTACCGCGAGCACACCGTCGCGCCACAGATGCCGCACTCGTCGCCGTGGCGGTAGTGCAGGTGGTTGTCCCTGCCGTGTCCGCACCGGCAGCGGCGTGCCGGTGGGTCCCCCCGCCTGCCCGTCGGCTCCTCCCCGGCCCGCTTCCGCGGCGACCGCCGGCGGGTCGAGCCGTGCGGGGCGGGGACGCCCCACTCGGGAGAGGTGGACCGGCGCCGACGTCGCGCTGAGGTGGCCTCCACGTGAGTGTGCAATGTCGGCATGGCCCGTCCCTCGTCGGAATCGTCGCGGCTGATCGTGAGTATCCGCGCAGACCGGACCGATCGGTTCATCAGAATTGACGGATTCCTGTGGCGCATGAATCGCCCGATCCTTATGGATCACGAATTCGGGAGGAGTAGATCTTCCCGGGATTCGTGCTGAATCGTGCGCGAGGGAAAGGCGTTCGGTCGGTACTCTGACGGTATGGGCACTCTGCAATCCTCGCCGTCCGCCCTGCCCCACGCCCTGCGTCGCCAGGCGGCCGTCGCGGTGGCGTTGTCCGGGGTCGTGTTCGTCCTGCTGGCCTGGCGTTATGCCGGGAACTCGACACCGGGACGGCTCGACAACCGATCACAGTCACTGATCGACTCGATCGGCCCGGGGGACACCCGAGGCGGGGACCTGCTGATGGGTGTGGGCGACGCCTGGTCGGTCGTCGTGCTGTCCCTGTTGCTGGCCGGGATCTGTGTGGCGCTGCGGCTGCGCAGGCTCGCCGTGGTCGCCGTCGTCGGCCCGGGCCTGGCCGGATTGCTCACGACGGTGTCGAAACCCCTGATCGGGCGGACTCTCGACGGCGACTTCGCCTATCCGAGCGGCCACGCCGGCGGCGCCACCGCGCTCGGCCTGGTCGCGGCCCTGGTGGTGGTGAGCGTGATGCGGCCCGGTCCCGCTGCCGCCGGTCTGCTCGTCGCCGCCGGGGCCGTGCTCCTCGGCGGCAGCATGGCCTTCCTCCTCGTCGCCGGAGACGTCCACTACCCGACCGATGCGATCGGCGGCTTCTGCGCCGCGGTCGTCGCGGTACTGGGCTCGGCACTGGCGGTGGATGCCCTGGGCCTGCTGCGCGACCGGCGCACCGGCGCGGGATAGGACTGCTGCTACATATCGGCGGTTCCGCGCTCGGGGACCGTGGTGCGGGGAGCCGCATCGTGGGGGCCGTCATCGGGCTCGTCCGGAGATGCCGTCTCTCGCGGAGCCTCCGGGGGCGAGGCCTCGCCGGGGGACCCAGGTTCCTGCCGGGCAGGCATGGCCACGACCGCCGGCCGGGGCGCCGGTACCGGTACGGGTGCCGGTTCGGCCGTCGGGCGAGCCGGACCGGCCGGACGTGGAGACGGCTCGCGCTCCGGCATGACGCCGGTGTCGCCGGCGTGCCCACGGCGTGCCGGGCTCATCGTCAGGACCGTTCCCAGCAGCCTGCCGGAGACGATGTCCAGGGAATCCTTCGTCTCCTCGACCGACCGCGCCGCCGTGCCGTGGCGGACCACCAGGAGGACGCCGTCGACGTGGGCGGCCACGACCGCGGCGTCGGCCACCGCCAGCATCGGTGAGGCATCCACGAGCACGACGTCGTAGCGGGCGCGGGCATCGGCGAGCATCCGACGCAGGCTGGGGGAGCCGAGCATCTCGCCGGGATGCGTGGGCAGCGGACCGCTCGCCACCCCGTCGACGCCCTCCGACCAGCGCCGAACGACGCCGCCCAGCCGTGCGCGGCCGGCGAGCACGTCGGTCAGGCCGACCCCCGCCTCGACCCGGAAGAGGTCGGCGGCGTGCGGGCACCGAAGGTCCGTCTCGACGACGAGCACGCGCCGGCCCGCACCGGCCAGCGCGCAGGCCAGGTTGCACGCCACGGTGGTCTTCCCGTCACCGATCGACGGGCTCGTGACCATGATGACCTTGTGGCCGCGGTCGAGGACGACGTGCTGCAGGTTGGTGCGCAGCCGTCGGAACTCCTCTGCGCGGGGCCCCCGCGAGTCGGCCAGCATGAGCAACGGTTCGGACTCGGCAGCGCGGGCGACGGAGAGCTCCCCCAGGACCGGCGCCCGCAGTACCTCGCCGAGCCGGCGGCGGGTGCGCACCCGGGTGTCGAACCACTGCCGTGTGGCCGCCGCCCCGACGCCGACGATCAGCCCGATGACGGCGCCCAGTGCCACGGTGAGCGCGGGACGGGGGGAGGCCGGGTCGGTCGAGGGCACGGCGGGCTCGTACACCTTGACGGTGACGAGCGGGTCCAGAGTGGGATCGGCGGGCTGTTCCACCTCAGCGACGTCCTGCACGAACCGGGCCGCCAGGGCGTTGGCGATCTCCGCAGCCCGGGCGGGTGCCGGATCGGTGACGGTCGCGGTCAGCAGGATCGTCTCCGGTTCGGCCGAGGCGGTCACGCGCTCGGCGAGCTCGTCGCCGGTCACGCCGAGCTGGAGGTCCGATGCCACCTCACCCAGGAGGCGTGTGCTGGTGAGCAGCTGGATGTAGGTCTGCATCCGCTGGGTCGAGAGCTGGTCGCCCTCGATCGCGGTGGCCAGGTCGGGCGACGAGCGGCTCGACACGACCATCGTCACCGACGAGGGGTACACGGTCGGGCCGGCCACCACCACGCCGAGTGCCACCAGGATGCCCAGCAGGAGCCCGGCGACGACGACCATCCAACGCTCCCGGAAGAGCTCGAGGTACTGCTGCGGTGTCATCGACGACTCCGTCTGATCGGGATTGACGTGATCACAGGATCCATCGGTGCACCTCGAACGTCTCGGCAAAGGTCGTGCCGGCCCGGACACCGTGGAAGCGCACCTGGGAGCGGAGGAAGTCGGCGGAGGCGTACGGGCGGTGCGCCTGCGACCCGTAGCAGCCGAGCGCGGCGATCTTCGCCTCCACGTGGCGCTCCTCGAGCGCGACGAAGGAGGCGGTGCGGAAGGCCGTGTTGTTCCACGCGATCTCGTAGCCGAGCACCGACGTGTGCTTGAACGCGCGGAGGCCCTCGGCGCCCACGACCTGGTGGTCCTGGTGCAGATCGTCGGCGCCCGGCAGCAGCACCAGGCCGGGGCGGAGATCACGGTTGAGGTCGACCATCACCTGCAGGACCTCCTGGCGGTCGCGCGGGAACCGGCGTACCTCGAAGTCGAGCACCCGGACCCGGCCCGGCTGGATCCCGAGCTCCTTCGTGGCCAGTGCGACCTCGGTGCGCAGTACGTCCGAGGGCAGGTGGTCCGGGACCGAGGACTCGCATGCGGACAGGGCGACGTAGTGGACCTCGTGCCCCTCCTCGACCCACCGGGCGATCGAACCACCGGCACCGAGCTCCCCGTCGTCCGTGTGCGGAGCGATCACGAGGATGGTCATGCGGTCAGGCAACATCTGGCGTCCCTCCAACAGGTCGTCGCCCGTATGCCCCTCGCACTCGGACCGCCGCACACGATCGTTACCCGGGATAAGGTCCGCGCCATGCACGGACCCGCCGATCCGACGGCTCATCCGGGCCTGCCGGACGAGCTGCGATGACGCTGGTCGTGGAGACGCCGAGCGGGTACGGCGCCGAGCGTCGCTACGTCCTCGACGTCGTGCTCGGCGACTGGCTCGGCCTGGAGTGGCGGTTGGAGCAGGCCGACCGCTCCGATGTCCGGATCCGGCTCGATGGCGACGAGAACGCCCGACGGGTCGTCGTGCCGGAGTCCCTGTTCGGCACCCGCGTCGAGGACTGGCTCGCGCCCGCGTCGCTTCCCGCGGCGCCGATCGCCCGTCTGGCGGTCGACGACCCCGGGTCCACGGCCCTGCGGCCGGGTCAGCCGATCCCGGTGCTCTACGGCGCGACGCCGCCGGCGCGGGCGCTCGTGACGCCGGACCCGGACGGGATGACGCTCGGGGTCGACGTCTTCGGTGGCGTGTTCTTCCTGCTCAGCAGATACGAGGAGGCAGTGCTCGTCGACCGGGACCGCTACGGGCGGTTTCCGGCGGCGGCGTCGACGACGGGGAGCGCCGACCTGATCGTCACGCCCGTCGCGGACGCCTACGTCGAGGTGCTGTGGCTCGCCTTCGAGCGGCTCTGGCCCCGGCTGCGCCGTCGTGACCGCTCCTACGAGGTGCTGCTGAGTCACGATGTCGACGACCCACTTGCCGTCCTCGGGCGTCGCCCGGCCGACGTCGCGCGCCAGTTCGCCGCCGACCTCGTGCTCCGGCGGAGCCCCGGGCTGGCCGGCCGGCGGGCGCACTCGCTGCTCGCGCGACGCGCCGACCACCGCAGGGACCCGCACAACACGTTCGACCTCCTGATGCGGACCAGTGAGCGCCACGGGCTCCGAGCGGCGTTCTACTTCCAGTCCCACACCCGGACCGACGTCGCCTCCGGCGCGCTCTACACCCTCGGGCATCCGTGGATCCGGGAGCTGATCGGGCGCGTGCACGAACGCGGCCACGAGGTGGGCTACCACGCGGGGTTCGGCACCTACCGCGACCCGGAACGGACCGCCACGGAGTTCGCGGGGCTGCGCGAGGTGGCCGAGCGGCAGGGCGTCCACCAGGACCGGTGGGGAGGCCGTCAGCACTATCTTCAGTGGACGCTGTCCACATGGCGGAACTGGGAGGCCGCCGGCCTCGCGTACGACAGCACCGTGGCCTACGCGGATGCCGTCGGCTTCCGGACCGGGACCTCCCGCGAGTTCCCGGTCTTCGATCTCGCCGGGCGCCGCCCCTCGACACTGCGCGAGCGGCCGCTCCAGGTCATGGACGTGACCCTCTTCGGCTACATGTCGTTGTCTCCCGACGCCGCGTTCGCCGCGGTCTCGCGGATCGCCGACGAGTGCCGCCGCTACCGCGGCACGCTGGGCATTCTCTGGCACAACGACTCGCACCTGCGCACTGTCCGGGAGCAGCGCTGGTACGCCGCACTCGTCGAACGGATGAGCTCGGTCTAGACGGTGGAGCGGTGTCGATCGGCGACCGGGGACGGTGAGCTGTGTCACCCTTCTCCGCGTGATGCCCTCGTTGTTCCATGAACCCTGGTGGCTGGACGCGGTCGCGCCGAGCGGCTGGTCGGAGGCCCGGATCGAGGAGAACGGTCACGCCGTCGCGCGGCTGCCCTACGTCGACCGTCGTCGCTACGGGCTGCGGCTGCTGCTCCCGCCGCCGCTCTCGACGCGGCTCGGCCCGCTCGTCGAGATCGCCGACGGGCGTACCGAGACACGGCTACGTCGGTTCGACCATCTCGTCGACGGGCTGCTCGACCAGCTGCCCCCGGCCGACCTCGTCCGCCAGTCCCTGCACCCGGACCTGCAGAGCTGGCTGCCCTTCCACCGGCGCGGCTTCGAGGTCGAGCCGCAGGTCTCCTACGTCATCGACGGGCTGGCCGACCTGGACGACGTGTGGCGCGGCTTCTCCGGCCGTACCCGGCGCGTCATCAAGAGCGCCGGGCAGCAGCTCACGATCGAGCGGGACGAGTCGGCCGAGCGGTTACGGCCCATGGTCGGTGCGACGTTCCGCCGGCAGCGGCTCGACGTCCCCTACGACCCCGCGGCACTCGACCGCGTGGTCGCCGCGACGCTCGCCCGTGAGCGCGGCACGGTGCTCACCGCCGTGGACTCCGACGGCCGGGTCCATGCCTCGCTGCTGTGTGCCCGTGACGACCGGCGCGCCTGGTACCTGGGCGGCGGCGGTGACCCGGAGCTGCGCTCGAGCGGGGCCGGCAGCCTGCTGATGTGGGAGCTGATCCGCGACGCCGCCAAGCACGTCGACCGCTTCGACTTCGAGGGGTCCATGCTCCCCGGGGTCGAGCGCTACTTCCGCAACTTCGGCGGCCGGCAGGAGACCTACTTCATGGTCACCCGGACGAGTGCCCGGCTTCGGCCGGTCTGGGCCGCGCGGCAGATGCGGTCCCGGCGGGCGGCCGGCGCGGACGACGCGGACGTGGGGTCCCCGGCCCGCCGGATGGTCGACACGGCGACCGCGCTGGGGCGCCGCGCCGGTGGACGGCGGTAACGCGCGGCGAACCGCGGGCGAGGTCGAAGGCGTCACCGGCCTGCGTTCGTGCCCGTCCCGATCCGGCGCGACACGCGGAGGCCGGCCGAGGGCGAGGGAGCTGCCGATGACCGCCACGCCGACCGCCCGGCTCGTCGTCGCACCCGGTGACCCGCGGACCGATGCCCGGGTGCGGTACGCGTTCAGCGCGTACGCGGCCCTGTACGGCATCCGCGTCGTCGACGACCACCCGGCCGACGTGTGCGTGGCCCACGGCGACGTCGACGAGCACGCGGACGTCGTACTCCCTGCCGGGTACCGGCCCCGGCCGGAGTCGCAGCCGGCCCCCGCGCCGTCGTGGCAGGACGGCATGCCGTGCTTCCATCTCGCCCCGACCGGGGAACCGGACGTCCTCGGTGAGGTCTTCGAGTGGCTGGCCGCCCCGCACGAGCAGGCGTGCACGGCCCTGGACGACGTGGGGCGCGTGCCGCCCGAGCACACCCTGGCCGGCAGCCACGACATCGACCGGACGATCCCGTGGGCCAACCGGTGGCTCGCCCGGCTGCACGCGGCGGTGCGCGCCGCGCTGCCCCGGCTCCCGCCCACGCCACCGTCGCCGTTCGGGCCGGGGCGCACGTTCGTGGCCTCGCACGACATGGACCACCTCTCCGCGGACCGTCTGGTGAACACCCGCCGGGTGGCGCGCAACGTCGGCATCGCGCTCGTCCAGGAGCGGCGCCCGCGCACCGGGCTGCAGATCGTGGGTGCCGCCGCGCACCGGATCCGACGCCGTCGGCCGGTTGTCAACGGGGTAGACGACCTGCTGGCCGGGGAGGCGGCGCGGAACGTGCGCGCCACCTACACCGTCGTCGCCGAGAGCACCCACCGCCGCGACCCCGGCTACCGGCTGGACGAGCCGCTGGTGCGGCAGACCCTGCGTCGCATCGCCGAGGACGGCCACGAGCTCGCGGTGCACGGCAGCTACCGCAGCCTCGAACGGCCAGGGCAGCTGGCCCATGAGTTCGCCCTGCTCGCCGCGGCCGGCCACCCGGCGACCGGGTGCCGCCAGCACTGGCTGCGGCACCGGGGCGCGGAGCTGTTCACCGCGCTCGAGGGGATCGGCGCGGAATGGGACTCCACGCGCGGCCATCCCGACGTGGTCGGCTACCGCCACGGTGCTGCGTTCCCGTTCCTGCCCTACGACCTGGAGCGGGAGCGTCCGCGCCGGCTCGTGGAGATCCCGCTCGTGGTCATGGAGCGCGCCCTCGGCCGCGTGAGCGACGTACCGGAGGAGTGGCCGGGGATCGCCGTCGACGTCCTGCGCGGGGCCGGCGCGGACGGCTGGGGCGGGACGGCCGTCCTCTGGCACGACGTCGCGGTCCCCGGCACGACGCTGGGTCGCGGCTTCGCCGAGGCCTACTGGGCCGTGCTCGACGCCGGCGACCGGTGGACCACGGCCACGGAGGTCGCTGTCGCAACCCGCGCGCGCTGGGCCGCGGCCGGTGCCCTCCCGGCGACCGCCGCGCGGCGCTGACCGGCCGCCCGAGACGCGAGAGAGGGATCCATGCCCGGCATCCGCCCGATCGTCGTCCACGTGTCGACCGTGCACTTCTGGGACGACTCCCGCATCTTCCGCCGGATGTGTCTGTCCCTGGCGCGGCACGGCTACGACGTGGTCCTGCTGGCCGTCGCCGACGCCGAGACGACGGTCGGGGACGTCCGGGTCGTGCCGGTCGGGTCCGGCCGCGGCCGGCTGGCCAGGCTGCTCGTGGACGTCCCCCGGGTCGCGGTCCGCGCGTGGTCCATGCGGGCCGCGCTCTACCACCTGCACGACCCGGAACTGATCCCGCTGGTCCCGCTGCTGCGCCTGCGTGGGGCCGAGGTGATCTACGACGCCCACGAGGACCTGCCGCTGCAGGTCCTGGAGAAGGAGTACCTCCCGCGGGCGGTCAAGCCCGCGGTCGCGGCCGTCGCGCGCTTCCTCTGCCGGTTCGCGGACAGGACCTCCAGCCACGTCCTGGCCGCATCGCCGAAGGTCGCCGATCAGTTCCGGGCGACGACCTGCACCGTGGTCCGGAACTACCCCGAGGACATCCCGGAAGGGCGGCAGGTGCCGGAGTACCGCCACCGCGACCCTGTCGTCGTCTACGCCGGCGGGCTGACCAGGGCCCGCGGCGTCGAGCAGATGGTCGACGCGCTGCCGCACGCCGAGCTTCCCCCGGACTGGCGGCTGCTGCTCGTGGGCCCGCACAGCCCGGACGACCTGATCGACCGGCTGCGGATCCGCAGCGGCTGGGACCGGGTCGACCACCGTGGGTCCGTCTCCGCCGCGGAGGCCCGCCGCCTGATCGGCACCGCCCGGATCGGGCTGGCCCTCCTGCAGCCGATCGGACAGTACGTCGACGTGCTGCCCACCAAGCTCTTCGAGTACATGGCCGTCGGGGTCCCCGTGGTGGCCGCCGACTACCCGCAGTGCCGTGACGTCGTGCAGAGCGCGGGGTGCGGGTTCGTCGTGGACCCGACGGACCCGCGCGCCATCGGCGAGGCGGTCGCGGAGCTGGCCCGCCACCCCGAACGGGCGCAGGAGATGGGCGAGCGGGGACGGGCGGAGGTGGCGCGCCGCTTCAACTGGGGTGTCGAGGAGCGCGGACTGCTGGCCGCGTACTCGCGGGTCCTCGGCGACCGGGTGGGCCGGCCCGCATGAGCCTCACCCGTCCGCGCCGCGGGCCGTACCCGGCGGACGTCGCCGTCGGCGCCGGGACACGCTCCGTGGGCGACCTTCTCGCCGGAAGGCTCCCGCTCGCCGCCGCGACCCTCGCCTACGTCGGTGTGCTGCACCTGGTCTACCTGCACGCGATCGTCCCGACGTTCACCTACCTGCGGTACGACTACCGCGTTCCCGACCCGTTCGACTACACGTTCGCGCTCGCGTTGGTCGTCGGTCTTGCGCTGGTCCTGCCGAGCCGGATCGCGCGCCCCTCGCAGTTCTTCGCCTGGACGCTGTTCCTGGTCGCCGTCGCCCCGAGC
Organism: Pseudonocardia sp. KRD291; assembly: GCF_019263595.1. GTDB lineage: Bacteria > Actinomycetota > Actinomycetes > Mycobacteriales > Pseudonocardiaceae > Pseudonocardia. The sequence continues at coordinate 20,873 of NZ_JADQDD010000013.1, read as the reverse complement.
ATCGTGGTGCCGCAGTACGCGAGCGTGCTCGACCGCGGGGAGGCGCTGGAGGTCGCCTGCTGGGTTGCGGCCACCTACCTCCCGGTGGCGCTGTTCGGGACACGCCGGGCAGTGCGTGGCATGCTGCCGGGCCTGCGGCTGCCCGGCACCGCGTTCTGGACCGGGTTCGTCGCCGTCTCCGCGGCGATCTACGCCTACCTCATCGCCGTCGTCGGGCTGCGGTGGGATCTGCCCTCTCTGGGGGACGTGTACGGGGTGCGCGCGCAGTTCGCCGAGACGGGCACCTCGCACGCGGCTCTGAACTACGTCGTCCCGGTTGCGGCCAACGTGCTGAACCCGCTCGCCATGGCCCGGGGGCTGGTCGGTCGGCGGTGGGTGTGGCTGGCAGGCGGCGTGATCGGTCAGGTGTTCATCTACTCCTTCACCGGCTACAAGGTCGCGGCGCTGTCCCCGGCGGCGTTGCTCGTGGTCTACCTCCTGTTCCGGTGTAGCCCGCGGCCGGCGGCCGCGCTGGCGCTGATCGGCACCACCGCCCTCGCCGCGGCGATGTGGCTGATGGACCACCTGACCTCGACCACGGACTACACGTCGATCATGGTGCGGCGGTTCCTGATCACCCCGGGCCTTCTCACGGCCGCCTACGTGCACGTCTTCGGCGATCTGGAGAAGGTGGCGCTCTCGCACTCGTTCCTGTCGAGCTTCTCGACCTACCCCTACGGGAAGGACCCGCCCCAGCTCGTCGGCACGCTCTTCTTCGGCAACCCCGACACGCACGCCAACGCGAACCTGTTCGCCGACGGCTACGCGAACTTCGGATACCCCGGAATGGCCCTCGAGTGCCTCGTGCTGCTGGTGCTCCTCTGGCTCATCGACGACGCCTGCCGCGGAATCTCGATCCGGGTCAGCTCGCTGATCCTGGTCATGCCGGTGCTCGCGCTGGCCGACTCGGGCATCTTCACCACGATGCTGACCCACGGACTCGTCGCCGCGATCGTGGTCTGCGCACTCGTACCCCGAAGCGGATGGGAAGGAGCCGACAGGCCATGACCGAGCTGCCCAGCATCGCCTTCGTCGTCGCCACTCTGGACGAGGAGCCCGGGATAGAGGCGTGCGTCCGGAGCCTGCTCCAGCAACGCTATCCGGCTGACCGGATCGAGGTGGCGGTCGCCGACGGCGGTTCGACCGACCGCACGACCGAGATCGTGTCCGCGCTGGCCGCCGCCGACGGACGGGTGCGGCTCCTGCACAACCCGCGCCGGATCGCCGCGAGCGCCTTCAACATCGGCATCGCCTCGACCAGCGGCGACGTGGTCAGCCTGGTCAGTGCGCACAGCGTCACCGACCCGGCCTACGCCGTCCTCCTGGCCGAGGCGTTCGAAGAGTCCGGTGCCGCACTCGTCGGCGGTCGGATGGACGCCGTCGCCGAGGCGGGCGCGACGCCGATGGCGCAGGCGATCGTGCGCGCGACGTCGTCGCCGCTCGGGCTCGGACCCGCCCGGTTCCACTACAGCGACCGTCCCGGCTGGGTGGACACCGCTTTCCCGGGGGCCTACAAGCGCGACCTCTTCGACGAGATCGGGGGCTTCGACGAGTCGCTCGTGCGCAACCAGGACGACGACCTCCATCTGCGCGCGCGGCTCGCCGGCCATCGGATGTGGTTCGAGCCGCGGCTGCGCTCGGACTACCGGCCCCGACCGACGCTGCGGCGGCTGTGGCGCCAGTACCACGGCTACGGCAGGTGGCGGGCCGCCACGGCGGTCAAACACCGGCGCGTCGCATCCGTGCGGCATCTGGCACCCGCGGCGCTGGTCGCCGGTCTCGCGGCGGGGCCGGTGGCCCTCGCCGCCGGCGGGCGGATGCGCCCGGTCGCCGGCACCTGGGCGGTAGGGGTGGTGGCCTGGGCGGGCGTGCTCGCGGTGGCAGCATGGCGCGAGCGGGAGCACCCGCGCGCCGTCCGGGTACGGGTGCCTGCGGCGGTGGGCTGCCTGCACATCGCCTACGGCGCCGGTTTCTGGAGCGGCGCGGCGCACCACGCGGGCCGGGCTCTCCGGTGCCGGCCCGAGAGCGCGGGCGGCTGACGTGCGGGGGCTGCTCGGATCACTACGGCGCTCCCGGTGGATCCGCAGCGGCCTGAGCAAGATCCTCGCCGGGAGTGCCGCGGGGCAGGGCCTCGTGCTGCTGTCCTACCCGCTCCTGTCGCGGTTGTACGACCCGGCCGAGTTCGGGCTGCTGGTCGTCTTCACCTCGGTGGTGAGCATGATCGGTGTCCTCTCCACCGCGTCACTGGAGCCGGCCGTCCTCATTCCGAAGACCGAGGAGGAGGCGGCGGCGGTGGCGTTCGCGAGCCTCGTGTCGGTCCTCGTCACCGCAGCCGCCACCGCCGTGGCGGCCTGGTTCCTCGGCCCCTCGCTCGCGGGTCTCCTCGGGGCACCAGCGCTGGCCGCGTACTGGTGGCTCGTGGCGCTCACCGTGCTGGTCATCGGCTGCTATCTCGTGCTGTCCGAGTGGATGATCCGGGGCCGGACGTACGGGGCACTGAGCCGGCGGAACCTCTTCCAGGGCATCGGGCAGGTGGTGACCCAGGTCGGGCTGGGGCTCGCCGGAGTGCGACCGCTGGGGCTGCTGCTCGGACTCGCCGTCGGCCGGCTCATGGGGACCGGCGGCCTGGCATCCCGCGGGGGCCTGGTCCGGCAGCGCAGGCCGCGGCTGCGCGAGGTGGTGGCGGCCGTCAGCAGGTACCGACGGTTCCCGCTCGTCGCGTCGTGGTCGAAGCTGCTGAACACGGCGGGTCTGCAGGTGCCCTTCCTGGTGATCGCCGCCGCGTACGGCGACGCCCGGGCGGGGCTGCTCGGCCTGGCGGTGCGCGTCGTGGGCGGGCCCGCAGGCGTCATCGGCCAGGCCGTCTACCAGGTGTTCACCGGCGAGGCCAGCGCTCGGTTCCGCGGTCCGCAGGGCGATCTGGCAGCGTTCGTCCGACGATCCGTACTGCGGCTCCTCGCGGTCGGTGTGGGTCCCGCGGTGTTGCTCGTGGCGTTCAGCCCGGCCGTGTTCGGCGTGGTGTTCGGGCCGGAGTGGGTCGAGTCCGGACACCTGGCACAGCTGCTGGCCGTCGCCTACCTCGCCGAGTTCGCGGTCACCCCGATCTCGCAGACGCTGTTCCTCCTCGAACTGCAGGGACGCCAGCTGATCTGGGACGCGGCGCGGCTCGTCCTGACCGTGGGCGGCCCGGCCGTCGCGGCGGCCTCCGGGGCGTCGATCGCCGTCGCCGTCACGGTCCTGGCGGTCGCCCACGTGATCAGCTACGCCCTGCTCTACGTCCTGTCCATGAGCGCCGCCCGGGCATCGGACCGGGTCCGGCGCCTCGCCGTCCACCCGTCGGGTGCCGCCTCATAGGACGAGAGGACGACCGCCTGTTCGTCGCATCGCAGAGGTGGGCGACGTCCAGAACTCACAGGAAACCTACAGCCGATCGCTTCTATGCTGGGCACGTTCCTCGCGAATCCGATCGCTGACAATTCTGGGACGGTGCGCGAGGTGGTAGCCGCGAAAGAGGGACCGCGGGGTCGGCGCGGGGTGGCCGGACCCCGTTCCGCAGGTCGCCTACGCCCGATCCTGGCCTCGGTTGCCGCGGTCGTGCTCGTCGCCGCCGGATGTTCGTCCGCCCCGGTATCGACGCAACCACCGACCGGGTTCCCGACGGTGCCGAGCTCGCCCCCCTACCGGCCCTCCGCAGGGCCGAGCCTGATCGTCTCGCCGGGTGGCGACGACAGTAACCCCGGGACCCGGGGGGCCCCGTTGCGCACGATCGAGCGGGCCGCGTCGCTGGCCGGTCCGGGCACCACCGTGATCGTCTCCCCGGGTACGTACCCGGGTTCGTTCCGTACGGGCAGGAGTGGCCGCCCGGACGCCCGGGTCACCTACGTGTCGGAGGTGAGATGGGGGGCGAAGCTGGTCGGTGACGGCGAGGACGAGCAGGTCTGGCGCAATGACGGTGACCACGTCGATATCAGGGGTTTCGACATCTCGGGTACCAACGTCGACGGGTTGCTCGACACCGGTTCGTTCGTCCGGATGGTGGGTAACCACGTCCACGGGTTTCGGGCGGGGACGTGTCTGTCCACGTACAAGGTCGATTACGCGCTGCGTGACATCGACGTCATCGGCAATGTCGTGCACGGGTGTGGTGACTCGTCGCTCGATCATGGGATCTACCCGGGTCATCCCGGTGGGCGGGTCCTGAACAACATCTCCTACGGCAATGCCGGGTTCGGTATCCATTGCTGGCACAACTGCAACAGTCTGGTGATCGCGAACAACCTGGTGTTCGACAACGATGAGGGCGGGATCCTGATCGGGCAGGGTGATGGTCCGAACTACGGCGACGTGGCGGCCGGGGACATGGTGGTGTCGAACAACATCGCGGTGTTCAACGGGGCGTACGGGATCCGGGAGAGTGGGGCCACCGCCGCGTCGAACAGGTACCTGCACAACAACGTGTACGGCAACGCCGAGGGCGCCCTCGACCTGCAGACGGGCACCGAGATCGACACGATCGCCAGGGACCCCGAGTTCCTGGACTTCGAACGGGACGGCTCCGGTGACTATCGCCTGGCCGACTCCAGCCCCAACCTCGACGCCGGAACCCGGGACGGAGCGCCGGGGAGGGACATCGCAGGGACACCCCGACCGCAGCGCGGCAACTACGACATCGGCGTGTACGAGCGCCCCTGACGAGCGTCCCCGATCGGGTGTCGCCGGGTCGGGTACGAACCATCGGCGACCACGTCCCGCCTACCTACTGTGCCTCTCACCGAACCGGAGTGGACCTGTGGGGGCGTCTCGTGCGCGGTGGGTTGCCGATGACGCCACGGGCGTCGGGCCGGGGACGTTCCCTGCTGGCGCCGGCGATCATCGTCTCGGTGGCCGCGTTGTCCGCGCTGCAGGTCAGCGGCCCCGTCGACCCTCCGTATCGGGCGGCGGCGTCGTCGGTCGCGAACCCGCCCCCGTATCCGGGGGCCGCCCTACCCGTGTTGACGGTCTCCCCGACCGGCGACGACGACGGCCCCGGTACGAGCGCCGCGCCGTTGCGGACGATCGAGGCGGCGGCCGAGGCCGCAGTGCCCGGTACGACGGTCGTCGTGGCTCCCGGTACTTATGCCGGTTCGTTCCGTACGGGCAGGAGCGGCCGCCCGGACGCCCGGGTCACCTACGTGTCGGAGGTGAGATGGGGGGCGAAGCTGGTCGGTGACGGCGAGGACGAGCAGGTCTGGCGCAATGACGGTGACCACGTCGATATCAGGGGTTTCGACATCTCGGGTACCAACGTCGACGGGTTGCTCGACACCGGTTCGTTCGTCCGGATGGTGGGTAACCACGTCCACGGGTTTCGGGCGGGGACGTGTCTGTCCACGTACAAGGTCGATTACGCGCTGCGTGACATCGACGTCATCGGCAATGTCGTGCACGGGTGTGGTGACTCGTCGCTCGATCATGGGATCTACCCGGGTCATCCCGGTGGGCGGGTCCTGAACAACATCTCCTACGGCAATGCCGGGTTCGGTATCCATTGCTGGCACAACTGCAACAGTCTGGTGATCGCGAACAACCTGGTGTTCGACAACGATGAGGGCGGGATCCTGATCGGGCAGGGTGATGGTCCGAACTACGGCGACGTGGCGGCCGGGGACATGGTGGTGTCGAACAACATCGCGGTGTTCAACGGGGCGTACGGGATCCGGGAGAGTGGGGCCACCGCCGCGTCGAACAGGTACCTGCACAACAACGTGCACGCCAACGCCGAGGGCGGCTTCTCCCTCCGGGCGGGCGCGGAGACGGGCACCGTCACCGCGGAGCCCGGCTTCCGGGACTTCCGGATCGACGGCGCGGGGGACTACCACCTGCGCGCGGACAGTCCGAACGTCGACACCGGAACGTCGGTGGGCGCCCCGGCCGAGGATGTCGAGGAAGCGCCGCGACCTCAGGGCGCCGGGTTCGACATCGGGGTCTACGAGCGAGCCCCGTGATCGCGGGACGAGGGCCCGGCCGCCTGCCCGCGATCGTGATGCCGGCGGCTACATCGGGCCACCGCCGAGCGAGAGCATCTCGACCCCGGGCCATCGCGCCGGATCGAGCGCGTGCCTGCCGTCCAGGACCACCCGGACGCCCGGCAGGTCGGCCGGGGTCCAGGACCGGTACTCCCGGTGGTCGGCCTGCAGCACCGCCGCCACGACCGGGTCGCCCCGGCGGTACGCGCGCAGGCCGAGCCCGTCGAGCTCCAGGGGCGTGTACAGGGGATCGTGGACCAGCGCCTCGGCGCCGTGGCGCTCGAGCGCGCGCACGACCGGGTACACGCCGGAGAACGCCGTCTCCCGCACGCCGCCCCGGTAGCACGCCCCGAGCACCGCGATCGGCGATCCGCCCAGGCCGCCACAGGCCTTCGCGAGGCGGTCGACGCAGCGGTCCGGCATGTCGGCGTTCGCGGCCCTGGCGGCCCGGACGATCGTCGCGTCCGGGTCCCCGGCCAGGTAGAACCACGGATAGACCGGGATGCAGTGACCGCCGACGGCGATACCCGGCTGGTGGAGATGGCTGAACGGCTGCGAGTTGCAGGCCCGCGCCACGGCGCCGAAGTCGACCCCGATCGAGTCCGCATAGGACGCGAACTGGTTGGCCAACCCGATGTTGACGTCGCGGTAGGTCGTCTCCGCGAGCTTGGCCAGTTCCGCGGCCTCGGCGGATCCCAGATCCCACACGCCGTTCGGACGGGCGAGGTCCGGCCGCTCGTCAAAGGTCAGCGCGTCGGCGTAGAACGCGGTGGCACGCTGCCCGCTCTCCGGGTCCACCCCGCCGACCAGCTTCGGGTAGCGCGCGAGGTCGGCGAAGACCCGTCCGGACGACACCCGCTCGGGACTGAAGGCGAGGAAGAAGTCCGCGCCCGCGGTGAGCCCGCTGGTGCGTTCGAGCAGCGGTGCCAGGCGGTCCCGCGTGGTGCCCACCGGAAGGGTGGTCTCGAAGCTGACCAGCGTCCCGGGCCGCAAGCCGGCGCCGATGCTCGCGGTCGCCGCGTCCAGCGCGCGGAAGTCGGGTCGCCCGTCGGCGTCGACGTAGAGCGGGACGACGGTCACCACCACGTCGCTCACCGCCACCGCCGAGGTGGTGTCGGCGGTGGCCTCCAGCCGGCCCTCACCGACGACCTGCCCGAGCCGCTCGACCAGCTCGGCCTCCCCCGGGAACGGCGGGCGGGCGGCCCGCACGGTGGAGACCACGCCGTCGTCGACGTCGGCGCCGACGACATGATGGCCACCGAGCGCGAACTGCACCGCGAGCGGGAGCCCGATCTTTCCGAGGCCGACCACGGTGACCTTCATCGGATCACCTCCGTCGTCCTCCCGGTCATGGCCGAGGAGCGCAACGCCTCGGCCACCTGGACGGTGCAGAGGCCGTCGGCCATCGTGACGACGTCGGCGGGCTCGCCCCGGACCGCGTCGGCGAAGTTCGACAGCTCCGTGACCAGCGGCTCCGGTTTCGGGATCGCGAAGCGGGTCACGTTGCCCTCGGAGACCCCCCGGAACACGGCGACGCGCTCCCACTCGGTGGACTCCGAGCCGTTCTGGAAGAACGTCAGGTCCGCCGTCAGGGTGTCGGCGACGAAGCAGCCGTACTCACCGGTGACCGTCGTGACGCGCTCCTTGAGCGGGGAGAGCCAGTTGACCAGGTGGGTCACCACCGTGCCGTCGGCCAGCTCGCCGACCGTGCTGACCAGGTCCTCATGGATGCGTCCACTGCGGTGCGCCACCCGGGCGGAGACCGACCGGTAGGGCGAGCCGGTGACCCACGCGGTGAGGTCGATGTCGTGCGTGGCCAGATCGAGGATGACGCCGGCGTCCGCGATGCGTGCCGGGAACGGGCCCTGCCGCCGGGTGACGACCTGGAAGACCTCGCCGAGCTCGTTGCGCGCCAGCCTGCGACGCATGTCCTGCAGGGCGGGGTTGTAGCGTTCGATGTGCCCGACACAGCCGACCACGCCGGCGGCGTCGAAGGCGTCGACCATCCGCTGCGCCGCCTTCTCGTCGTGCGCGACCGGCTTCTCCACGAGCGTGGCGATGCCGACCTCGGCCAGCTCCAGGGCGATGGCCTCGTGGGTGTGCGTCGGCGTGGCCACGACGCACAGGTCGGTGCCGCGTTCCACGAGCTCGCGGATGCCGGACAGGACCTCGACCCGCAGGGCACGCGGCTGCGGCGGATCGAGCGGGTCCACCGCACCCACGAACTCGATGTCGGGCAGCGACTGGAGGACCCGCGCGTGGTTACGGCCCATGGCGCCGAGCCCGATCAGGCCGGCCCGAAGTGTCCTGGTCATGCCCGCACCGCCCCGGCGAGTCCGAGCGCGACCCGTTCGAGCTGCGAGCCGGTCAGCGCCTGATGCACCGGCACCGACAGCACCTGTGCCGCGGCTGCGGCGGTCTCGGGCAGGTCGAGGTGCAGGTCGTAGGCGGGTAGCCGATGGCAGGGCGTCGGGTAGTAGACACCTGTCGGAACGCCACGTTCGTCGAGGGACCGGAGGACACCGTCCCGGCCCGGGACGCGCACCGTGTACTGGTGCCAGGCAGGCGCGACGCCGTCGGCGACGCGGGGCAGCCCCAGCTCGTCGGGCGTGGTGAGGCAGGCGAGCGTGTCGGTCAGGTACTTCGCGTTGCGGCGCCGTTCCGCGGTCCAGCCGGGCAGCCGCCGGAGCTGCACCCGGCCGATCGCGGCGTGCAGGTCGGTCATCCGGGCGTTGTAGCCGACGATCTCGTTCGCGTACCGCTGCTCCATGCCCTGGTTGCGCAGCAACCGGACACGTCGCGCCGTCGCCTCGTCCGCGCACACGACCATGCCGCCCTCCCCGCTGGTCATGTTCTTGGTGGGGTAGAAGCTGAACGCCGCGAGGTCCCCGAACGTCCCGACCGGACGCCCTCCTGCCGTGGCCAGGTGAGCCTGTGCGGCGTCCTCGACGAACGCCAGGCCGTGCGCGCCGGCGATCCGCGCGAGCTCGTCGGCGACCGGGTGCCCGTAGAGGTGTACGGCCACGATGGCCGCCGTGCGACTGCCGATGGCCGCGGACACCGCGTCGGGGGCGACGCCGAAGTGCTGCGGCTCGATGTCGACGAACACCGGTTCGGCTCCGGTGAGGACCACGGCGTTGGCGGTCGCCGCGAACGTGAACGACGGAACGACGACCTCGTCCCCGGGCCCGATACCCAGGGCGAGCAGCCCCAGCAGCAGGGCGCTCGTCCCGGAGTTCACCGCGACCGAGGGACGTCCGTCCACGGTGGACGCGAACTCGGTCTCGAACGCCGCGACCTCTGGGCCCTGGGCGATCATCCCGGAGGCCATGACGCGCAGCACGGCGGCGCGCTCCTCCGGCCCGATCGCCAGTCCGGTCCTCGGTATCGCCTCGATCTCGGCCCGATCAAGTGTGGAGCTCATGCAGGCGTCCCTCCTCTTCGCGAAATCGTTGCCCGGTTCGTGTGCAGGACCAGGTGCCCTCGGGCCCTTCGACGAGCGGCGTCCCGGCCGGCCCCACCCACCCGATCCGCCGCGCTGGCACACCGGCGACGAGGGCGAAGTCCGCGACGTCAGCGACCACGACGGCGCCCGCGGCGACCATCGCCCAGCGGCCGATGGTCACGGGTGCGACGCAGACACAGCGGGCGCCGAGTGAGGCGCCGTCCCCGACGTGCACCGCCACCGGGGTCCAGTCGGCGGCGGACTTCGGCCGCCCGTCCGGGTCGGTCGAGCGCGGGTACTGGTCGTTGGTCAGGACCGCGGCCGGACCGACGAACACCCCGGTGCCCAGGCGCGCCGGCTCGTACACGAGCGCCTGGTTCTGGATTTTCGTGTGGTCCCCGACCGCGACGCCCGGACCGACGTAGGCACCCCGGCCGAGGACGCAGGCACGCCCGATCACGGCGTGCTCGCGGACCTGGGCGAGCTCCCAGATCATCGTCCCCGGGCCGATCTCCGCCGAGTCCGAGACGTCGGCCGACGTCGAGATCCGAACGGCCGGCAGCGTGTCGCCGCTCATGTGACGATTCCGATCAGGGTCCGGGCGAGGATCCGCAGGTCGCCGACGAAGCTCCAGTTCTCGAGGTACTCGAGCTCGATCCGGAGCTTGCGCGGCAGGATCTCGCAGACGTAGTACCGCTCGACGTCGGCCGGTTTCGCCCGCGCGATGAACAGCTGCTCGTGCCCGAAGCGGAGGAACGCCAGGCCGGTCATGCCCGGGCGGACGGTCAGCACGCGCTGCTGCTCGGGCGTGTAGTGGGAGACGTAGCGGGGATCCTCCGGACGGGGCCCGACCAGGCTCATGTCGCCGCGCAGCACGTTGAACAGCTGGGGGAGCTCGTCGAGCTTGCTCGCCCGCAGCCGGCGGCCGACCGGCGTGATCCGGATGTCGTCGGACGTCGTCACCCGTGGCCCGTCGTCGCCGGGCACCATGCCGGAGAACTTGTACATCGTGAACGGGCGCATGTTCCGCCCCACCCGCGACGCCCGGTACAGGACCTGGCCGTCCCCGGTCACGCGCAGGACCAGGGCGATCACGGCCATCACCGGGACCGCGGCCAGGAGCAGGACAGAGCAGACCAGGACGTCGAGCAGCCTCTTGGCCCGTCCGGGCCCCCTCGATCTCGATGTCCCGCTGCCGGCCGGCTCCCCGTCGGTCGGACCGGGCTGTACAGCTGCATCGACGGGTGCGACGGCGGACCGGAGCCGGACCAGCTCGACCAGGGGCGGTACCACCGCCACAGCCATCCCGGCCTCGGCCGCGAGGCGGCTGAGCTGCGTCGCCGCCGACCCGTCCGCCGGACGGCCGGTGACGACGAGCAGGTCGGCGTCGAGCACCTGCCCCGCGGTCCACATGTCCCATCGGGTGCCGCGGACGGGCACTCCGTGGATCCGCGTCCCGCCCAGCCGGACGTCGTCGTCGAGCAGCGCGACCGGCACACATCCGGCCGAGGGGTCGTCGAGCATGGCGCGGACCAGGTGCCGACCGTCGTGACCGGAGCCGAACACGATGACCCGTCGTGTCCCGGCACGGGTGCACCGGGCGCGCCGCTCCCGGTGGACCCGCAGCGCCACCCGCCCACCGACGGTGAGCGCGAGCCCGACGGGAAGGGCTCCGAGCGGCACCGACAGGAAGATCAGTTGCGGATCGGCCAGGGTGTTGAGCGCGAAGGTGATCAGCCCGGCGACGACGGCCGACCCCGCGACGCGGGTCGTGTCCTCGAAGGAGCCGGTGACGAACCGCCCGTTGTAGACCGACGACACGCCGCCGACGACGAGCTGGGCCGCGGCGGCGACGAGCCCGATCCGGACCAGGGCGCCAGGCTCGATCCGGCTGACGTCGAGCTCGAGCCGGAGGATGACGGCGACCGTGACGGCACAGGCCCACGCGGCGACGTCCGCGGCCATGAGCCAGCCGGCCCTGGGCCGACGGGTGTCCTGTCGGCGCCCGGGGGGCTTGATCTCGGGAACCGGGAACGTGGCTTCGTCGGAGTTCCCCGAGTGGTCGGACCGGCGTTGATCGATACGAATGAACCCTTGCGCGAGATCCGCGCCTCGTTCCATTGAGACCTCACAGCGACGTCGATGTGACGGCCTACTCGTGTGATCGCGGAACTTCGTTACCCGAGCGCGCCGGAATCGACGAGTTATGGATCACGGCGGGTGGGAGGATGATCGATTCGACTGTCCGGCCGCCGCGTGACCACGAGATTCGTCGCCTCGTGCGCGTCGTAATGGCTACCGGGTGCGGGTCTTGCCGGTCGGATACGTAAAGCGGTTCCCCGAAGTCTGCTGTGCCCGGTGTAACGGAACTACTGGGCATGACGACCGTCACGCTTAGCAGTTCGACGCTCCGGAGGTTCGGCGATGGACGATCTCAAAGCTGTGATCCAAGCCGGTGGGCAAGGAACCCGGCTGGCGCCCTATTCCACCGTCCTGCCCAAGGCGCTCATGCCGGTGGGCGAGGACACCGTGATCGACAATCTGCTCCGGCAGTTCAGCGACGTCGGGGTCAAGCGAGTGATGATCACGGTCAGCAAGTTCGGCCCGTTGATCAGGAGCTACTGCGCCGACGGCAGGCGGTGGGGGCTCGACATCGAGTACGTCGAGGAGTCCGAGCCGCTGGGCACCATCGGGCCGCTGAGCCGGATGCGCGACCGGCTGGACGGGCCGTTCTTCGTGTCCAACTCCGACGTGTTCATCGACCTGTCGCTGCAGCACGTCGTGGACTCCCATGGGGAACACCCGGCCCCGATGACCGTGGTCGTGACCCGGCAGCGGGTGAGCATCGCCTACGGCGTGCTCGAGCACGCCGGAGGCCGGGTGAGCACGTTCCGGGAGAAGCCGACCCAGGAGTACTCGGTCAGCACCGGCATCTATCTCATGGAACCGGAGGTCCTCGACCATGTTCCGGATTCCGGCCCGTTCGGTTTCGACCAGCTGATGTTCGCGATGCTCGGCACCGGCACCCCGGTGAACGTGTACGAGCACGAGGGCACCTGGATCGACATCGGCCGGATCGAGGACCTGCGACGGGCGCAGGAGCAGGCGGCGAGCGCGCTCCCGGGCCCGCAGTGACGACGCTCGCGACACCCCCGCTGATCGAGCTCGGCGCACCGGTGCTGGGTGAGCCGGAGAAGCGGGCGCTCGCCGAGGTGGTGGACAGCGGGTGGCTGGCCATGGGGGAGCGGGTCCGTTCGTTCGAGCAGGCATTCGCCCGGATGCACGGCGTCGAGGACGCCGTGGCCGTGAGTTCGGCGACCGCCGCCCTGCAGGTCGTGCTGGCGACGTTCGGGATCGGTCCCGGTGACGAGGTGCTCGTACCGTCGCTGAGCTTCGTGGCCACCGCCAACGTCGTCGTGGCGGCCGGCGCGACGCCGGTCTTCGTCGACATCGAGGCCCCCGAGCGGCCGCACATGTCGATCGAGGAGGCACGCGCCCGGATCACCTCGAGCACGCGCGCGATCCTGATCATGCACTACGCCGGCTACACGATGGATGTTCCGGCGTGGCGCCGGTTGGCGGACGAGTACGGGCTGTTCCTGTTCGAGGACGCGGCCCACGCGGCCGGGGCGACCGGCGCGGTCGGTGTGTACAGCGACGCGGCGGCCTTCAGCTTCTTCGCGAACAAGAACCTCACCACGGGCGAGGGTGGGATGGTCCTCGTTCGTGGGGACGCACCGCGCGCACGGATGCGGCTGATGCGCGCGCACGGGATGACGACCGGGACGCTCGACAGGGTCCACGGTCGCACCACCGCCTACGACGTCGTGGAGTGCGGCACCAACTGCCGGATGGACGAGCTGCGCGGAGCGCTGGGTCTGGTGCAGCTGCAGCGGCTGCCGGAGTGGAACGAGTGCCGTCGCGGGCTGAGCACCCGTTATCGGGAGCTGCTCGCCGAGATGCTCCCGGAGGTGCTCGTGCCCTTCGACCGGCCCGACCCCACCGTGGCGCACCTCTTCCCGGTCCTGCTGCCGCCCGGCGCGGACCGCCGGTCGGTGGTCGCGGCCATGACCGGGAGCAGGGTGCAGACCAGTGTCCATTACGCACCCATCCACCGGTTCGACTTCTACCGGCGCCGGTTCGGGGCGCTGTCGCTCCCGCGCACCGAGCGGTTCGCCGACGGTGAGCTGACCCTGCCCCTGCACCCACGGCTCACCGAAGCGGACGTGAGCCGAGTCGTCGCGACGCTGGCCGAGGCGCTCGGCCGCACCACCGGACGACCGAGCCGAGAGGTCGCTTCATGACAACGTCCGACATGACCGGCCACCGCGTCGTGGTGGTGGGCGGCGCGGGATACATCGGTTCGGTCCTCGTCGGCCGGCTGCTCGATGCCGGCGCGCACGTCACCGTGTTCGACCAGCTCGTCTACGACAACGGCTTCGCGCTGCACCACCTGCTCGACCACGACCGGCTCACGGTGGTGCGCGGCGACCTGCGCGACACCGAGGAACTCGGCCGGACCGCCGCCGGCGCCGACGACGTCGTGCTGCTGGCCTCGCTCGTCGGTGACCCGGTGTGCCGGGCGTACCGGGAGCTCGCCGCTCAGGTGAACAGAGACGCGACGATCCGGGCCATCGACAGCCTCGGGCCGCTGGGGGTCGCCCGGTTCGTGTTCACGTCCACGTGCAGCAACTACGGCGTCCACGATCCGGACACACCCGCCACCGAGAACAGCGTGCTCAACCCGCAGTCGCTCTACGCCCGAACGAAGATCGACGTGGAGGAGCACGTGCTCGCCGGCACCGGCGACGTGGCCGGCACCGTACTGCGGCTGGCGACGGCGTACGGGATGTCGCCCCGGATGCGCTTCGACCTCACCGTGTCACAGTTCGCCCGGGCGCTGGCCTCCGACGAGTCGCTGCTGGTCTACGACGCCGACACCTGGCGCCCGTACTGCCATGTCCGCGACATCTCCCGAGCGATCATGCAGGTGCTCCTCGCGCCGCGCCAGGACGTCGACGGGGAGGTGTTCAACGTGGGGGGCAACTCCCAACAGTTCACCAAACGGATGATCGTCGAGGAGCTCCGGGCGCAGCTGCCCGAGGCCGCCGTCGAGTACCGCGCCGGCGACACCGATCCCCGCAACTACCGCGTCTGCTTCGACAAGATCGCCGACCGGTTGCGGTTCGCACCCGAGCACACGGTGAAGGAGTCGCTCAACGCCGTCGTCGCGGCCGTGCGGGCAGGCGTGTTCCCACCCGCCGAGGGGCCCCGGTACGGCAACTCCGAGGTGCGCCACCTCGGGTGAGGTGTCCCTCGGCATCCCGCCACCTGCGTGGGTGTCGTCCCACCCGTTCGATCGAAGTGGAGCGCCTCATGTGTGGAATCGTGGCCTACCGAGGGCTGCGCCCGGCCCTGCCGGCCCTGCTGCAGGGCCTGTCCCGGCTCGAGTATCGCGGCTACGACTCGACCGGGGTCGCGCTCAATCCGGGCGACGGCCACCCGGTCGAGGTCTACCGCGCGGCCGGACGACTCCCCGAGCTCGCCGCGGTCCTGCCCGCGGCCGGGCAGGTCAGCTGCACCGGCATCGCCCACACCCGCTGGGCCACCCACGGGGCACCGACGGTGGCCAACGCCCACCCGCACGTCGACTGCACCGGGACTGTGGCGGTCGTCCACAACGGGACTCTCGACGACGCCGCCGAACTCGCCGCCGAGCTGACCGCCGCCGGCCACCTGCTGTCATCGGATGTCGACACCGAACTCGTCGCCCACCTGGTCGAGAGCCACCTCTCGCCGATCACCACCGGCGCCGGGCCGACCGCGGCGGCCGTCGTCGCGGCGGTCGGAGCCGCCACGGCCCGGCTGCGGGGCTCGTGGGCGCTGGCAGTGACCGTGCGGGGGCTCGACGCCGTGGTGCTCGCACGCCACCGCAGCCCGTTGCTGGTCGGCGAGGGGGACGATTTCACGATGGCCTCCTCGGACCAGCTCGGGTTCGCCACCGAGGTGCACACCGTGCGTGAACTCGCCGAGGGCGACATCGTGGTCCTCGGCGACCGGCACGGCTGGTTCGACCACACGGGCCGCGCGGTCACCACCCCGCGCCCCGGCCGGCCGGCCGAGCCGCCGGCGGCGCCCGCCGACCGTGGCGGAGCCGACGACTTCACCGCCAAGGAGATCGACGACCAGCCCGCCGCCGCCGAGCACCTCATCGCGACCGTGGCCGGACGCCTCGCGCGCGGCGCACTGCTCCACGATCTCGGCCTCCCCACCGGTGAGCGGATCCGGCTGGTTGCATGCGGCAGCTCGGCCTATGCCGCCCGGGTCACCGCCCGCGTGCTCGCCACCGTCGCCGGCATCCCCGCCACGGTCGTGATCGCCAGCGAAGCCACCGCCGACGCTGCCGAACCCGACACGCTCACCATCGCGTTCTCCCAGTCCGGCGAGACCGCCGACGTCCTGGCCGCACTCGATCACTGGCACGACCCGCTGCTCGCCGTCACCAACAACCCGCAGTCCACCCTGGCGCGGCGCTCCGACGCCGTGCTCGGGCTCGGGTGCGGCCCGGAGTTCGGGGTCGCCGCGACCAAGTCGTTCACCAACCAGGTGCTGGCCGGATCCGCCCTGGCGCTGAGCCTGGCCTCGGCGCTCGGGCGCCTGAGCGTGGGGGAGCTCGTCGGGTTCGAGGACCAGCTCGCCCAGGTCCCGGCCCGCATGGCAGCCACTCACCGGCTCTCGGCCGGCCCGGCCCGGGACCTGGCCCGGCGCCTCGCGATGCACCCGGCGTTCATCTACACCTCTCGCGGCGCCGGGGTGCCGTATGCCTTCGAGGGCGCGCTCAAGCTCAAGGAACTCGCCTACCGATGGGTGGAGGCACTGCCTGCCGGCGAACTCAAGCACGGCCCCCTCGCGCTGATCCAGGCCGGCACGCCGGTGATCCTGGTGCAGGCCCGCCCCCTCGATCGGCTGGCCGTCAACGGCCGCGAGATGGCCGCCCGCGGCGCCCGGCTGATCATCATCGGGCCTGGCGAGGACGCCGACGTGCCGGTCGCCGCCGCCGACCACGAACCCCCGTGGGGCCCCCTCGAGTCCGTCATCGCCCTGCAGCATTTCGCCCGCGAGACGACCCGCCACCTCGGACACGACGTCGACCGGCCACGCAACCTCGCCAAGTCGGTGACGGTCGAATGAGCGCGTAGCGCACGACGGGCGCGAGCGAGCTGTAGCGCAATTGTGCTACAGCAGGCTATGCTGTCGAGGTGGCGGAAACCATCGGGCAGCGGCAGCTGCGCAACGACAACGCGGACATCATGCGCCGGGTCGAGGCGGGAGAGAGCTTCGTGGTGACTCGCAACGGGCGTCCGGTCGCCGACCTCCTGCCGCATGCCCCTGCGCGTAGGAAGGTGACCACGTTGCGGGAGGCCCGTGAACGCGCCGCCCGCCTTCCGCCCATTGATGTCGATCAATGGTACCGCGACAGGGCAGCAGCCGATCTGATCTTCGGATCGGATGACATCGACGAATGACAGTTCTCCTCGACACCTGCGTCATCATCGACATCGAGCGGTTCGAGCACGGTCTGATCGAGGAGGACGAGCAGCTCGCGGTCAGCGCCGTGACGGTCGCCGAAATGGCCTACGGGCTGGACACCGGCGATCCCGCAGAGCAGGAAGCGCGTGCCGCGCGTCTTCAGGATGTCGTGCAGAACTACGAGGTCATTCCCTTCGGTGTGGAGGAGGCCAAGCTCTACGGGGTGCTGGCCACCCTCGTGCGGGCTGCCGGCCGGAATCCGCGCCCCCGCCGTCTGGATCTTCAGATCGCGGCGACGGCTGCGGCGGCCCGTATCCCGCTGCTCACCGTGAACGTCGGGGACTTCGTCGGGATCGATCGGCTGGTGGACGTCGTCGAGGTCGGCCCCCATGCGGCGGGACGGTAGGGCAGTCTCCGTCCTTCCGGACACCGCTCAGCCGCTGGCCCCGAACGACCGCGCCACCTCGACGACGTACTCGCCGTAGCCCGAACCGGACTGGGCCAGCCCCAGGGCCATGCACTGCTGCGCGTCGATGAACTCCATCCGCAGCGCGACCTCCTCGATGCAGGCGATCCGCACGCCCTGCCGGTTCTCCAGCACGCGCACGTACTGCCCGGCCTCGATCAGCGACTCGTGCGTGCCGGTATCGAGCCAGGCGAAGCCGCGGCCCAGGTCGGTCAGCCGCGCGCGGCCCTGCTCCAGGTACACCCGGTTGACGTCGGTGATCTCCAGCTCGCCGCGCGCGGACGGGGAGATCGAGCGGGCGATGTCGACGACTCCGGCGTCGTAGACGTAGAGGCCGGTGATCGCGCGGTCCGAGCGCGGGTGCTCCGGCTTCTCCTCGATCGAGATCAGCCGCCCGTCCGCGTCCGCCTCGCCGACGCCGTAGCGCCGCGGGTCACGGACCGGGTAGCCGAACAGCACGCAACCGCTGCGGCCGGACCCGACGTCGTCGACGGCGGTCTTGAGTCGCGCGGAGAACGACGGGCCGTGGAAGATGTTGTCCCCCAGCACCAGTACCGACGGCCCGCCGGCGACGTGCTCGGCGCCGATCAGGAACGCCTCGGCCAGGCCGTTGGGCTGCGGCTGCTCGGCGTAGGTGATCTCGAGGCCGATCTCGTGGCCGTCGCCGAGCAGGCGCTGGAAGCCGGGGAGGTCGTGCGGGGTGGAGATGAGCAGGATCTCCCGGATCCCGGCGAGCATCAGCGTGCTCAGCGGGTGGTAGATCATCGGCTTGTCGTAGACCGGGAGCAGCTGCTTGGACACCGCGCGGGTGAGCGGGTGCAGCCGGCTCCCGGTGCCGCCGGCCAGGATGATCCCCTTGGTCACCGCTGCGCTCCGCCCAGGTGGGCCGCGAGCGAGTCGCGCCAGGCCGGGACGGTGATCCCGGCGCGGGTCAGGCGGCTCAGGTCGAGCACGCTGTTCGCCGGTCGGGGTGCGGTTCCCGGGCGGTCGGCGGTGTACTCGGCGGTGCTCACCGGGCGGACGTCGCCGGGATCGCGCCCGGCGTGGGCGAACACCTCCCGGGCGAGACCGGCCCAGCTCACCGGCTCGCCGTCGCCGGTCACGTGGTAGACGCCCGGCTCGGCGCCGGCCAGGGCGACCAGCGCGGACGCGAGGTCGGCGGTGAACGTCGGGCGCCCTATCTGGTCGTCGACGACGGCCGGGGACACCCCGCGCCCGGCCAGCCCGAGCATCGTGGCGACGAAGTTGTGCCCGTCGCCGACGAGCCAGCTGGTGCGGGCCACGACGTGGCGCGGGACCGCGGCCACCGCGACCTCGCCCGCCGCCTTCGACGCGCCGTAGACGCCGGCCGGGGACACCGGGGTGTCCTCCGGGATCGGGCCGGCGGTGGTGCCGTCGAAGACGTACTCGGTGGAGACCTGCACGAGGGCCAGCCCGTGCCGCACGGCGGCGCGCGAGAGGTTCGCCGGGCCGGTCGCGTTGGCCCTCCACGCGGCCGCGCGGTCGGTCTCGGCCCGGTCGACGGCGGTGTAGGCGGCGGCGTTGAACACGGTGTCGAACCGGGTCCAGTCGAACGCGTCGACCGCGGCCGCGTCGCCGATGTCGAGCTGCCCCCGGGTGACGGCGAGGGCACCGGGCAGGGCGGCGACGAGGGCCCGTCCGAGCTGCCCACCCGCACCGAGAACGATCGCTCGCACACCCGCTCCTCTCGTGACCGCCGGCTCCGTGCCGGCGACGGCCCGCGCCGTCATGGCTCGGGCGGACTCTGACACGCTGGTCGCCGGGCCGGTCAGCCAGGGGCTCCGAGGGCGCTGTGCACTGCAGAGGGAGGACGATGCGGGTACTCGTGACCGGCGGAGCCGGGTTCATCGGTTCGCACTTCGTGCGCTCGGTGGTGGGCGACGCCTACCCGTCGCTGGCCGGCGCGGACGTAGTCGTGCTGGACGCCTTCACCTATGCGGGCACCATGACCAACCTGGAGCCGGTGGCGGGGTCGGAACGTCTCGTCGTCGAGCGCGGGGACATCCGCGACCCGCACCGGGTGGCCGGGGTGATGTCCGGGGTGGACCTGGTCGTGCACTTCGCCGCCGAGTCGCACGTGGACCGCTCGATCACCGGTGCCGCGGACTTCGTCTCCACCAACGTCGGGGGCACCCAGGTCCTGCTGCAGGCCGCGCTGGACGCAGGCGTCGCGCGGTTCGTGCACGTGTCCACCGACGAGGTCTACGGCTCGATCGCCGAGGGGTCCTGGACCGAGGACCACGTCCTCGAGCCGAACTCGCCCTACTCGGCGTCCAAGGCCGGGTCGGACCTGCTGGCGCGCTCCTACCACCGCACGTACGGCATGCACGTCTGCGTCACCCGGTGCTCGAACAACTACGGGCCGCACCAGTTCCCGGAGAAGGTCGTCCCGCTGTTCGTGACCAACCTGCTCGACGGGAAGTCGGTCCCGCTCTACGGCGACGGGCTCAACGTCCGGGACTGGCTGCACGTCGACGACCACTGCCGCGCGATCGCGCTGGTCGCCGCGGGTGGGCGCGCGGGGGAGGTCTACAACATCGGCGGCGGGACCGAGCTGACCAACGTCGACCTGACCCACCGGCTGCTCGCCGCCGTCGGCGCGGACGCCGCGTCGATGATCGAGCGGGTGCCGGACCGGCTCGGGCACGACCGCCGCTACGCGGTGGACTGGACGAAGATCCGCGACGAGCTGGGCTACGCCCCCGCCACCTCGTTCGACGACGGGCTGGCGGCCACCGTGGACTGGTACCGCGAGCACCGGGCGTGGTGGGAGCCGCTCAAGGCGCGGGCCGGAGCCGGCCGGTGAGGGCGACCGAGCTCTCGATCGCCGGGGCGTGGCTGTTCGAGCCGGCCGTGTTCCCGGACCCGCGTGGGGTGTTCGTGGCGCCGTTCCAGGGGGCGCCGTTCCGCGACGCACTCGGGTTCGACCTCACCGTCGCCCAGACCAACCACAGCGTGTCCGCCCGCGGGGTGATCCGCGGCGTGCACTTCGCCGACACCCCGCCGGGGCAGGCCAAGTACCTCTACTGCGCGAGCGGTTCGATCCTCGACGTGGTCACCGACCTGCGGGTGGGGTCGCCGACGTTCGGGCGCTCCGAGGCCGTCGAGCTCGACGGCGGCTCGATGCGCGCGGTGTACCTGTCCGAGGGCCTCGGGCACGCGTTCATGGCGCTGGCCGACGACACGGTCGTCGCCTATCTCTGCTCGACGCCCTACAACCCCGCGGCCGAGCACGGGATCACCCCGCTGGACCCGGAGCTGGCCCTGCCGTGGCCGTCCGGGATCGAGCCGGTGCTCTCGGACAAGGACACCGCCGCACCGACGCTCGCGCAGGCCCTGGCCGACGGTCTGCTGCCCGACCACGCGC
>NZ_JADQDD010000129.1 GCF_019263595.1 Pseudonocardia sp. KRD291 | reverse complement strand
CCGGTACGGGGCCGGCGCCCAGACGAGCTCCTTCTGCTTGCGCACCGCGTCGACGATCACCTCGGCGACCGCATCGGGGGTGGTGGACAGCGGCGCCGGCTTGAGGCCCGCGGTCATCTTCGTGTGCACGAACCCGGGCCGGACGATCGACACCGTGACCCCGGACGGGCGCAGGGCCTCGGTCAGCCCGGTGTAGAACGCGTCCATCCCGGCCTTGGTGGAGCCGTAGACGAAGTTCGAGCGGCGCGCCCGCTCCCCGGCCACCGACGAGATCGCGACCAGTGCACCGTGGCCCTGGGCGGTGAAGCGCTCGGCCAGCGCCACCCCGGTGGACACCGTGGCGGTGTAGTTGACCTGCGCCAGCTCGACGGCGGTGTCGACGTCCGTCCAGGCCTTCTCGTTGTCCCCGAGCAGGCCGAACGCGACGATCGCGACGTCGATGTCCCCTCCGGCGAACGCCTTGCGGACGACCTCGGAGTGCGTCTCGACCGCGCGCGCGTCGAACTCGATCGTCTCCACCCCGCAGCCGAGGGCCTCCAGCTCGGTGCGCGCGGCGTCCAGGCGCGGGCCCGGGCGGGCGGCGAGCACCACCCGCATCGGGCGGTCCGCGGCGAACGCGCGCACCGAGGCCAGGCCGATCTCGGAGGTCCCGCCCAGGAGAAGGATGCTCTGCGGGTTGCCGACGGCGTCGATCATGTGGGAGAAGCTCCTAGGTGAGTGCGAGGCGGCGGGACATGTCGGAGGCGAAACGGCCGTCCGGGTCCACCGACGAGCGGACCTTGCGCCACTCGTCGATCCGCGGGTACCCGGCGGCGAACGCGGCCGGGCTGGTGCGGGACTCCTTGGCCAGGTACAGGCGCCCGCCCGCGGTCAGCACCATCTCGTCGAGCTCGGTGCAGAACCGGGAGAGCCCCGGCGCGATCGGGAAGTCCACGGTGATCGTCCAGCCCTTGATCGGGAAGGACAGCGGGGCGGCGTTGCCCTCGCCGAAGCGCTTGAACACGTTGAGCCCGGACTTGTGCGGGGAGTGCGCGATCTTCTCGACGATCCGGCGCAGCGCCGCTTCCTCGCCCATCGGGACGGCGAACTGGTACTGCAGGAATCCCTTGGACCCGAAGATCCGGTTCCAGTTCCCGAACAGGTCGAGCACCTGGTAGAAGGCCGTGATGTTCTGCACCGAGCCGCGCTGGCGCCGCGGGGCCTTGCGGAACCACAGCTCGCTGAACGCGGTCAGCGACGCCTTGTTGGCCAGCCCGTTCGGGAACACGTCCGGGAAGCTGAGCAGCTGCGGCGCGTCGAACTTCAGCGGGTCCGCGCGGAGCTTGTCCGGCAGCTGGTCGACGGTCGCGAGCGAACCCCGGGTGAGGACCGAGCGGCCCAACTTCGCGCCGGTCGCGGTGGTGTCGAACCAGGCCGCGGAGTAGCCGTAGCGGTCGTCGGAGCCGTCGGTGAGCAGCTCCAGCAGGCCGTCCAGGTCGTCGGTGCGGTCCGTGTCGACGACGAAGTACGCCGACTCGGTGCGGTGCAGCCGCACCCGGGCCCGGGTGATCACACCGGTCAGCCCCATCCCGCCGACGGTGGCCCAGAACAGCTCCTGCCCCGGGCCGTCCGGGGTCAGTGCGTGCACCGTGCCGTCCGCGGTGACCAGGTCCATCGACAGCACGTGGTTGCCGAAGCTGCCCTTGGTGTGGTGGTTCTTGCCGTGCACGTCGGCGCCGATCGCGCCGCCGATCGTCACCTGGCGGGTGCCGGGCAGCACCGGGACCCACAGCCCGTGCGGCAGCGCGGCCCGCATCAGAGTGTCCAGGCTGACCCCGGCGTCGAGGTCGACAACGCCCGAGTCCGGGTCGATTGAGTGGATCCGGCCGAGCCCGGTCATGTCCAGTACGAGCCCGCCCGCGTTCTGCGCGGGGTCGCCGTAGGACCGGCCGAGCCCGCGGGCGATGATCCCGCGCTCACCGGCGCGGGTGACCGCGTCCGCCACCTCCTGCCCGTCCCGGGGGGTGACGACCTCGGCGATCGTGGGCGCGGTGCGTCCCCATCCGTGCAGGGACCGGGCGTGGCTCGACATCGGCGCAAGGCTACCGAGACGGCCGGGCGCGGATCCCGCAGCCCTGGCCGCCGCCGACGACGATGCGGTGGCCGGATCGGTGGGCGGGCGGGCGGACGCCCCTGTGGGACGCTGGTCCGGTGCTGGGCGTGACGGGGTCGGGCGAGGTGCGCACGCCCCGGCACGCACGGCCCGAGCAGGCCGTCGGCTCCGCGCCGACCCGCCGCCGTCGCGCGTGGTGGCCGTACCTGCTCCTCGCCGCGCTCTACCTGCTCGCCTCGGCGGGCCTGCAGCACCGCGCGCTCGGCTCGTTCTCCACGGTGCTGATCGGGCGGGTCACCGCGGACGCCGACATGTTCGCGTGGTGGCTCAACTGGCTGCCGTGGGCGGTCGGGCACGGGCAGAACCCGCTGCTCAGCGACTACATGCACTACCCGCTCGGGGTCAACGCGCTGTGGAACACCAGCGTCCCGCTGCTGGCGGCGCTGCTCTCCCCGGTGACGCTGGCCGCCGGTGCGACCGCCGCGTTCAACACCGGCGTCGTGCTCGGCCCGGTCGTGTCCGGGCTGGCGCTGGTGTGGGCGCTGCGTCCCTACGTCCGCTCCGACGGGCTGCGCGGCTGGACGGCCCGCGGCCTCGCCGGGGCGCTCTACGCGTTCAGCCCGTTCCACCTCGCGCACGCCGTGGCCGGGCACCTGAACCTGGTCTGGTCGGTGTTGCCGCCGGTCCTGCTGCTGCTCGCCCACCACCTGTTCGCCCGGCCCGTCACGCATCCCTGGCGGCTCGGCGCGGTCACCGGTCTGGTGCTTGTCGCGCAGCTGGTCCTCTACACCCAGGCGCTGGCCATCGGCGTGATCTTCCTGGTCGTCGCCGCGGTGGTGCTGGCGGTGCGGTGGCCGCGGCGGGTGCGTCCCGCGCTGCCCGGTCTGGCCCGGGCCGCGGTGGCCTGCGTCGGCGCGTTCGCGGTGCTCGGGGCCTACCCGCTGTGGTTGATCCTGGCCGGACCGGTGCGCCCCCGCTCGGCCATCCGCAACGTCGACGCGACCGGTGCCGACCTGGCCAACATCGTGCTCCCGACCCGGATGACGGCGATCGGCCCCGCCCCCGACGGCCTCGCCGACGAGCTGGCCGGGCACATCGGCGAGCAGGGCGGCTACGTCGGGATCGCGATGCTGGCGCTGATCCTGGTCGCCGTGCTCGTCGTGCGGTCGTCGACGCTGCGGGTCACCGCCGCGGTCGGGGCGATCGCGTGGCTCTGCTCGCTCGGCACCGGCGTCGTCGTGCTCGGCGAGCACCTGGACGTCGCGCTGCCGTGGAAGGCCGTCACGGTCGTGCCGCTGCTCTCGGAGATCGAGCCGGTGCGGATCCAGGTGGTCGTGGCGCTGTGCGTCGCCGTCGTCGTCGCGCTGTGGGTCGACCGGCTCCCGGACGTCGCGCCGCGCGGCGCGGTCCGGACGGGCGCGCTCGTGCTCTCCGGGTTCGCGCTGGTGTCGTGGCTGCCCGGCGACACCCAGGAGGTGCAGCCGGCCACCGTCCCGGCGCTGTTCGCCGACCCGGGCGGGGCGTTCCGGCCCGGCGACGTCGCCGAGATCTACCCACGCCTGAGCGCGGCCTGGGACGACGGCGCGCAGGGCCTGCGCTGGCAGGTGGCCTCGGACATGGCGTTCCGCACGCCCGGCGGGTACTTCATCGCCTCGAACGACGAGGACCCGCTCGTCATCGAGTCGCCGTGGAACCGCTACCAGATCGGCGCGCAGTGGGTCGCCGACGGCAAGAACCTCCCGAGCGCGGCCTACACCGCCCGCGCGGCCGGTGACCTGCAGGAGCTGGGCGTCACGGTCGTCGCGGTCGCGCCGGGGGAGGACCCCGCCGCCGACGGGCGGGTGCTGGACTGGTCGCGGCGGGTCACCGGCGACCCCGGACGCCTCGCCGGGGACGTGTGGCTGTTCCGCCCCGCCGTCGCGGGCCCGGTCGGCTGACGACGGGGTGGGACGGGTGAACGCGTCGGGGACCGGCGATTACGCTGCTCAGGATGGACGCCCAGCCCCCACCCGACGAGCGGCGGGAGATCAGGATCTCGCACGCCGACCGGGAGCGTGCGGCCGAACGGCTGCAACGGGCGCTGTCCGAGGGCCGGATCTCGGTGGGCGAGCTGGAGGAGCGTCTCTCGATCGTCTACGCGGCCCGGTTCGGCGCGGACCTGGTGCCGCCGCTGGCCGACCTGCCCGGTGACCCGCTGGACCTGCGCACCGAGCAGCTCTCCACCCCGGTCGGCCCGCCGACCGTGCTGCGCGGCGGGATGGGCTCGCTGCGCCGCGTCGGGAACTGGCAGGTGCCGGCGCGGCTGCGGGTGCAGAGCTCGATGGGCTCGGTGCTGCTCGACTTCTGCGACGCGACGTTCGCCCATCCGGTCGTCGAGGTGGAGCTGCAGCTCGGCGCCGGCTCGGCGCGGCTGCTCGTCCCGGACGACGCCACCGCCGACGTCAACGGCATGGAGACGTCGATGGGCTCGGTCCGCAGCAAGGTCTCCGGCCGCGCCGCCCACGGCCACCCGCACTTCCGCGTCTACGGCCGCGCCGGCATGGGCTCGGTGACGGTCCGCCGCCGCTTCCACTTCGCCGGCCGCCACTTCTGACCCACCCGTTCCCACGGCCGTTGTGGAGCCCTGACGCGAAATGACCCGTCCCCCGCGGCCGTTGTGGAGCCATGACGCGGTGTGGCGGCGTGCCAGGAGACGTCAGGGCTCCACAACGCTCGGGTGGCGGGGTGTGGGACGGCGGGTCAGCGGAAGCGGCGGCCCTCGTCGCGCCGGTAGGCCCACACCGTGAGGGCTCCGGTGACCGCGATCCACCCCGCGAGGACCACGATCGCGACGACGTCCGGCGGGGTCCCGACCACGGCCAGCACCACCAGGTCGCGGGCGCCGCGCGAGGGCAGCAGCGCCGAGAACGTCTGCAACCAGGACGGGAACAGCGTCGGCGGGATCAGCAGGCCGCCGGCGAACGAGATCGGGAAGAAGATCAGGTTCGTGACCGGCAACGCGACCTTGACCGGCAGCGAGTACCCGATCGCCAGCCCGCCGAACAGGAACGGGAGCCCGGCGACGACCAGCGCGAGCATCCCGAGCAGCAGCTGCACCGGCGACGCGGTGGCCTCGGTGAACAGCGCCCCGACGATGACCACCGGGATGATCGAGAGCAACGCGAAGGTCGCCCCGGTCAGCACCCGGCCGGCGATCCGCGGCCAGGCCGGCGCGGGCAGCGTGCGCAGGTAGGGGTCCCAGGACTTCTCCCGGTCGTCGGCGACCCCGACGCCGAACGTGAACAGGAAACTGATCATCACCGCGAACACGATGAGCTGCACGACGGCGGTCGTCGCCGCATCCGGGCTGGACGCGAAGTCGAACGGCACCACGAAGAACAGCAGCGACAGCGCCGGGAACGCCGCGGAGGAGACCAGCGCGATCGGGATCCGGGCCTGTTCGAGCACCTGGAAGCGGTAGTGGGCGGCGAGCAGCGTCATCGCGCGGACTCCTCGGTCTCGTCGGTCAGCGACAGGAACGCCTCCTCGAGCGAGGCCGTCCGCACCTGCAGGTCGTGGAACGGGACGCCGTCGTGCACCAGCCGGCGGACCAGGGCGTCGGCGTCGGTGGTCCACAGGTCCCAGCGGTCGCCGGCGCGCTCGCTGCGGACGGTGCCCTCCATCGGCGGCGCGACGTCCGAGCGCAGGCTCACGGTGCTCACCGAGACGAGCCCGCGGACCTGGTCGACGTCGCCGTCGGCGACCACCCGGCCCTTCGCCACGACCACCACCCGCTCGGCGAGGCTCTCGATCTCGTCCAGGTAGTGGCTGGTCAGCAGCACCGTTCCGCCGTCGGCGTGGAACGCGCGGACCCCGTCCCAGAGCGCGCGGCGCCCCTCCACGTCGAGACCGGTGGTGGGCTCGTCGAGCACCACTAGCCGCGGCCGGCCGGCGAACGCCAGCGCGACGGCCAGGCGCCGCTTCTGTCCTCCGGACAGCCCGCCGGTCTGCCGCCTCTCCAGGCCGGTGAGGCCGAAACGCTCCAGCAGCTCGCCGGGGGGCAGCGGGTCCGGGAAGTGCCGGGACACGAAGTCGAGGACCTCGCCGATGCGCAGCGTGTCCGGCAGTCCGGTCTCCTGCGGGGTCATGCCGAGACGCAGCCGGTTCGCCGCGTCGCGCGGGGATCCGCCGAACAGCTCGACGGTGCCCGCGTCCGGCTTGCGGAGCCCGACCAGCAGGCTGATCAGCGTGGACTTCCCGGCCCCGTTCGGGCCGAGCAGGCCGACCAGCGAACCGGCCTCGACGTCCAGGTCGAGCCGATCGAGAGCGACCGTGGGGCCGAACCGCCGGGTGACGCCCACGGCCCGCGCCACCGGGGCGCTCACGACCCGTCCCCGTTCGGTGCGAGCAGGGACTGCAGCGCCCTGGTGTAGTCCTCGAACGCGCGCCGCCCGTCCCGGGTGAGCTCGGCGTAGGTGACCGGGGTCCGCCGCTCATGTGCCTTGGTGATCACGACGTACTGCGCTTCCTCGAGCTTGCGCAGGTGGGTCGAGAGGTTGCCCGCGGTCATGTCGAGCAGCTCCTGCAGCCGCGGGAACGTGATCCGGTCGCCCTCGCAGAGCGTCGCGAGCGTCGCGGTCACCCGGAGTCGGGCCTGCGCGTGGATGACGGGGTCGAGCTGCGGGACGCCGGTCACGACCGCGGCCTCCGCACGATCTCCATGACGCCGACGACGAGCATCCCGCCTCCGGCGCCGATGCCGAAGACCAGCGTGTTCGCCGGCGAGCCCGCGAACACCGAGATCACCCCGACCGCGACGATCCACAGGCCCAGGACGTAGTTCGGGACGTGCCCCCAGATCGCCCCGGCCGCGGAGTACAGCGCGCCGACGACCAGCGCGAAGATCGCCGGCGTGAGCACCGACATCTGCACCCCGGTCAGCCCGAGGGTCGAGGCCGAGGCTCCGACGAAGACGCCGACCAGCGTCATGATGATCGGCCAGCTCAGGCCGTAGAGCATGCCCTGACGGGCCGAGTTCCCCGCGACCCCGCGTCCGGACCGGATGCCGACCCAGGCCGACGCGCCGCCGGCCACCAGCACCACCCCGGCGCCGACGAAACCGGCCGTCGTGCCGCTGATCGCGTCGGTCGCGGCGAGGTAGGCGAGGACGCCGATCAGGATCCAGGCGACCCCCCAGAACAGGAAGAACAGCGCGGTCGCCGGTTCGAGCTGGGCGTTCACCCTCGCCTGCTGGCTGCGGATCGTGGCCAGCGCGTCGGCCGGGCTGTACGGCCGGTCCTCGTCGAGTGCGGCCGGGTCGGCTGGCCTGTCGTCCATCGGTTCCCCCCAAAGAAGTCTGCTGTGACAGCTACTTTGTAGCGCAAAGTGCTTGGCGAGTCCAGAGGGCGGGTCGTCCGGGCCGCTCGAGCGCCCGGCGCTACCCTCGACCGGTGACCGCCACCGAGGCAGCACCCGAGAAGTCCGGCCTGCTCCAGCAGATCGTCCGGTTCGTCGCCGTCGGCGTCGTGGCCGCGCTGGTCGACTTCGGGATCTACCACCTGCTGCTGCACCTGGGCCTCGTCGTCCCGGTCTCCAAGGGGATCAGCTTCATCCTCGGCACCACGACGGCGTACCTGCTCAACCGCCGCTTCACGTTCACCGACGCGGGCACCGGCGGTCGTGGCCGCTTCGCCGGTTTCGTGGCGCTCTACGCCGTCACGTTCGCGGTGAACATCGGGGTGAACTCGGCGGCGCTGGCGCTGCTGCCGACGATCGCGTTCCAGACCACGATCGCCTGGGTGATCGCGCAGGGCACCGCGACCGTGATCAACTTCGTGATGCTGCGGACGGTCGTCTTCCGCTCCTGAGGATGTAGATCAGGGTGCGCGCTGGAAGTGCTCGTCGCGCCCCTGCTTGAGCAGGCGCAGCCACGTCCGGAACGCGGCCGGGTCCTTGCGGGTGACGAGGAAGTACCAGGCGAAGCGCGGGATCTCCAGCAGCCCGATCCGGCGCATCCCCGGCTGGCTCATCAGGTATCCGCGGTTGCGGTAGGTGTAGTAGCGCTTGACCGGGTCCTCCGGGTCCTGCGCGTGCAGCCGCCCGCCGAGCATCGGCTTGAACTCCCCGGACCCGTACGGGTGCAGGTAGGTCGCGCGCAGCGCGGTGCCGAACGCGAGCCCGGAGCGGAGCATCCGGCGGTGCATCTCGACCTCGTCGCCGCGGACGAACAGCCGCAGGTCCGGCACGCCGATGACCTCGAGCGTCGAGGCGCGGAACAGCGCGCCGTTGAAGAAGCTCGCGATGCCCGGGAGCAGTTCGTCATCACCGGCGCCGTCGGCGGCCAGTAGCGCGGTGCGGGTGCGGTGCCAGGTCAGGCCGCGCCGCAACGGGAACGCCAGGCGGTCCGGCTCGTCCTTGTCCGCGACCACCGGGGACACCGCGGCCAGGTCGCGGCGCTGCGCGAGGTCGAGCAGCGTGGCCAGCGCGGTCTCGTCGCCGGCGTGCCCGTCGTCGTCGCCGAGGAACACCCAGTCCGCGCCCAGGGCCAGAGCGTGCAGCATCCCGAGCGCGAACCCGCCGGCACCGCCGAGGTTGCGCCAGGACGGCAGCCAGGTCGTCGGCAGGTCGCAGGCCTCGACCGCGTCGCGGGCCGGCTGGTCGGGCCCGTTGTCGACGACGATCAGGTGCGCGATCGGGTGCGTCTGCTTGGCCATCGCGGTGAGCGAGTCGACCAGCATGTCCGACCGGTGCCGGGTGACGATGACGCCGACGACCGATCCGGCCGGCAGTGGCGCGCTCGAGCTCACGCGGGGTCCTCCAGCGGGCGGCGGCCCTTGTAGTGGTCCAGGACGTCCTGCAGCGGCCCGAACTCCTTGATCTGCCCGTGCTCCATCCACAGCGCGGTGTCGCACAGGTCGGCCAGGAACTCGTCGGAGTGCGAGGCGAAGACCAGGATCCCGGACCGCGCCACCAGCTCGTTGAGGCGGCCGCGGGCCTTGGCCAGGAACTCCGCGTCGACGGCGCCGATGCCCTCGTCGAGCAGCAGGATCTCGGGGTCGATGCTGGTCACGACGCCGAGCGCGAGCCGGACCCGCATGCCGGTGGAGTAGGCGCGCAGCGGCATCGACAGGTAGTCGCCGAGCTCGGTGAACTCCGCGATGTCCTCGAGCCGGGCCTCCATCTGCTTGCGGGTCATGCCCAGGAACAGCCCGCGGATGATGATGTTCTCCCGGCCGGAGATCTCCGGGTCCATCCCGACGGCCAGGTCGAAGATCGGCGCGACCTTGCCGCGGACGACGGCGTTGCCGCGGGTCGGCTCGTAGATGCCGGCCATCAGGCGCAGCAGGGTGGACTTGCCGGCGCCGTTGTGCCCGACGAGCGCGACCCGGTCGCCCTTGCCCAGGGACAGGGTGATGTCGCGCAGCGCCTCGATGATCGGCACCTTGGACTCGGTGCCGATCCGGCCGCCGGCGCGTCCGAGCACGGACTTCTTCAGCGACCGCGTCTTGGCGTCGAAGATCGGGAAGTCGACGGCGGCGTTGTCCAGCGTGATGCGGGGTTCGTTCATGGTCGTCTCACACCCAGTAGGCGACGCGGGAGCGGTAGTTGCGCAGGCAGATCAGCGCTGCGGCCCAGCCGACGACGGTGATCGCGCCGACCACCAGCCAGTACCGGGGCACGATCGGGTCGCCGATCAGCGGCTGCCGCAGGATCTCCACGAAGTGGAAGATCGGGTTCAGCTCGACCAGGCTCGCCCGCTCGCGGGCCGCCTCGTTGCGTGAGAGCAGGTCCACCGACCAGACGATCGGGGTCAGGTAGAACAGCAGCTGGGTCATGCTGGCGATGATCGGCGGGATGTCCCGGAACCGGGTGGCCAGGATGCCGGCCAGGATCGCGATCCAGGCGCCGTTGATCATCAGCAGCGCGAAGGCGGGCAGCGACAGCAGGATCTCCCAGCCCAGCGGGCGCGGGTAGATCACCATCAGCACGGCCCAGACCACCAGGTTGTGCGCGAAGAACAGCGTCTGCCGCCACACCAGCCGGTAGATGTGCAGGGTCAGCGGCGCCGGCAGGAACTTGATCAGCCCCTCGTTGGCGATGAAGACCTCGCTGCCCTCGAGGATGCAGCCGCTGACGAAGTTCCAGATCAGCAGCCCGACCGCGACGTGCGGCAGGAACTCGGCGAGCGGGATGTCGAGCAGTGCCGAGTAGAGGATGCCCAGCCCGAGCGCGATGACGCCCATGCTGATGCTGATCCAGAGCGGGCCGAGCACCGAGCGCCGGTAGCGCTGCTTGATGTCCTGCCAGCCCAGATATCCCCAGAGCGGGCGCTGCTGCCAGCCCTGCGCGATGTCCGCGAACGCCCGCGTCCAGCTGCGGGGACCGGACATCTCGATCGCGGAGGCGCCGTCTCGCGCCTCGCTGTCGCTCACGGTCACGGCCACCCGTCGAGGGTACTCATCGCCCTCGCGCGGACGACGCGGGCGTGCGCGGCGCGCCGCCCGGCGCAGAGCTTCGTTCCGCAAGCTCCCCTCAGCGCTGGTGATCGTTCCGCAAGCTCCTCTCAGAGGTACTGCCCGGTTCCCCGCCCCAGACCCTCCGGCACGCCCTGCTCCGGCGCACCGCCACCGGCGCCGGGCGGGAGGCCCCGTCGCATCTGCTCCAGCTGCGCGCGGGCGGCCATCTGCTGGGCGAACAGCGCCGTCTGGATCCCGTGGAACAGGCCCTCCAGCCAGCCGACGAGCTGGGCCTGCGCGATCCGCAGCTCCCCCTCGGACGGGACGCTGTCGGCGGTGAACGGCAGGCTCAGCCGCTGCAGCTCCTCGCGCAGCTCCGGGGCCAGGCCCTCCTCGAGCTCCTTGACCGAGTTCTCGTGGATCTCGCGCAGCCGCTCCCGGGAGGCCTCGTCCAGCGGTGCCGCCCGGACCTCCTCCAGCAGCTGCTTGATCATGGTGCCGATTCGCATGACCTTGGCGGGCTGCTCGACCATGGTGGCCAGGCCCTGGTCGTCGGACTGCTCGGCGTCCCCGGACGGCACGCGGGCCATCCCGACCGGACGTCCGTCCGCACCGACCACCACGACCTGCTCGCCCGATCCCTGTCCCGTCGGCTCACTCATGCACCCATTCTGGACCGGTCGCGCCCGCCCCGCCGACAGCCCCCGCCGACCGGTGCACTCGTGAACCACGACGAGCGCGCCACGCACGTCCTGACTCATGAGTGCACCGTCTCGCGGCGTCAGGCGTCCGGGTTGACCAGCAGGAGCTTGCCGACGACGCCGCCCTCGTCGAGTCGGCGGTGGGCGTCGGCGGCGTCGGCCAGCGAGAACCGCTCGTGGGTGATCGGGCGTACCCGGCCGTCGGCGATCATCGGCCACACGTTGTCCCGGACCTCGGCGACGACCCGGGCCTTCGAGTTCGGTCCCTCGGCCGGACGTCCGCGCAGGCCCATCGCGGTCACGCTCGTCCGCTTTCCCAGCAGCTTGCCGAGGTTGATCTCGGCCTTCACCCCGCCCTGCATGCCGATGATCAGCAGCCGGCCGTCGAACGCGAGCGCGGTCAGGTTGTTGTCCAGCCCCTTGGCGCCCATGTTGTCCAGGATGACGTCCGCGCCGTGGCCGTCGGTGGCCTTCCTGAGCTCCTCGGCGATGTCGTCGTGGTAGTCGATCGCGATGTCGGCGCCCAGGTCACGGCAGGTCTGCAGCCGGTCGGCGTGCCCGGCGGTGGCGGCGACGCGGGCACCGATCGCCTTCGCGACCTGGATCGCGTGCGTGCCGATGCCGCTGCTGCCGCCCTGGACCAGGAACGTCTCGCCGGCGCTCAGGTGCCCGGCCATCACGATGTTCGACCAGACCGTGCACGCGACCTCCGGCAGTCCGCCGGCCACCGCGAGGTCCACCCCGGCCGGGATCGGCAGCACCTGCACCGACGGCACCGCGACCTTCTGCGCGTACCCGCCGCCGGCCAGCAACGCGCACACCTCGTCGCCGACCTTCCAGGTGGTCACGCCCTCGCCGAGCGCGCTGATCCGGCCCGCGCACTCGAGCCCGAGGATGTCCGA
This sequence comes from Pseudonocardia sp. KRD291, assembly GCF_019263595.1. Taxonomy (GTDB): domain Bacteria; phylum Actinomycetota; class Actinomycetes; order Mycobacteriales; family Pseudonocardiaceae; genus Pseudonocardia. The sequence continues at coordinate 4,043 of NZ_JADQDD010000129.1, read as the reverse complement.
GGCACCCGGCGGGACCGGGTAGTTGCCCTCGCGCTGGAGCAGGTCGGCCCGGTTCACCGCGGAGGCGACGACGTCGATGACGACCTCGCCCGGCTTCGGCTGCGGGTCGTCGACCTCCGACCAGCTCATGTTCTCCGGGCCGCCGTACTCCGCCATCGTGATCGCGTACATGGACGTGACGGTATTGCGTCGACCGTGCGGTCGCGATCCGGCACAGTGCCGCCATGACGACGGATCCGGACCGGTGGCGACCGCGCCCGGCCGGATCACCGCCTCCGGAGCCGTGGCCGCAGCGGCACCTGGTGCTGCGCACCCCGCGCCTGGAGCTGCGACCGGACGACGACGCGTCGCTGCTCGAGCTCGTCGCGCTCGCCCACGACGGCATCCACCCGGCCGCGTCGATGCCGTTCCAGCAGGCGTGGACCGACGCCGATCCCGCGTACCTGGGTCGCGGGATGCTGCAGTACTTCTGGTCCGAGCGGGTCGCGGTCGGACCGGATCGGTGGTCGCTGCACCTCGTGGTCCGCGAGGACGGGCGGGTGGCCGGCATCCAGAGCCTGACGGCGACGCGCTTCGGTGTGCTCGGCGAGGTCGCGACCGGCTCCTACCTGGGACGTCGGTTCCAGGGCCGTGGCCTGGGCACCGAGATGCGCGCCGCCGTCCTCGCCTTCGCGTTCGACCACCTCGGTGCCTCCTCGGCCCGATCCGAGTACCTCGACGGGAGTACTGCGTCCCGGCGGGTCTCGGAGCGGCTCGGCTACCGCGACGACGGCACCGCCCTGATCGCGCCGCGCGGCGAGCCGGTGGTGCAGCAGCGGGTGGTCCTGGACCGGTCCGACTTCACCCGCCCGACCTGGGCCCTCCAGATCGAGGGTTACACCCAAGCCCTGGCCGGCCTCCTGGCCGCCACCCCGCCGGCCTGACCTGACCTCACATACGTTCCGTCCACCTCACATGCCGTAGAAGGTGTGTGAGGAGCACCCAGCCTGTGTGAGGTGCTCAGGCGAAGATCAGCTCCCGGTTGCCGGGGCGGCGCAGGTACAGCTGGCTCAGGATCTGCAGGGCGAGGAGCAGTGGCAGCCACTGCGCCGCGTGCAGCGCCGGCACCAGGTCGATCGGGAGCGTGTAGGCGGACAGCACCCGCAGGACCGCGTCGAGGAGCAGTCCCGCACCCCACAGCACGGTGACCGCACGCCAGATCCGGCGGAACCGTGCCGAGGCGGACCACCGCTCGTCCCAGGTCGCGGCATCGTGCCCACTCCGGGCCATCACCACACGGCCGATGGCGTACATCGCGGGGCGTGCGGACGCCGCCGTCGCCAGCATCACGAGACCGAGTGCAGCGGTGATCGCGCCGTCGCGGGCGAGCAGGAGCCGCTCGCTGCCGGTGACCATCGACGTCGCGACGGTGGCCGCCACCAGCACCAGGACGAGCACCGCGAACCACTCCAGGCGACGGTGCCGCAGCAGCGACCACAACGCCCGCACCGCCGGGACGACCGCACCGGACAGGAGCGCAGGTGTGGGTGCGACGCCGAGGACACGCAGCCCGTAGTAGACGGCGATCGGTGCGACGACGTCGGACAGAACCGTCACGACCAGCTCGCGGCGACCCCCCGTCGCCGCGACCGGGCTCGTGCTGCTCATCGCGTGGCCGGCCGGGCCTCGGCCGCGTCGGCGTGGGCGAGCACGGACTCGACGACGGCATCCGGGAACTCGCCGGTCAGGGCGTGCGAGGCCTGCGGCCAGACCTCGGCCCGGACGTCCGGGATCGAACGCTCCGCCCGCAGGCGGGCGCGGTCGGCGTCCAGGATCGTGCTGCGACCGGCCACCACGACCAGGGTCGGCACCCGCACCCGGCCCAGCTCCGCGTCCGTCGGGTACGTCGGGATCGGCAGCGCGGACGACCAGCCCTGCATCGCGCTGTCGATCATCCGGGCGACCGGGTCGTCCATGTCGACCTCGCCGCCGCCGAGCGAGGCCAGGAAGTGGCGCCGCAGTGGTGCCGGGGCGACCGGGGCGGCGCCGATCGAGCGCCACACCAGCGACAGCGGGATCCGGTCGAGAGTCTGCGCCGGGTCGAACAGCGAGACCGAGGCGAGGCGTTCGTCGTCCCGGACGGCGAGTGCGGTGGCCAGCCACCCGCCCATCGACGTCCCCACCAGGTGCACGTCGCGCAGGTCCAGGGACTCCAGCGCGGCGCCGAGCCAGCGGGCCTGGTCGCCGGTGGTGCGGATCGGCACCCGCTGCATGCTGGCGCCCGGTCCGCCGAGGACGTCGACGATGTAGACGGTCCGGCGCGCCGCCAGTCCGGCGACGTTCGGGGCCCAGACGGCGCCCGGGGCGGCCGAGCCCGGCAGCAGCACCAGCGGCGCTCCTCCCGCGGCGCCGAACCGGTAGGCCCGCACCGTGCCGAACGGCGTGTTCGCGTCGGCCGTGCCGTCCGGCTTCGGCAGCAGCGCCATCGCCGCGGCGTAGTCGCGCTGGAACCGCTCCCGCCCGTCCGTGCTGGTGAAGTGTCCGATCCTCATCGCGCCCCCTCGTTTACGGTACAGTCAGACTGTAAAAGCTTGCGAGGGCTTTTGCAAGCCGATCGGATTGCGAAGGAGGTCCGGGTGCCGAGGATCGTCGACCACGGGCAACGGCGGGGCGAGATCGCCGAGGCGCTCTGGCGGATCGCGGCCCGGGAAGGTCTGGAGACGGTCAGCCTGAACCGGGTGGCCGACGAGGCGGGCGTGTCCAAGGGTCGCGTGCAGCACTACTTCGGCTCCCGCGAGGAGCTGCTGGCCTTCACCGCGACGCTGCTCCAGATCCGGGTCGACGAACGGGTCCAGGCGCAGCTCGCGCGGGTCGCCTCGGACGAGCCCCTGGAGTTCGTGCGGGCGCTCCTGGCCGGGATGCTCCCGCTGGACGACGACAGCCGGGCCGATGCGCTGGTCGGGTCCGCGTTCTTCGTCCGGGCGGTCGCCGACCCGGAGCTGCGCGAGACCTACCGCGGCGGCAACCGGTTGATGCGGGACGCGCTGACCGACAAGCTTCGCCACGCCCGGGACGCGGGGCGGATCTCCGGCGACGTCGACCCGTCGCACGAGTCGACGGTCCTGTTCGCCCTGGCCGGCGGCCTGGGGGAGTCGATCCTGGTCGGCGACCACACTCCGGAGTCGGCACTGGCCGTCGTCGACCGGCAGCTCGCGCGGCTGACCGTGTGATCCGCATTGATGATCGTTTCGCGAGCTCCTCAGCGCTGATGATCGTTCCGCAAGCTCCTCTCAGCGCCGATGATCGTTCCGCGAGCTCCTCTCAGCCCAGGTTGCGGGCGGAGAACGTGTCGCAGCGGGCCGGGTCGCCGCTCCGGATGCCGGTGGTGAACCAGCGCTCACGCTGCGCGGAGCTGCCGTGCGAGAACTGGGACTCGTCGACCTGACCGCCGCCCAGGTTCGTCTGGATGTAGTCGTCGCCGATCTTGCCCGCGGTGTCCAGGGCGGCGTCGACGTCCTCCTGGGTCAGCTCGGTGATCAGCGGGCTGCCGTCGGCGCCCGGCGTGGTGGTGGCATGGTTGGCCCACACCCCGGCGTAGCAGTCGGCCTGCAGTTCGAGGCGCACGGAGCCGGACGTCGGGCCGGTGTCGTTGCCGACGCGGCGGTTCGTCCCGAGGACGTTCTGGATGTGGTGCCCGTACTCGTGGGCGATCACGTAGGCCTGCGCGAACGGCCCGCCCTGGGTGCCGAACCGGGAGGTCAGGTCCTGGAAGAACGACAGGTCGATGTAGATCTCGGAGTCGGCCGGGCAGTAGAACGGCCCGGTGTCCGACGTGGCGCTGCCGCAGCCACTGGTGTCCACGCCGCCGTCGAAGAAGTTCGTCCGCGGTCGCTCGAACGTGGTGCCGGAGCGGGCGAGTGCGTCGGCCCAGTAGCTGTCCAGCGAGTTGAGGACGGCGACGACCTGGCAGTCGGTCGAGTTGTTGGCCGAGGCCCCGGTGCGGCAGCTCTGCTGGAGCTGGCTGCTGTCCGCCGCCTGTCCGGAGGTGACGCCGCTCAGACCGC
>NZ_JADQDD010000128.1 GCF_019263595.1 Pseudonocardia sp. KRD291 | reverse complement strand
TGACCTCCGGCGCCGCCGCGCGCGCGGTGCGCACCGCACTGGCGCAGCCGCGGATGTGGCCGGCGCTGACCGCGGCCCTGACCGCGGCCGGCACCGGCAACCCGGCCGGCCTGGTGACGCTGCTGCTCCCGGTGGCCGGGCCGCAGGGCCGGGCCGACGCCGTGCTGGCCACCCGGTGCAACGACAGCCGGGCCCGGCTCACCCCGCCCGAGGTGTCGCAGCTCGCGCAGCGCTGGCGCACCGACCACCCGCTCTTCGGTGCCGCGGCGGCCCAGCAGCTGATCACCTGCGCACCGTGGCCGGCGACCGGTGGCGGGCCGTCCGTCGCGCCGCTCGGTCCGGAGGCACCGCCGGTGCTCGTCCTGGGCACGACGAACGACCCCCGCACGCCCCCGACCGGCGCCCAGCGGACGGCGGAGCTGCTCGGCGACGCCCGGCTGGTGCGCTGGGAGGGGTCGGGCACCGGCGCCTACCCGGGCACACCGTGCGTGTCGGCGGTCGTCGACCGGGCCCTGACCGAGGGGACCGCGCCGTCCCAGGACGTCGTCTGCCCACCCTGAGCAGTCCCACGGCCACCTGTCGTGACCGCGCCGTGGGCCGATCGGCCCTGAGGGGCTGCACCGTCGCCGGGCGCCCGTCGAATGGCATGCGGAGCGAGAGGTCACAGTTTCGTATCCGAGGTCATGTGACAGTTATGTGAAGCGGCCGCCAGAACGCCTCTGAGCTGCGGGTATGGACACAATTGTCGGATCGGAATGAACCGTCGGCCGGGCAATCCGGAACTGCCGGTCGCTGCGAGCCTTAACAACGCGATCGTGCACGGCTAGGCTTCGTTCGGCGATTCGGACGCTCCTCGTCGACTCCGGTTCACCCGGCCGGGAACGGGCGGGTGTAACGCGAGGCACGGCGTTCGACGAGAACGTCCTGGGGGAGGTCGTTCGGGACCGCTCACCAGCAACGTTGTTCGGGTGGGGGAGCATGTGGATTTCTCGACGAGATCGGTGTATGGCATTGCGCTCGATTGTTCGGGAGTCCCCGGCGCATTCTGCGGCGCCCGAACCGGCCCGAAGCTCCCCGGAACCACACGAGTGACCGTGGCCCAGCACGGGCCGGCCACGGCGGTGCGGGACGTCATCCCGGCACAGATCGGCGATGAGCCGGTCGCCACGACAGGAGGAACATCGTGATCCGGTTCGAACCCGCCGTACGCGGCACGGACGACGACGGGGGGCCGCGATGACCGAGGCACACAGCCAGCGTCCCGGTGTCGAGATCGAGTTCCGCTCGGTCACGAAGACCTATCCCGGGCAGGACACCCCGGCGATCGACAACCTGTCGCTGACCGTCCCGGCCGGCGACATCTGCTGTCTGGTCGGTCCGTCCGGCGGCGGCAAGACGACGGCGATGAAGCTGGTCAACCGCCTGATCGACTTCAACGAGGGTGAGATCCTGATCGGCGGCAGCGGCGTACGCGACGTCGACATCACCGCGCTGCGCCGCGACATCGGCTACGTCATCCAGCAGGTCGGCCTGTTCCCGCACATGACGATCGAGGCGAACATCGGTGTCGTGCCCCGGCTGCTCGGCTGGTCGGCCGACCGGATCAAGGCCCGCGCCGTCGAGCTGCTCGACCTGGTGCGGCTGGACCAGAACTTCGCGAAGCGCTACCCCTCGCAGCTCTCCGGGGGCCAGCAGCAGCGCGTCGGGCTCGCCCGTGCGCTCGCCGTCGACCCGCCCGTCATGCTGATGGACGAGCCCTTCGGCGCCCTGGACCCGATCACGCGCAACGAGATCCAGGACGAGTTCCTCAAGCTGCAGAACGAGATCGCCAAGACCGTCATCTTCGTCACCCACGACATCGACGAGGCGATCAAGATGGGCGACCGGATCGCGGTGCTGCGCCAGGGCGGCGTGCTCGCCCAGTACGGCACGGCCGACGAGCTGCTCGGCTCCCCCGCCGACGAGTACGTCGCCGACTTCGTCGGTGCCGACCGCGGCCTCAAGCGCCTGTCGCTGCGGCTGATGCGGGACCTGGTCAAGGTCTCCGGCGAGAACCACGCCGCCCCGGCCGACGCCCCCACGGTGAAGGGGAGCGCGACGCTGCGCACCGGACTGTCGGTGCTGTTCGCGTCCGGTTCGCGGGTCCTGAAGGTCACCCACGACGACGACAGCGCCACCGTGATCGGCACCGTCACGCTCGACCAGCTGCAGGACGCGGTCTACGAGACCGCCCCGAAGGCACCGACCGACGTCGTCGTCGCGGGCGAGGCGTGATGTCGTTCCCGACCCAGGTCATCCCGAACTTCTCGGGGCCGAACTGTGCCGGGCAGTTCTTCTGCTGGGACTGGGTGGGCGCGAACTGGTTCAGCGTCCTGCAGCCGGCCCTGATCCAGCACATCTGGATCAGCGCGCTGGCGGTGCTGTTCGGCCTGGTGATCTCCATCGCGGCGGCGCTGTACGCGGTACGCAACAGCTGGTTCGAGAAGGGCTTCTCGGCGCTGGCGACGTTCCTCTACACCGTGCCGGCGTTGGCGTTCTTCCTGCTCATGGTGCCGATCACCGGCCTGAACGTGGGCACCGTCCTGATCGGCCTCACCGGCTACACGCTGCTGCTGCTGTTCGCCAACACGGTGACCGGCCTGCGCGCCGCGCCGCCGGAGACGATCGCGGCCGCCGACGGGATGGGGCTGACCCGCAACCAGGTGCTGTTCAAGGTCCAGCTGCCGCTGGCCCTGCCCTCGATCATGGCCGGGATCCGGATCGCGGTGGTCACCGTGATCTCTCTGGAGACGGTCGCCGCCCAGGTCGTGCAGGCCGGCCTCGGCACACCGCTGTTCAACGCCCAGCGCAACGTGTTCACCACCGGCCTGATCACGACCGGCCTGCTCGCGATCGCGCTGGCACTCGTGGCGGACGCACTGGTCGTGCAGTTGCAGAAACTGGTCACGCCCTGGGTCCAGGCCCGTCGGTGAGGAAGAGGCGTCAACCATGATCCAGTATCTCAGCGACAACTTCAGCAGGCTGCTGGTCCTCACGCTCGGCCATGCGGTCCTCTCCCTGGTCGCGCTGCTCATCTCGGTCGTCGTCGGTGTCTCGATCGGGGCCTACGTCGGCCACCTGCGCAGGTACTCGTTCCTGGCCATCAACCTCGGCAACGTGCTGCGCGCGCTCCCCACCCTGGCGCTGATCGCGGTCATGATCGCGCTGATCGGGTTCGGGTTCGTGAACATCACGATCGCCCTCGTGGTGCTCGCCCTGCCGCTGATCCTGACCAACGCCTACACGGCCGTGACCGGGGTGGACCGCGGGATGGTGGAGGCCGCCCGTGGCATGGGCATGAAAGATCTGGAGATCCTGTTCCAGGTCGAGCTGCCCAACGCCATCCCGCTGATCATGACCGGGGTGCGGACCGCCTGGGTCTACACCGTCGCCACGGCCTACCTGGCGATCTTCGCCGGCTACGCCACGCGACCGGGCCAGCTCGGGTCGCTCGGCGACATCATCGGCAACCCGTCCGGCGAGGGCACCACCGGCGTCCTGGTCGCGGCCGCCTTCGCGATCGTCCTCGCATTCCTCGGTGCCGGCCTGATCACCCTGGCCGAACGCGCCATGACCCCGACCGGGATCAAGCTCTCCCGGTCCGCCGCGATGGCACCGGCATGAGAACGGGCCCGCGCTCCCACCACGTTCGAAGCACGTCTCGAGAAGGGGAAGTACCCATGGGTAAGTCGTCATCCACCAGGACCGTGAGGTCCTGGACGCGCCGGGGGGCCCTCGGGGGCTTCCTCGCAGCCACACTCCTCGCGGCCGCCTGTGGTGGCGGTGGTGGTGGCGGGGAGGCCGCGGCACCGTCCCAGGGCGGCGGCGCGCCCGCCGCCGAGTCCATCCCGCCGGACGCCGTGTCGATCACCGCGACCCCGCAGAACAGCCCGTTGCCCGCAGGCACCCCCGGCGCGGGCAAGCCGGCCATCGTCATCGGCTCGAAGAACTTCGCCGAGCAGACCGTGCTCGGCGAGCTCTACACCCAGGCGCTCAAGGCCAAGGGGTACAACGCCACGCTCAAGGCCAGCATCGGCGGCTCGGAGCTGATCGACAAGTCGCTCGAGTCCAACCAGATCCAGATGTTCCCCGAGTACCTGGGTGAGACCGTCACCAGCGTCGCGAAGCTGCCGGCCCCGACCTCGGCATCGGACACCTACAACAAGGCCAAGCAGTGGCTGGAGGCCAACCGCGCCTCCACGGTCCTGATGCAGACCGCGTTCGAGGACACCGACGCGATCGTCGTCTCGACCCAGCTCGCCCAGGAGAAGGGTCTGGCGACCATCTCCGACCTGAACAAGGTCGGCCCCGGGGGCCAGGGCGTGACCGTGTCCGGCCCGCCGGAGTTCCAGAACCGGGAGACCGGACTGGCCGGCATGAAGAAGACCTACAACCTGCCCAACGTCGGCTACCTGCCCGCCCCGGCCGGCAGCCAGTACACGGCGGTGGACCAGGGTGCCGCGCAGGCGGCCAACGCCTTCACCACCGACTACCAGCTCACCACCGGCAAGTACAAGCTGCTGACCGACCCGGAGGCGGTGTTCGGTTACCAGTACGTCGCGCCGATCGTGAAGCAGGACGTCCTGGCGGCGCAGGGCCCGGAGTTCGCCGCGACCCTGAACTGGGTCAGCGGCCTGCTCAGCAACGAGGCGATCCAGGCCCTGAACCAGCAGGTGCAGGGCAACAACCAGCCGGCAGGTCAGGTGGCCCAGCAGTTCCTGGCGGCCAACGGTCTGAAGTAGCACCCCCACCGCACGACCCGACCCGGGGCAGGGCGAGGATCTCCTCGTCCTGCCCCGGGTCGTATCGCACACCACCGACGACCGCCCACCGACGATCAGGAGGACCGTGCAGCCGTCCGGCCGGCCCGCGGAGCCCGACCCGCACGACCGCCGCCCGGCGATCATCGCCGTGGCCGTCGCGCTCCTGGTCGTCGCGGTCGTGCTGACCCTCGTGTTCGTCCGCGACTCCACCGGGCGCGACGGGGACGCCCCCGGGCTGTCCACACTCGCCGATCTCTCCGGTCAGACCTACGTGGTCGGCGGGAAGAACATCTCCGAGGAGCAGAGCATCCTCTGCGAGATCACGGTCGCGGCCCTGCAGGAGGCGCGCGCGACGGTCACCGGCCGCTGCGACACCGGCAGCACGGAGGTCACCCGGCGGGCACTGCTCGACGGCGGTATCGACCTCTACTGGGAGTACACCGGCACCGCGTGGGAGGTCTTCCTCGGCCAGTCGCAGGACATCCCGGACCCGGCCCGGCTGCACGACCTGGTCGCGCAGCAGGACCTGCGGCTCAACGGCGTGGTCTGGACCGACCGGGCCGACGTCAACGACACGTACGCCTTCGCGATGGCGGACGACCGGGCGACCGGGACCGGCATCACCTCGCTGTCCGCGATGGCCGCGCACGTCGGATCGGGCGCCCCCGGCGACGTCTGTGTGGAACGCGAGTACGCGACCCGCCCGGACGGGCTGGCGAACATGGCGCGGGCCTACGGCTTCACGATCCCGCCCGACCGGCTGCGGGTGCTCGCCGCGGGCGACATCTACCAGGCCACCGCCCGGGGCGAGTGCCTGTTCGGCGAGGTCTACTCGACCGACGGCCGGATCCCGGGGCTCGACCTCCGCGTGCTGGACGACGACAAGAGCTACCACAGCGTCTACAACCCGGCCCCGACGATCCGCCAGGACGTCTACGACCGGGACCCGGACGTGGCGCGGGTCCTGGACCCGATCGCCGGCGCGCTGGACTACCCGACCATGGTGGCGCTCAACGGCGAGGTGTCCGCGCAGGGCCGCGACCCGCGCGAGGTCGCCCGGACGTGGCTCGCCGAGAAGGGCTTCGCCCCGTCCCGCTGAGGCCGGACCACCGCGCGGCGGCCGGGACTGCGGGTCAGCGGGTCTGCTCGGTCGGGCGGATCAGGATCTCGTTGACCGCGACCCGCGCCGGGCGGGTGACCGCGTAGACGATCGCGTCCGCGATGTCCTCCGCCTCCAGCACCGCGTAGCCGGTCTCCCGGATCTCCGCGGTCCCCGACGTCGGGTCCTGCGACAGCTCGGTGCGGACCAGGCCGGGCTCGACCAGACCGACCCGCACGTGCTGTTCGGCCAGCTCCTGGCGCAGACCTTCGCTGAACGCGCCGACAGCGTGCTTGGTCGCGGCGTAGACGTTCGTGCCCTTGACCACCTTGCGGCCCGCCACCGAGCTCACCGTGATCATGTCGGCGACCCCGCGCGGCCCCTTTGCGGCCGTGGCCAGGTGCGGCACCGCGGCCATCGCGGCGGCGAACACGCCCAGCACGTTGACGTCGACCATGGTCTTCCAGCTCGCCCACCCGGCGTCGGCGACCGGCTCGATCCGGCCGTAGCCGGCGTTGTTGACGAGCACGTCGATCCCGCCGTGGGCCGCCACGACGGCCTCCAGCGACGCCCGCACGGCGGCCTCGTCGGCCACGTCGGTCTCGTGCACCGAGGTCCGCTCCCCCAGCTCGGCGGCCAGCTCCTCGAGGCGGTGGCGGCGCCGGGCGAGCAGCGCCACCGTCGCGCCCTCGGCGGCCAGGGCCCGCGCGGTGGCGGCACCGATCCCGCTCGACGCGCCGGTCACCACCGCCGTCGTGCCCGTCAGTCGTCCCGTCACAGGTCCTCCTCGGTCGTCGGTTCCCGGTCGGTCCACGCTCGTCCGCCGTCGGGGCGGGAGTACCCGGCCCGGCCGCGCCGGACGCGTCGGGTCGATCACCCCGCGGGCCCGGGGGTGCGGCACAGTGACGACCATGAGGATCGGACTGGTCGGCGGCGCGTTCCCGGACGTGCGCCGGATGCTGCGCGACGCCCTGCCCGACGCCGAGCTGTGCGAGATCGACGAGGCCGGGCGCGACGTGGTCGCCGTCGACGTCCTGGTCCCGCTCGGGGCGCGGGTGGACGCGGGGCTGCTCGACGCCACCGGCGCCCGCATGGTGGCGCAGTTCGGCGTCGGGGTGCAGGGCGTGGACCTCGACGCCGCACGCGAGCGCGGGGTCCCGGTGGCGAACGTGCCCGGCGCGCAGGGCAACGCGGTGGCCGTCGCCGAGATGGCCGTGTTCCACCTGCTCGCGCTGCGACGGCGCTACCCGCAGGCACGGGCGGCGGTCGCGGACCGCCACGTCGGCGGGCCGATCGGGCGCACGTTGTCCGGGGCGACGGTGACCGTGCTCGGGGTCGGCGCCAGCGGGACCGCGCTCGTCGAGCGGCTGCAGGCGTTCGGTGTCGACGTGTGGGGCGCCGGTCGCCGGGACCGGGCCGACTACCCGGACGCGGACGAGGTGCTCGCGCCCGGCCGCTACGTGCCGGTCGACCGGCTGGGCGAGGCGCTGGGGCACTCCGACGCCCTGGTGGTGTGCCTGCCGCTGACCGAGGCGACCCGGGGCCTGGTCGGCACCGATGCACTGGGCGCCATGCCCGCCGGCGGGCTCCTGGTCAACGTCGGGCGCGGCCCGGTCGTCGACCGGGACGCGCTGCTCGCGGCCCTGCGCTCCGGGCACCTCGCCGGCGCCGGCCTGGACGTCGCCTGGTCGGAACCGATCGATCCCGGCGACGAGCTGTTCGAGCACGACGTCGTCGTCACCCCGCACGTCGCGGGCGTCACCGAGGACTCCTACCGGGCGATGGCCGTCACGTTCGCCGGCAACGTGCACCGCCTGGAACGGGGTGAGCCCCTGCACAACCTGGTCACCTGACCCACCCCCTCCCGACCGAGCTGGACGAGAGCTCCGCTCGTGCAGCGGGGCTGGACGAGAGCTCCGCTCGTGCGGCGCCGCGGGTGCCCGGGGAGTGGTAGAAGTGCGCGATGAGCAGCCGCGGAGTGGACGACGTCCGGGACGGGGTCGAGCTGACCAACCTGGACCAGCCCGTGTTCGACGGTGCGGGCGCCTCCAAGCGTGAACTGGTCGACTACCTGGACGCGGTCGCCGGACGGATCCTGCCCGGGCTGGCCGGTCGCCCGCTGTCGGTGATCCGGGCGCGCCCCGGGCAGGCGCCGTTCATGCAGAAGAACCTGCCCAAGCACGCCCCGGACTGGATCGCCTCCACCGCGTCCTGGGCCGAGACCTCGCAGCGCGAGGTCCGCTACGCGCTCTGCGACGACCGGCGCACCCTGCTGTGGTTCGCCAACCAGCGGGCGATCGAGTACCACCCGACCCTGCTCGCGGGCGGTGCCACGTGCAGCACCGAGCTCGTCCTCGACCTGGACCCGCCCGAGGGCGGCCCGTTCCCCCACGTCGTCGCGGCGGCGCACCTCGTGCGGGAGGCACTGGCCGCGGTCGGGCTGCAGGCCGCGGTGAAGACGAGCGGGGCGAAGGGACTGCACCTGTTCGTGCCGCTGGCCGAGCCGGTCGAGATCGTCGACGCGTTCGCGGCCACCCGCGCACTGGCCGCCCGTGCCGCTGCGCTGGGCCCGGACGTCGCGACGACGGCGTTCATCCGCGCCGACCGCGGCGAGCGGGTGTTCCTGGACCCGACCCGCGCCGGTGGTGCGACCCTGGTCGCGGCCTACAGCCCCCGGGCCCGGCCCGGCCTGCCGGTGTCGTTCCCGGTCTCCTGGGACGAGCTCGACGCGATCACGCCGGGGGACTTCACGGTCCGCACCGCGCCGGAACGCCTCGGCGACGCCGACCCCTGGCGGGACCGGATGCCGCCGCCGAGCCCGGTGCCCGGCGGGCTCGTCGAGGAGGGGCACACCATCCCGGTCCCCCGGGTGCAGGCGATGCACGAGGGCAAGCGCCGCAAACGGGCCGCGGCCCGGGCGCAGGCGGAGAAGGACAGTCCCTAGAGGTCCTCGTCCGGGCGGACCCGGCGGTAGATCCACCACTCGGCGTTCTGGTGCGGGCCCAGCAGCACGTAGGTCACCGGCCCGGACTCCGGCGCGGCGGGGTCGGCCAGCTCGATCGTCCGCGGCGGCGCCCCGGTCCGCTCGGACGTGATCCGCAGCGTCTCGCCCGCGTGCGGGCCGTCGTCCAGGAACGCGTACACGGTGCACGAGTCTGTCACCGCGAGGCCCGCGCCGGGCTCGTCTGTCCGGGCAGAACGGGTGGCTACCCGCCGTCGGTGTGCCGGGCGCGCGAGGGCTGCACGCGCATCGGCTCGCCCGGCATCTTCGGGTACTCCGGCGGGTAGGGCATCTCCCCCAGGCCGTGGTCGCGCTCGTCGGCGGCGTACCACTGCAGCGCCGTCTCGCAGCCGCCGGCGGAGTCGTCCATCGCCTCGTGCGGGTCGCCGCGCTCGGCCAGCAGCCTGGGCACGGTGCGCAGGGTGAAGTCGTCGGGCTCCACGTCGGGTACGGCATCCCAGGTCAGCGGCATCGACACGGTCGCGGCGGGCAGGCCGCGCACCGACCAGGCGGAGGCGATCGTGCGGTCCCGGGCGGCCTGGTTGAAGTCGAGGAACACGCGCTCGCCGCGCTCCTCCTTCCACCAGTCCACGGTCGCCCGGTCCGGGATCCGCGCCGCGACCCGGCGCGCGATCGCGATCACCGCGTGCCGGACCTCGATGAAGTCCCACTCCGGGCGGATCCGCGCGAACACGTGCAGCCCGCGCCCGCCGGAGGTCTTCGGCCACCCGACGAGACCGGCCTCGTCGAGGACCTCGCGCAGCACCATGGCCACCGCCGCGGCGTCGGCGAAGTCGGTGCCGGGCTGCGGGTCCAGGTCGATCCGCAGCTCGTCGGGGTGTTCGGTGTCACCGCAGCGGACCGGCCAGGGGTGGAAGTCGAGCGTGTTCAGGTTCGCGGCCCAGGCGATCGTGGCCGGCTCGGTGATCGACACCGACTGCGCGGTGCGCCCGCTGGGGAACGTCACGGTGCAGGTCCGCACCCAGTCCGGGGCGCCCTTGGGGACCCGCTTGACGAAGAACGGGTCGCCGTCGACGCCGTCGTTGAAGCGCTTGAGGTTGGTCGGGCGGTCGCGCAGCGCGCGGGCCATCGGCTCGCCGACCGCCAGGTAGTACTCGACCACCTCGCGCTTGGTGATCCCCAGCGCCGGGAACGCCACCTTGTCCGGGCTGGTCAGCCGGACGTCGCGGTCCCCGTCCGGCCCCGGCACCTGCAGTGTCACGACATCCTTGCTGGCCACGGCGGAACGGTAATCCCTACGGCGACCCGCGTCACCCCGACACACTCCGGACATCTCCGGCCGGCCCCGCAGCGGCTATCCTCCCGCCATGTCCCGAGGCACATCCGGTGGCCCGGACCGCTCCCCGCGGTTCGACGACGACCTGCTCGGACTCGACCCGGACGATCCGGAGGCGCGGGAGTTCGCCGCCCACCTGGACAAGATGGAGCGGGTCACGACCTGCACCATCGAGGGCTACCTGCAGGGCGTCGGGGACTTCGCCGACTCCGCGAACCGGGCCCGCGGCGCCCGCCGGGTCGCCGCGGTGCTGGTGGTCGGCGCGCTGCTGCTCGGTGCCGCGTGGGTGATCTGGGACGTCCTGGTGCTGGTGCTCACGACCTGGATCTGAGCGGGAACGAGGGTGCGGCGCGGGGAGCACGGCCGACCCTGCGGCACGGGCGCGCGGAACGGGTTAGCGTGGATGCATGGGATTGTTCAGCCGAAGCGGCTCCGAAGACTCCACCGCCACCGAGCCCGCCGCGACCGTCGTCAAGACCGACGACGAGTGGCGCGCGCAGCTGAACCCGGCCGAGTACCAGGTGCTGCGCAAGGCCGGTACCGAGCGCCCGTTCACCGGGGAGTACACCGACACCACGACCACCGGCGTCTACCGGTGCCGGGCCTGCAACGCGGAGCTGTTCCGCAGCGACTCGAAGTTCGAGTCGCACTGCGGCTGGCCCTCGTTCTTCACCCCGCTCGCCGGTGAGTCCGTGATCGAGCGGGTCGACAGCTCGATGGGCATGCGCCGGGTCGAGGTGCTGTGCGCGACGTGCCACAGCCACCTCGGGCACGTTTTCGAGGGCGAGGGCTACGGCACACCGACCGACCTGCGCTACTGCATCAACTCGGTCTCGCTCGCGCTCGAGCCCGAGACGAGCTGAGCTGTCCCGACGACGGCGCCGGACCCACGGGGTCCGGCGCCGTTCTCGTCGCGGAGGTTCTCAGGGCGTCGCGGAGGTTCTCAGGGCAGGGTCGTGACCAGGTCACCGACCTGGACCTGCGGACCGGTGTAGAACGGGACCTCCTCGCGCACGTGCAGGCGCGCCTCGGTGCCCCGCAGGTGGCGCATCAGGTCGACGATCCGGTGCAGCTCGTCGGCCTCGAACGCGAGGATCCACTCGTAGTCGCCGAGCGCGAACGCGGGCACCGTGTTGGCGCGCACGTCCGGGTAGTCGCGGGCCTCCTTGCCGTGGTCGGCGAGCATCGTGCGGCGCTCGTCGTCGGGCAGCAGGTACCACTCGTAGGACCGGACGAACGGGTAGACGCACACGTAGTGCTTGGGCTCCTCGCCCGCCATGAACGCCGGCACGTGGCTCTTGTTGAACTCCGCCGGGCGGTGCAGCGCGGTCTGGCTCCACACCGGCACCGACGCCTTCCCGAGCGCGGTGGTGCGGCGCAGGTCGGAGTAGGCGGCCTGCAGGGCCTCGATGTTGTCGGCGTGCCACCAGATCATGTAGTCGGCGTCGGCGCGGACACCGGCCAGGTCGTAGACGCCGCGGACGATGACGCCCTTGCCGTCGAGGGAGTCCAGGAACTCCGACGCCTGCTGCGCGGCCGAGCCGCGGTCGTCGCCGAGACGGCCGGGTTCGACCCGGAACACCGACCACATGGTGTAGCGGATGGAGTCGTTGATGCCGTGGTAGTCGAGACGGGCCATGGCTCCATGCTGCCACGTCGCGTTCGGTCGCTCCGCTCGCCGTCCGGGCGGACGTGGTGTGCAGGACCCGTGATCACGAGACGGGTCCCGATCGGGGCCACCGGCGGCCTCGACCGGTACCGATCCGACGATCACCACCGCCCCGGGCACGATGCGAGGATCAGGACGTGGACGTGGGGGCCGCCGCCGACAGCCCGGCGACGATCTGCTCGGCCGCCGCACGGGCCGTCCCGACGCAGGCCGGTACCCCGACCCCGTGCAGTGCCGAGCCGGCCACCGCGAGGCCGGCCACGCCGGCCACGGCGGACTCGAGCGCGGCGACCCGGTCCAGGTGCCCGACGCCGTACTGCGGCAGCCCCCCGCCCCAGCGCTGGACGTGCACCGCGACCGGGTCGGCGTCGATCCCGTCCAGGACGCGCAGGTCGGCCCGGGCGCGGCGGACCAGCTCCTCGTCGTCGACCTGCAACGTCGACGCCTCGCCGAAGCGCCCCATCGACACCCGCAGGCGGACGAGGTCGTCGGTCGCGTCCGGTGCGAGGTGCCCCCACTTGGTCGACGAGTGGGTGACGCCCTTGACCGACAACGGCTCGTCGGCGGCGATCAGGCAGCCCGACGTCGACGGCATCGCCGCGACGTCAACGGCCCGGTAGGCGAGCGCGACCACGACCGACGACGCGAGCTCCACCCCCGCGGCGGCGGACCCACCGGCCGGCACGACCGGGTCCAGCAGGCGCCGCAGGGCCGGCGCCGGGACCGCGAGCACGACGGCATCGACGTCGAGGACCTCCGGCTCCGGAACCGGCCCGAGCACGACCCGCCAGCCCCCGGGACGGTGTTCCAGCGAACGGACCGTCGTGCCGAGCCGGATCTGCGCCGCGGACGCGTCGGCCAGCGCCGAGAGCAGCACCCGGTACCCGCCGCGGACGGCACCGAACACCGGCCCGGCCGGGGGGACGGTCCGCGCGCGGCCCGGGGACGGTGTCGCGTCCGCGCCGGCGGTGGCCGCGGCCGTCAACGAGTCCGCGCCCGCGTCCAGAGCGGCGGCCAGGGCGGGAACGGTCGCGCGCAGCCCGAGCGTGTCCACCCGGCCCGCGTAGACGCCGCCGAGCAGCGGGTCGGCGACCCGGTCGGCCACCTCGTCGCCGAACCGCTCGCGCAGCAGGGCGCCGAGCGCGACGTCGGACCCGCGCTCCCAGCGCAACGCCCGTCCGGGCTCGGCGCGCACGGCGTCGAGGCCGGCACCGGAGAGCACGTCGTCGAGCCGGGCCCGGGAGGTGGGCACGCCGAGCAGCGTCCCGGCCGGCATCGCGACGGTCCGTCCCCCGGCGCGAATCGTGGCTGTGGCCGCGCCCGGGTGCACGCGCAGCTGCGCCAGGCCCAGCTCGTCGAGCAGGGCCGGGACCTCGGGGCGCCGGGCCAGGAACGCCTCGGCCCCGACGTCGAACGCCACCCCGGCCAGGTCGACCGTGCGCAGCACCCCGCCGAGCCGGTCCCGCTGCTCGAGCACGGTGATCCGGGCGGACGGGCCGAGCAGCGTGCGCAGGCGGTGTGCCGCGGCGAGCCCGGAGACCCCTCCCCCGACGACCGCCACGTGCGGCGCGCGCCCGGCCGGGCCGGTCACCGGACGGGCTGGGCGTGCACCGTCTCCACGGTCCGGGTGATCACGTCCGGGTCGGTGTCGGGCAGCACGCCGTGCCCGAGGTTGAACACGTGCCCGGGCGTCCGGGTGCCCTCGCCGGCGATCCGCACGACCTCGGCGTCGATCGCGTCCCGGCCGGCGAAGAGCACCGCGGGGTCCAGATTGCCCTGCACCGGGTGCGCTCCCCCGGCCCGCGCCGCGGCGACGTCGAGCGGTGTGCGCCAGTCCACCCCGACGACGTCCGCGCCGGCCTCGGCCATCGCGGCGTAGAGCTCGGCGGTGCCGACCCCGAAGTGGATCCGCGGGACTGCGTCGATCCCCTCCGGCGCCCCGGCCAGCGAGGACAGCACCGCCGCGGAGTGCGGGAGCACGAACTCGCGGTAGTCCCGCTCGGACAGCGCCCCGGCCCAGGAGTCGAACAGCTGCACGGCGTCCACCCCGGCCGCGACCTGGCGGCGCAGGAACAGCCCGGTCAGCTCCGCGAGGCGCCCCATCAGGCCGTGCCAGACGTGGGGCTGCGAGCGCATCAGCGCCTTGGTCTTCTCGTGGTTGCGGCTCGGGCCGCCCTCGATCAGGTAGGAGGCCAGGGTGAACGGCGCCCCGGCGAAGCCGATCAGCGGCGTGCCCCCCAGCTCGGGCAGCAGCAGCGCGATCGCGTCGGTGACCGGGTCGACCTGACCGGGCTCCAGCGCCGGCATCCGCTCGACGTCCTCGGCGGTCCGGATCGGGTGCCCGACCACGGGGCCGGTGCCGGGGACGATGTCCACGCCGATGCCGGCCAGGTAGAGCGGCACCACGATGTCGGAGAACAGGATCGCCGCGTCCACGCCGTGCCGGCGCACCGGCTGCAGCGTGATCTCGCAGGTCAGGTCCGGCGTCAGGCATGCCTGCAGCATGCCGCTGCCGGAGCGCAGCGCCCGGTACTCGGGCAGCGACCGTCCGGCCTGGCGCATGAACCAGACGGGCAGGTGGGCGGGCCTGCGGCCGTGCGCGGCCTCCAGGAACGGCGCGCCGGTGAGGTCCCGGCGCGGCGCGGACGTGAGCTCGTCGCCGTGCACGGGGATTCCGTACGCGGGCGCGGAGATGCCGTTCGGGGAAGTCATGAGGCTCCCGATTCTTCCATGCGCCCCTATCACCTGCGCGATCACCTCGGCGCGCCTGCACGCCGGGGCCCCGGCAGCCACCTAGAGTCCCCGCCCGTGCCGGAAGCGATCATCACACCACCGCTGTTCCGCCGTGCGGCGGCCTCGCTCGCCGCCGTCCGGCCCCGGCCCGAGCTCGTGGTCCGCGACCTGGACGCGCCGCCGCGCCTGGCTCCGTTCAGCTGGGCGACCAGCGTCGAGGCCGACATCGGGCACCGCGGCGACGGGACCGACGACCTCGACGAGCCCGACACCTCGGGCCGGCTGATCCTGCTGCACGACCCGGAGGGTCAGGAGAAGTGGGAGGGCACGTTCCGGTTCGTCTGCTTCGTCCAGGCCCGGATGGAGCCGGAGCAGCTCGGCGACGAGATGCTGCCGCAGGTCGGCTGGTCCTGGCTGACCGACGCGTTCGCCGAGTCCGGCGCGGGCCACACCGCTCTGAGCGGGACGGTGACCCAGACGTCATCGGTGCGCTTCGGGGGGATGGAGGCCGCGCCACGGGAGGACGACGTGGAGCTGCGGGCCTCCTGGTCCCCTACGGAGAGCGACGGCGAGTTCGGGCGACACGCCGCCGCGTTCTGCGCCCTCGTCGCGTCCGCCGCAGGACTGCCTCCACTCGGCATACGGACGCTGAGCCGCTCGTCCGGCTAGTTGCCGCTGGTCACAGCATTGCGCGAACGACGTGTCACCCACCGGAGTGGGACCCACGCCACAACGCTGTAACTTTCAGTCCCAGAAGTTCGATTGGATACAGGACGTTAGGCCGCATGGAGGGATACCATCTCCCGCATGACACCCCCCCGGGCGGCCACGCGCCACTCTCCGTCCGCCGGGTCCCGGTGTTGGTCGGGGGCAAGCGACCGACTCCATGGAAGGTTGACGACGTGGCTGTAGTAGGCCAGGGCGCTCCGGTACAAGGCCCCGCACACGGGGCAGTGCTGTCGCCCTCGATGGTCCCGCATCCTCGGGAAGAGCTCTTCACCGTGATGGTGGTCGACGACCACCCGCTGTTGCGCGAGGCCATCGCCGGACGGCTGCGTGCGATGGGCGCCGGCACCGTGCACGAGGCGGCTTCGGTCACCGAGGCACGTGCCCGCGCTCACGCGGCCGGTCCGTGCGACCTCGCGATCCTCGATCTGACGCTGCCCGACGGCAGCGGGCTGGACCTGGTCAGCGAGCTCCGCTCGCTCGGCTGGAACCGGCTGGTCGTGCTCGCCTCCTCGGACGACCCGTACGCGGTGCGGTCGGCGTTCCAGGCGGGCGCGCAGGCGTACCTGCTCAAGTCCGCCTCCCCGTCGGTGGTCACCGACGGCGTGAAGCGGGTGCTCGACGGCGGCGTCTACGCCGACCCGACGGTCGCCCCGCTGCTCGCCACCGGGAGTCGGGTGCCGGGCACCGACAACACCCCCCGCGAGCTCTCCGCCCGCGAGGTCGAGGTGCTGCAGCTGGTGGCCGACGGGCAGTCCAACAAGGAGATCGGCGAGGCGCTGAGCCTGTCCGCGCTCACCGTCAAGAGCCACCTGTCGCGGATCGGGCGCAAGCTCGGCACCGGCGACCGTGCTCAGATGGTGGCCCTCGCCATGCGCGCAGGGGTCATTCGCTGAGTTCGCCCGAGAGGAGCGCCGGCGGAACGAGCATCGGCGCCGAGAGGAGCGCCGGCGGAACGAGCATCGGCGCCGAGAGAA
>NZ_JADQDD010000127.1 GCF_019263595.1 Pseudonocardia sp. KRD291 | reverse complement strand
GGTCACCAGCTCGCCCAGCAGCTCACGGGTGGCCTCGGTGACGGCCGCGACCGCTCGGTCGAACGCCTCGGCGTTGGCCTGCGACGGTTTCGCCGACCCGCTGACCTTGCGGACGTACTGCAGTGCCGCCGCCTGTACCTCGTCGCCGGTGGCCGGCGGCTCGAAGTTGTGCAGCGTCCGGATGTTGCGGCACATCGGGTACTCCCCCTCCATCGACGACCGGGACCCTCGGGCAACGCTATTGCCCGAGGGTCCCGTTCGTGAAGCAGCGAGGCTCAGATGACGTGCATGGCCTCGTTCAGCTCGCCGGCCTTCTGCCGCGCGTTGAGCACGGCCAGGCGGGTGAACCGGTTGTCGAACGCGTCGCGGGTCAGGCCGCGGGAGCGGTACTCGGTGGCGAGCTGGGCCGCGCCGTCCGGGATCGTCCACTGCGCCTCGAAGCCGATCTCCTTGCGGGCCCGGGCGAAGTCGACCCGGTAGGAGCGCGGGTCGTTGCCGGCCTCGCCGGTGATGTTGAGCTCCGAGCCGGGCACGGCCTCGACGACGGCCTGCGCGATCTCGGCGACGGTCCGGTTGTTGCGCTCGGTGCCGACGTTGTAGGCCCGCGCGCGGACCACGTCGGCCGGTGCCGCCAGGGCCGCGACGACGGCGCCCGCGATGTCCTCGGCGTGCGCCAGCGGACGCCACGGCGTGCCGTCGGAGAGGACCTTGACCTCGTTGGCCAGCACCGCGTGCCCGACCAGGTTGTTCAGCACGATGTCCGCGCGCAGCCGCGGCGAGAAGCCGAACGCGGTCGCGTTGCGCATCGAGACCGGGGTGAACCCGGAGTCGGCCAGCTCGGCCAGGTCGTCCTCGACGCGCACCTTGGAGATGGCGTACGGGGTGACCGGCTTGAGCGGGGCGTCCTCGTCGACGAGGTCGTCGCCGGACTGCGCGCCGTAGACCGAGCAGGTGGAGGCGTAGACGAAGCGCGAGACGCCGGCGTCCTTGGACAGCCGGGCCAGGCGCGTCGACGCGTGGTGGTTGATGTCGTAGGTGATCTCCGGCGCCAGCGAGCCCAGCGGGTCGTTGGACAGCGCCGCCATGTGCACGACGGCGTCGTAGCCGGCCAGCTGCTCGACGGTCACGTCGCGCAGGTCCACGCCCCGGCCGTCGACCTCGACGGCGGCGACGTCCGGGTGGTCCAGCGAGCCGAGCACGCAGGAGGCGAACAGCCCGCTGTCCAGCCCGGTCACCTCGTGCCCGGCGGTGGCGAGGATCGGCGCCATCACCGTTCCCAGGTAGCCCTGATGTCCGGTGAGCAGTACCCGCATCGTGGAGGTCCTTCCGTCGATCGTCGTACGTGGGTCGTTCCGCGTGCGGGATGCCGCACGCGGGTCGTTCAGAGTGCGGGCCCGGTGCCCAGGCCACCGGGGTCGCCGCCGGTCAGCGGCGCGGCCCCGAGGGTCATCTTGGCGATGTGGAACGCCTCGGCGTAGCGCGCGTGGCACTGCACCCCGCGCACCCGGGCCAGGCCGCGGAACGTCTCGTCGTCGAACCAGGTGCGGTCGCGCTGCGAGCCGTAGTGCTCGTTCAGCTTCGCGATCTTCTCCCGCAGCACCGGCTCGGCCAGCGGCAGGTACGCGGTGGGCTGGGCCAGGTCGCCCTCCCACTTGAGGATCTCGTAGCCGAGCGTGAGGTGGTCCCGGTAGGCGGTCGGGATCATCTGCGCGAGCGTGCGGTGGTCCTGGTGCGCGTCGTGCGGTGACGGGCCGATCACCAGGTCCGGCTCACCGCGCTGGCGCAGGTCCTCCAGCGCGTGCTTGGCCCGTTCCCAGTGCAGCGGGACCCGGCCGTCGGGCAGGTCCATCACGACCACGTCGAGCTTCGCGCCGGGGCAGAACGCGGCCAGCGCGGCCCGCTCCTCCTCCTCGCGCAGCGACCCGGCACCGGTCAGGACCAGCGCCGTCACCGAGACGCCCGGGTGCGAGCGGCACAGCTCCAGCAGCGTGCCACCGGCCCCGATCGCGATGTCGTCGCAGTGCGCGCCGAACAGCAGCATCCGGTCCAGCCGCTCGGGCAGCAGGCTCAGCATGGTTCTCGTGTCCCCCCACGTAGGCGTGCACTCCCCCGCGCGCACCACCGGACGGCCGGCCTCGAACGGACCGTCCGCGACGCCACGGTCAGCGCGGCAGCTGGTCGCGCTGCATCTCCGCGATCGCGGCCTGCAACGGGTCCCGGTCGGGCTCCTCCCACAGCATCCACGGCCGGGTGCCGCCCTGGTAGGCGGCCTCCAGCGCGTTGCGCTCCTTGACCGTGTCGGCCGGCTGCCAGAACCCGCGGTGCCGGTAGGCCGTCATCCGGCCCTCCTTGGACAGCGGGGCGCAGGCGTCGCCGATCAGGTCGCAGTTCGGCTGCAGGTGGTCGAAGATCTCCGGCCGGAACATCAGGTAGCCGCCGTTCTCCCAGAGCGGCATCTCCTGCAGCGTCGTGATCGAGTCCAGGCGGCCGTCCTCGGTCACGTCGACGCAGTGGAACGCCGACTGCGGCGGGACGGCCATCAGCTGCCCGACCGCGTCGGAGCGCGAGAACTGGGCGACCATCTCGTCGAGCGGGGCGTCGGTGAGGACGTCGGCGTAGTTCGCGTGGAACATCTCCTCGTCCTTGACCAGTGCCTTCACCCGGCGCAGGCGCTCCCCGATCGGCGAGTCCAGACCGGTGTGCACGAACGTGATGTTCCAGTCCTGGATGTCGCCGCCGAGCAGCTCGACCTCGCCCTGGTGCAGCGTGAAGTCGTTGGACTCGGTCTCGTCGTAGTTCAGGAAGTAGTTCTTGATGTGTCGGGCGCCGTAGCCCAGGCACAGCACGAAGTCCTTGTGGCCGAAGTGCGCGTAGTAGCGCATCACGTGCCAGATGAGCGGGCGCGGGCCCACCGGGTGCATCGGCTTGGGCAGGTCGGAGGAACCGTCACGCATCCGCATGCCGTAACCGCCGCAGAACAGGACGACCTTCACGTCAGACCACCTCGAGTGCGGGAATCGGGAACACCAGCTTGCCGCCCCACTCGCGCACGTAGGAGAGCTGCTCGGTGAGCTCGGTGCGCAGGTTCCAGGGCAGGACCAGCACGTAGTCCGGCTTGTCCGCGGCGATCCGCTCCGGCGGGTGGATCGGGATCCGGGTGCCGGGCGTCAGACGCCCGTGCTTGTACGGGTTGCGGTCCACCGTGTACTCCAGCAGGTCCGGGCGGATGCCGCAGTAGTTCAGCAGCGTGTTGCCCTTGCCGGGAGCGCCGTAGCCGACGACCCGCTTGCCCCGGCGACGCGCGTCAATCAGGAACGACATCAGGTCGTCGCGGATCGTGGAGACGGCCTCGGCGAAGCCGTCGTGGCCCTCCGGGGTGTCCAGCCCGGCCGCCGCCTCGGCGGCGAGCACCTCGGCGACCTTCGCCGACGGCTCACCGGCGACCTCGCTCGGGCGGGCCCACATCCGGATCGATCCGCCGTGGGTGTCGAGCAGCTCCACGTCGACCAGGCTCAGCCCGCCGGAGGCGAGCGCCCGCTGGCCGGTCAGCAGCGTGTAGTACTGGAAGTGCTCGTGGTAGATCGTGTCGAACTGGCTGCGCTCGACGAGCGTGTGCAGGTGCTGGATCTCGATCGAGACCCAGCCGTCGTCGGCGACCATCGCGCGCAGGCCCTGGGTGAACCCGACGACGTCCGGGATGTGGGCGTAGACGTTGTTCAGGCAGACCAGGTCCGCCGGACCGTGCTCGGCGCGGACCTTCGCCCCGGTCTCCGGGGACAGGAACGCGGTGAGCGTCGGGACGCCCTTCTCCCGCGCGGCCTCGCCGACGTTGACGCTCGGCTCGACACCCAGGCAGCGGATGTCGCGGGCCACGACGTGCTGGAGCAGGTAGCCGTCGTTGCTGGCCACCTCGACGACGAACGAGTCCGGCCCGAGGCCCGCCCTCTCCACCGCGCCGTCGACGAAGCGCTTCGCGTGCTCGACCCACGAGGTGGAGAACGACGAGAAGTACGCGTACTCGGAGAACGTGTCCTCCGGCGTGATCAGCGCCGGCAGCTGAGCCAGCAGGCACGCGTTGCAGACACGCACGTGCAGCGGGAACGTGTCCTCGCGCTGCTCGGCGGTCTGCGGGGTGAGGAACAGCTCGCACGGGGGCGTGGCGCCCAGGTCGAGGAAACTGCGCAGATCCGTCGACCCGCAGAGCCTGCAGGTCAGGGTCTGGTCGATGGCCCCCGCTGCGGGGGCCTCTGCGGTGGTGGTGGTGGTCGAGCTCCCGGCCGCAGTCATGACGACCTCACGTTCCTGGGTGCGCGCGACAGTTCCGAGATGAGCACGGCATGCAGTCTGTCAACACGACACACCCGGCCGGTCGCCGGGGGTCGAGGTAACCCGTTCGAGGTACCGACGGCGCGCTGACCGGCACTTACCGCCCGTCCTGGACATCCGGTGTCCCGGTCGACCCGCCGTTCGGGAGCGTGCCAGGATGAAGGTCTGTCCGCCGTGGTGTAAAGGCAGCACCTCTGATTTTGGTTCAGATGGTCCAGGTTCGAATCCTGGCGGCGGAGCAGCCCACACACACGACGACCCCACACACGACGACGCCGCGCCGAACGGGTCGGCGCGGCGTCGGATCCGGTACGGCCGGGTCGGGACCGGCCGCAGATTCAGTCCAGGGCGGCGTCGAGCGTGATCTCGACGCCGGTCAGGGCCTTGCTGACCGGGCACCCGGCCTTGGCCGACTGCGCGGCCTTCTCGAAGCCCGCGGCGTCGAGGCCGGAGACCTCACCGCGAACCTTCAGCACGATCCCGGTCAGCTTGAAGCCGCCGTTCGTGTCCGGCCCGAGCGAGACGTCCGCGGAGACCTCGAGCGACTCCGGCGTACCGCCCGCCTCGGCGATGTCGGCGGAGAGCTGCATCGCGAAGCAGGCCGAGTGGGCCGCGGCGATCAGTTCCTCCGGGCTGGTGTTGCCGCCCGCGTCGTCGGCGGCGCGCTTGGGGAAGCTGACCTCGTAGGTGCCGACCTTGCTGCTGCTCAGCTCGACCTGGCCGGAGCCGTCCTGGAGCGTGCCGTTCCAGGCGGTGCGAGCGGTGCGGGTGGGCATGTGTCCTCCTGTGCGGTCGGAGACCGGCGTCGGCGACACCGGGTGCGTCCACCCGTGGTCAACCCGTTGCGGCCCGCCGGTAGTCGACCCCGGCCCCGGCGTGCGCCGAACGGATCGGGCACGGCGACGAACGGGGCCGCCCACCGCGACGCACCCCTCCGGGTCAGCCCCGGACCTCCACGCGGCTGCCCACCTGCAGCGTGTCGTAGAAGGTCTTCGCCGGAGCGGCCTCGAGACGCACGCATCCCGCCGACGGCGTGTGCACGTTGCCCTCGTGGAACGCGATGCCGCCGTGGGCGAAGAACACCGCCCACGGCATCGGGGCGTTGTCGAACTCGGCGCTGCGGTGGTCCTGGTGCTTCCACTCCACGGTGAAGTCGCCGGCCGGGGTCTCGTGCCCCGGCCCGCCCGACGACGCGGGCAGCGGCCCCAGCACGATCTTCCCGTCGGTGATCAGCCACGCCTTCTTCGCGGCCCGGTCCACACACGCCCGCGCCTCGGCGGTGCACGGGGTGCCGGCGACGCCGGGCGCGCCCGAGGCCGGGGCCGGCTTCGCCGACGCCACTCCGGCCACGGCCAGACCCGCCACCGCGACCAGCGCGCCGACCACGAACGCCCGGGAGCGAAGCCCCGTTTGACACCCGAACATCCGTCTCCTTCGTGCCACCTCGACCGAAAGGTCGAACGAGCCGGTGAGCTCGTCGGTTACTGCCGGGATGCCCCCATTCCGATGATCACCCGGACGGTCGTACACACGATCACCGTGCGTTCACGGGGCCGACCCGTCCGGCACCCCGGGGATGCTGTCGCGGCACCCCCGTAGGATCCGGCCCGCACGGACCCGACCGGTCACGCGACGGGTGCGGGCACAGGCAACCGGTACACACAGGCAACCGGTACACGAGGACACGACGTCGCAGTGACACGAGCGGGACAGGCAGGAGTCGACATGCCCGACGGCCACGAGCGCGCGGGGACGACCCCCGACCGCGACGGAACCCCCCCGTCCCCGGACGGCGGGCCCGCGGCCGCGATCGTGCTGGCCGCCGGAGCCGGCTCGCGGATGCGCTCCGCGGTGCCGAAGGTGCTGCACACCATGGGCGGGCGGAGCCTGCTCGGCCACGCCGTGCACGCGG
Organism: Pseudonocardia sp. KRD291; assembly: GCF_019263595.1. Lineage (GTDB taxonomy): Bacteria > Actinomycetota > Actinomycetes > Mycobacteriales > Pseudonocardiaceae > Pseudonocardia. Next base: position 10,163 of record NZ_JADQDD010000127.1, on the reverse strand, counting down.
TGGCCGGTCTGGACGCACAGCACCTCGTGGTCGTCGTCGGCCACGAGCGCGAGCAGGTCCGCGCGGCACTGGCCGGGACGGCCGAGGAGCTCGACCACGAGGTGCTCACTGCGGTGCAGGAACAGCGCCTGGGCACCGGGGACGCCGTGCGATGCGGGATGACCGCCCTGCCCGAAGGGCTGCGCGGCACCGTCCTGGTCACCTACGGCGACGTCCCGCTGCTCGACACCCCGACGCTGGCCGCGCTGGTCGAGGTGCACGAGTCCTCCTCGGCCGCGGTCACGCTGGTGACCACCGACCTCGCCGACCCGAACGGGTACGGCCGGATCCTGCGCGACGCCGACAGCGGCGTGCGCGGCATCGTCGAGCACCGCGACGCCACCCCCGAGCAGCGCGCCATCACCGAGATCAACTCCGGGGTCTACGCGTTCGACGCCGAGTTCCTCACCGCCGGGCTGGCCGGGCTGGGGACGCACAACGAGCAGCAGGAGCTCTACCTCACCGACCTGGTCGCGGCCGCCGTCGACGCCGGGCGGGTGGTCCGCACCGTGCGCTGCACCGACGAGTGGCTGCTGCGCGGCGTCAACGACCGCGTGCAGCTCGCCGAGGTGCGCGCCGAGCTCAACCACCGGGTACTGCGGCGCGCGATGCTCGCCGGGGTGACCGTCATCGACCCGGCGACGACCTGGGTGGACGTCCAGGTCTCCCTCGGAGTCGACGTCGTCCTGCACCCGGGCACGCAGCTGCACGGGCACACCCTCGTCGGCGACGGCGCGCAGATCGGCCCGGACACCACGCTGACCGACTGCGAGATCGGCGCCGACGCGGTCGTGATCCGCACCCACGGGTCGCGCTCGGCGATCGGCGCGGGCGCCTCGGTCGGGCCGTTCGCCTACCTGCGACCGGACGCCCGCCTCGGCGCCAAGGGCAAGATCGGCACGTTCGTCGAGGTGAAGAACTCCGACATCGGCGCGGGCACGAAGGTGCCGCACCTGACCTACGTCGGCGACGCCACGATCGGCGAGATGAGCAACATCGGCGCCGCGTCGGTGTTCGTCAACTACGACGGCGTGCGCAAGCAGCGCACGGTCGTCGGCTCGCACGTGCGGACCGGCTCGGACACCATGTTCATCGCGCCGGTCCGGGTCGGCGACGGCGCCTACACCGGCGCCGGGACCGTGCTGCGCGACGACGTCCCACCGGGCGCGCTGGCCGTCTCCGGCGGCCCGCAGCGCACCATCTCCGACTGGGTCGTGCGCAAGCGACCCGGTACCGCGGCGGCCGAGGCCGCACAGCGGGCCACCCCCCATTCCCCGTCCGCGCGCAACGGCGCGGGCGCCGTCCCGACCACCGGCAACGGGGCCGAGCCGCACGGGGACGATCCCGTGCACGGCGCGGCACCGTCCGGCGACACCCGCCGAGGAGGCACGACACGGTGAGCGCGATCTCAGCCACGCCGAAGAAGAACATGATGCTGTTCTCCGGCCGAGCCCATCTGGAGCTGGCCGAGCACGTGGCCAAGGAGCTCGACGTCACCGTCACGCCGCAGTCGGCGTACTCCTTCGCCAACGGCGAGATCTTCGTCCGCTTCGAGGAGTCCGTGCGCGGCAGCGACGCGTTCGTCCTGCAGTCGCACTCCGCTCCGATCAACGACGCACTGATGGAGCACCTGATCATGGTCGACGCGCTCAAGCGCGGGTCGGCCAAGCGGATCACCGTCGTGATGCCGTTCTGGGGCTACGCCCGCCAGGACAAGAAGCACCGCGGCCGCGAGCCCATCTCGGCCCGCCTGATCGCCGACATGTTCAAGGTCGCCGGCGCGGACCGGATCCTCACCGTGGACCTGCACACCGCGCAGATCCAGGGCTTCTTCGACGGCCCGGTGGACCACCTGTTCGCGCTGCCGGTGCTCGCCGACTACATCAAGTCGACCCGGCCGGACACGAACTTCGCGGTCGTCTCCCCGGACTCCGGGCGGGTGCGACTGGCCGAGCGCTGGTCGGAGACCCTCGGCGGGACGCCGCTGGCGTTCATCCACAAGACCCGCGACCCGCGCAAGCCGAACGAGGCCGTGGCGAACCGGGTCGTCGGTGACATCGAGGGCCGCACCTGCGTCGTGATCGACGACATGATCGACACCGGCGGCACGGTGGCCAAGGCCGTCGAGGTGCTGCAGAAGGAGGGCGCGGCCAGCGTGATCGTCGCGGCGACGCACGGCGTGCTCTCCGGCCCGGCCCCGGAACGGCTGGCCAACTGCGGCGCCGACGAGGTGATCTTCACCGACACGCTGCCGATCCCGCAGGAGAAGCGCTTCGCGAACATGACGGTGCTGCCCATCGCGCCGCTGCTGGCCGAGGCCATCCACCAGGTCTTCGAGGACGGTTCGGTCACCAGCCTGTTCGACGGCAACGCGTAACCCCACCCGCGTACGAGAGCCCCGTTCGTCCGGCCGACCCGGACGAACGGGGCTTTCGTGCATTCCGGCAAGGGGTGCGTCCCACCTGGGGATGGGGGTTCGGGAAGTGGGACCACCCGCGACCGGCCGCCCGGATGCCCCCGCGTACTCTGGTCGTCACTTCCGCGGCGAGGGCGGGTGCAACGCGGACCCGCCGTGATCGACGTGGGCCGACTCCGGTCGGCTCCTCGTCTCGCTGCGCGTTCGTCGCAGACTTCCAAGAATGACTGAGGAGCAGTTCCCGTGGCCCAGACCCGTATCGCCGCCGAGACCCGGACCGAGTTCGGCAAGGGCGCCGCCCGTCGCACCCGCCGCGCGGGCAAGATCCCCGCCGTCCTCTACGGGCACGGCACCGACCCGCAGCACCTCTCGCTGCCGTCGCTGGAGTTCGCCGCCGTCGTCCGCGACCAGGGCCGTAACGCCGTGCTCGAGCTCGACGTGCCGGGCGTGTCCGGCCCGGCGCAGCTCGCGCTGACCAAGACCGTGGTCGTGCACCCGCTGCGCCCCTACATCGAGCACGTCGACCTGCTGGTCATCAAGCGCGGCGAGAAGGTCGAGGTCGAGCTCGACGTCATCGTCACCGGCGACGCCGAGCCGGGCTCGCTGATCAGCCAGGACCTCAACACCGTCCTGGTCGAGGCGGACGTGCTCAACATCCCGGAGAACATCGAGGTCTCCGTCGAGGGCGCCGAGATCGGCACCCAGTACATGGCCGGCGAGCTGCGGCTGCCCGGCGGCGTCGAGCTGCGCACCGACCCGGAGTACCTGGTCCTGCAGGTCATCGCGGCGCCGACCGAGGAAGAGCTCGAGGCCGAGATCGATACCGAGGGTGCGGGCGTCGTCGAGGACGCCTCCGACGAGGAGGAGGCCGCCGAGGCGGCCGAGGCCGCGACGGGCGAGTCCGCCGACGCGTCGTCCTCCGAGGGCTCCGGTTCCTCGGACGACGAGTCCGGCTCCTCCGAGAGCTGATGACCATGGTTGCCGGCCCCGCGCTGGTCGTCGGGCTCGGCAACCCCGGTCCCGAGTACGCCGAGACCCGGCACAACGTCGGCTTCGCGGTCGCCGAGCTCCTGGCGACGCGGGCCGGCGCCCGGTTCTCCTCGCACAAGCGCTCGAACTCCGACGTGGCGCAGGGACGGCTGGTCGGCCGCCCGGTGACGCTGGCCAAGCCGCGGACGTACATGAACGTCTCCGGCGGGCCGGTGGCCGGGCTGGTCAACTACTTCTCGGTGCCGGCCGAGGAGGTCGTGGTCGTGCACGACGACCTGGACCTCGCCTTCGGCGTGATCCGGCTCAAGCGCGGCGGCGGCGAGGGCGGGCACAACGGCCTGCGCTCGATCAGCCGCTCGCTCGGGACGAAGGACTACCTGCGGGTCCGGTTCGGCATCGGCCGACCGCCGGGCCGGCAGGACCCGGCGGACTACGTGCTCAAGCGCTTCGCAGGCGCCGAACGCAAGGAGCTGGAGTTCGCGGTCGACCTGGCCGCCGACGCCGCGGAAGCGCTCCTGCAGGACGGTCTGGAACCAGCCCAGAACCGCTTCCACGCCCTATCCGGCTGACACCCCGCCACCACCCGGCGGCGGGGTCGGCGGCTCAGGGGGTCGTCAGGAGGTCGCCGGTGGCGGCGCGACGGAGCTTGCCCGACGGGGTCTTCGGCAGGCTGCCGGGCGCGAGGACGGCGACCTCGGCGGGGCGCACCCCGACCGCGGACACCACCCGGGACACGACCTCGGCGCGGATCTTCTTCACGACGTCGGCGTTCTCCGACTCCCGGGCCTCGACCGCGACCGCGAACGACTCGCGGTGCCGGTCCGGGCCCGCGGCCAGGCGGACGGCGACGACGTTGCCGGCCCGCACCCCGTCGGCCTCGCCCGCCGCGCGCTCGATGTCGGTCGGGTAGATGTTGCGCCCACCCATGATGATCACGTCCTTGCGACGGCCGCAGACGACGACGGCGCCGGCCTCGGTCAGGTAGCCCTCGTCGCCGGTGTCGAACCAGCCGTCGGCGTCGCGGGTGGCGACCGGCCCGTCGACGGTCAGGTAGCCGGGTGTGACGGCCTCGCCGCGCAGCTGGAGCACCCCGACCCCCCGCGTCCCGCGTACCGCGCCCTCGCCGTCGACGACCCGGACCTCGATCCCGGGCAACGGCGGGCCGAGCTCCGGGAAGCCGCGCGACGGCCCGTCGGTCGCGGGGGTGGCGCTGCGGTGCAGCTCCAGGGCCTCGGCGTCGACGACGTCGGTGCTCAGGCCGGTCTCCACCGGTGCGAACGACACCCCGAGCGCGGTCTCGGCCATGCCGTAGGCGCACAGCACCGACTCCGGACGCAGACCGAAGCGCGCGCCCGCGTCGGTGAACGCGGTGACCGCCACCGGGTCGATCGGCTCGGCGCCGTTGAGCGCGATCCGCAGCGACGACAGGTCCAGCTCGCCGTCGTCGACGCGGGCGAGCTGGCGGGCCAGCACGGCGTAGGCGAAGTTCGGGGCGGCGGTGACGGTGCCGGAGTACTTGCTGATCAGCTCCGCCCACAGCCGCGGGCGGCCGAGGAACTCGGTCGGGGTGACCGAGACCAGGTCCAGCCCGACCGTCATCGGGACGGTCAGGAACCCGACCATCCCCATGTCGTGGAACAGCGGCAGCCAGGACACCATCCGGTCCCGCTCGATGTCGAGCTTCGCGGCCTCGACCATCCCGGCGATGTTGGCGTGCAGGTTGGCGTGGGTGATCCGGACGGCCTTCGGGGTCGCGGTGGACCCGCTGGTCAGCTGCAGCAGCGCCGTGTCGTCCTCGCCGGCGACGGCGGCGTCGGGGGTGAACGCGTCCGGGTCGCCCCCGAGCGAGTCGATCGTGCGGAACGCGACGCCCTTCTCCGCCAGCACCGGTGCGAGCGCGTCGAACGGCGGACCGAGCAGCACCATCCGCGCATCGATCATGCGCAGCACCTCGATCGTGTCCACCGCCCAGACGGCCAGGTCGGTGCGCGGGGTGGGCTGGTGCAGCATCGTGACGCTGCCGCCGCAGAGCCACACCGCCTGCGCGACCGGCGCGATCGCGGCCGGCTCACCGGCCAGCACGCCCACCGCGCCACCGGGGGCCAGCCCCTCCACACCGTCGCCGCCGCGGCGCAGCGCGTCCGCCCGGCCGCGGGCGACCCGGTGGATCTCGGCCCAGGAACGGTGCAGGGGCTCGTGCGGCTCGCCGGTGGTCATGCCCCGGCTGCTCCGGTCCCCCTCCGGTGCGTCGCCGCGGCGCGCCCCGCCGGCCGGTGGGGCGGTCGCCGGGCCGGACCCGGCCGCGGACTCCAGCATCATTGCCAGGAAGCGGGACATGCTTCGCAGCCTAGCGACGCACCCACCTCCCCCGCCGCGAAAACGGACAGATCGACTCCCCGGGTCACCTCGCAGACCTCCGGGTGTCCTCGCACAGGTTCGGACCTGTGCGAGGACACCGCAGCCTGTGCGAGGTGGGGGTGCGGCCTCGCCGGTCCGTGTTCGCCGTCTGCCCGCCGTCGGTGTGCCGGGGCGAGGTCACCGGGCGGGCGTAGCATCCGTCGGCGTGTCCCAGCCGTCACAGCCGCAGACGCCGTCCGCCCCGCCCGCAGCCCTCGCCGACGCCGTCACGCGCGTCCTGCCCGGGGCCCGCGCCGACCTCGAGTCGCTGGTGCGCATCCCCAGCATCTGGGCCGACCCGGCGCACGCCGAGGACACCCGGCGCAGCGCCGACGCCGTCGCCGCGCTGGCCCGCGACGCCGGCGCGGAGTCGGTGCAGGTCCTGTCCGCGAACGGGGGCGCACCGGCCGTCGTCGCGCACTGGCCGGCCCCGCCCGGGATGCCCGCCGTGATGCTCTACGCCCACCACGACGTGCAGCCGACCGGCGGCGACGAGAACTGGACGTCGGCGCCGTTCGAGCCGACCGAGCGCGACGGGCGCCTCTACGGCCGCGGCGCCGCCGACGACAAGGCCGGCGTGATGACCCACCTGGCCGTGCTCCGGGCCTACGACGGGAAGCCGCCGGTCGGGGTCACGCTGTTCATCGAGGGCGAGGAGGAGTCCGGGTCGCCGACACTGACCGCGTTGCTGGCCGAGCACCACGAACTGCTCGCCGCGGACGTCATCGTGATCGCCGACGCCGGCAACCCCTCGGTCGACGTCCCGGCGCTGACCACCACGCTGCGCGGGCTCGTCGACGTCGTCGTGGAGGTGTCGATGCTCGAGAGCCCCGTGCACTCCGGGATCTACGGCGGGCCGGTCGGCGACGCCCTCACCGCGCTGTGCCGCACGCTGGCCTCGCTGCACGACGACAAGGGCGAGGTCGCCGTGCCCGGCCTGAGCACCGCCGTCTCGGACGCACCGGACTTCGACGAGGCCACGTTCCGCGCCGACGTCGGGTTGCTCGACGGCGTCGAGCTGATCGGCACCGGGACGATCCCGGAGCGGGTCACCCACAAGCCGGCGATCGCGGTGCTGGGCATCGACGCGCCGCGGGTCGAGGAGTCGTCGAACGTCCTGCTCCCGCGCGCCCGGGCGATGGTCAGCATGCGGCTCGCGCCCGGCGAGGACGCGAAGGCCGCCCAGCGCGCCCTGGCCGAGCACCTCGAGGCGCACGTCCCGTGGGGCGCGCACGTCACGACGTCGTCCGGCGCCGGGATCGCGGAGCCGTTCAGCCTGGAGGCCACCGGACCGGTCTACGACGCCGCACGCCGGGCCTTCTCCTCGGCCTACGGCGCCCCGAGCGTCGAGATGGGGATCGGTGGCTCGATCCCGTTCATCGCCGAGTTCGCGCGGACGTTCCCGGGCGCTGCGGTGCTGGTCACCGGCGTCGGCGACCCGGCCAGCCGCTGGCACGGCATCGACGAGAGCCTGCACCTGGGAATGTTCGGCCGCGGGGTGCTGGGCGAGGCACTGCTGCTGGCGCACCTCGCCGGGTGAGCACGCCCGCACCCGGTCAGGCGATGACCTGCACCGGGTCACCGGGCTGCAGGGCCTCGTAGAAGGCGGCCGCCGCGGAGGGGCCGAGGTGGATGCAGCCGTTCGACGTCCGCGCCGCGTCACCGGCGTGGAACGCGATACCCGGCGCGAAGAACACCGAGTGCGGCATCGGCGCGTTGTCGAACTGGCGGCTGCGGTGGTCGGCGTCCTTCCAGAGCACACCGAACGTGCCGACCGGGGTCGCCGAGTCGTCGCGCCCACCGCGGGCCGGGACCGGTCCGCGGGTGAGGTGCCCGGCACCGTCGGTCAGCCAGGCCCGCTTCGCGGACAGGTCGACGCACGCCTTCGCCGTCACCGCGCACGGGGTCGGTGACGCCGGTGCCGGCGCCGGGGCGGCCGGTGCGGCCGTGGCCATGCCGGCGGATCCGAGTGCGGTCACGCCCGCGGTCAGCGCGGCGCTGCCCAGCAGCGCGAGGCGGCGGGTGAGGGTCACGGGTGGTGCTCCCTTGCGGAACGGGGTTCGTCGGGCCGGTCGGCCCGCGCGGGGTCGGGTGCGGGCGGCGCGGTGCGCCGGATCCGCTTCCGAGCGGTTACCCGTCACCCGTCGGGGCCACACGGCGAGGGTGTGGCACCACCGGCGTCGTCGCAGCTCAGCGGCCCGCATCGGCGTTTCCGGACCGGAAGGACCGCCGTGGTCGGCGTGGTTGCACCCGGCCGGGGTATGGCGCCGCCGCAGACGGGGTAGTCCGTCGTCGTGAAGTTCGGAGTAGCGACATTCGTGACCGACGAGGGAATTCGACCGGCCCCGCTGGGCCGTGCGCTGGAGGAGCGGGGCTTCGACTCGGTGTTCCTGGCCGAGCACTCGCACATCCCGGCCAGCCGGGAGAGCCCGTACCCGGGTGGCGGTGATCTGCCGCGGGTCTACTACCGGACGCTCGACCCGTTCGTGGCGCTCACCGAGATGGGCGCCGTGACCGAGAACCTTCTGCTGGGCACCGGTATCGCGTTGCTCCCGCAGCGCGATGTGATCCACACCGCGAAGCAGGTCGCCAGCCTGGACCTGCTCTCGAACGGCCGGATGCAGTTCGGGGTCGGCGTCGGCTGGAACCGCGAGGAGATGCGCGACCACGGCGTGGATCCGCGCAAGCGTGGCCCGCTGATGACCGAGCAGCTCGGCGCGCTCAAGGAGCTGTGGACCGAGGACGAGGCCGAGTTCCACGGCGAGCACGTGGACTTCGGCCCGACGTTCTGCTGGCCGAAGCCCGTGCAGGACCCGCACCCGCCGATCTACCTCGGCGGCGAGAGCGAGGCGGCGCTGAACCGGCTGGCCACGCACGGCGACGCGTGGCTCCCCCGCGCCCACACCCCGGTCGACGAGATCCACCGGGTCCGGTCCTGGCTCGCCGACCAGGGCCGCACCGACGTGCCGTTCACCGTGTTCGGGCTGGGCACCGACCAGGACGCGATCCGTGCCTACGCCGACGCCGGGGTCGAGCGCGTGACGTTCATGCTGGGCACGCTGCCCGAGGACGAGACGCTCTCCGCCCTCGACGACCTCGCCGAGGCCGCGGCCAAGGCCGGCTGACGACCCTCCGGCGCCACCCGGGCCGCGAGGGGAGGAACCGGCTCGGCAGCCGGGCCCGGCCGGTGCAGAATGGCGCCGTGCAGATCGGGGTGCTCGGTGCGGTGACCGCGTACCGCACCGACGGCGCCCGCAGCGACGACGGCACCCGGGCCGAGCTGGCCCCGGCCGGTCCGCGGCTGCGTGGCCTGCTCGCCCGGCTGGCCCTCGACCCGGGCCACCCCGTCGGCACCTCGGTACTGGTCGACGCGTTGTGGGGCGGCCAGCCGCCGGACGGCGTGGGCAACGCCCTGCAGGCACTGGTGTCGCGGCTGCGCCGGGCACTGGGCACCGACCTGGTCCGGACCGCGCCCGGCGGCTACCGGCTCGCCGTCGCCCCCGACGACGTCGACGCGCTGCGCTTCGCCACCCTGCGCCGCGCCGCCGCCGACGAGCCCGACCCGCGACGGGCGTGCGAGCTGCTGCACGACGCGCTGGGCCTCTGGCGCGGCCTCGCGCTCGCCGATGTCCGCGACGTGCCGTTCGCCGAGGCCGCCGCCGCCCGCCTGGCCGGCACCCGCGCCGACGCCGTCGAGCAGCTGGCCGCCCGCGGGCGCGACGCCGGCGACCCGGCCACCGGGCGCGACGCGCTCAGAGCGCTGCTCGACGAGCAGCCGCTGCGGGAGAGCGCGGCCGTGGCCCTGGCGTGGAGCCTGCTCGCCGGCGGCCGTCAGGCGGATGCGCTCGACGTGCTGGACCGCACCCGCGACGCGCTGGCCGAGTCCCTCGGGATGGACCCCGGCCCGGACCTGGCCCGGACCCGGACGGCCGTCCTGCGCGGCGAGTACGAGGTGGCGCCGCGGGCCCCGGCACCGGCCGCCGCGACGAACGGGCACCGGACCTCGTCGGCGTCCGCCCTCGTCCGGCCTGCCGTCCCGGCGCCCGCGGCACCGGCTCCGGGCGCGGCCCCCACCGCCGGACGCAACGGTTCCCCTCCGGCGGCAGGCCCGTCGTGGCCCGGCGCCCCGCCCCGGCGCGGCCCCGCGCTGACCACGTTCGTCGGGCGCGACGACGACGTCGCACGCGTGCGCGAGCTGCTCGCCGGCTCCCGGCTGGTCACCGTGACCGGCCCGGGCGGGGCGGGCAAGACCCGGCTGAGCGCGGAGGTGACCGGGCCGATGCGGGGCGTCGTCGCGGTCGCGGAGCTGGCCCCGCTCACC
>NZ_JADQDD010000126.1 GCF_019263595.1 Pseudonocardia sp. KRD291 | reverse complement strand
CCCGCGGTCCTCAGCTCCCTGGCGGTCGTCTCCGAGCTCGCCGCCGCCACCCTGGTGGCCGTACCCGTCCGCCGTCTCGACCTCCGTCGGACCCTGCGCGCCATCTGGCCGGCCGACCAACGACTCACCGGGCCCGCCCGAGAACTCCTCACCATCGCCTCCCGCCGCCGCGCCCGTTAGGCAGACAAAACCCAACGATGAGACCACCGTCGTCCGACCGGCGCTCCACACCGAACGACGGCTGGGGGCGGCGGCACGGCCGCATGGTCGGCGCCGCGCCGGACGAGGTTGGCCATGCGGCGGTCGAGGAAGAGCAGCCACCGGCACCAACGCACCGGCGTCTCAGAACCAAGATTCCGAGACAGACAGCAATGGGCAGCCGCAAGTAGTCCCCCTGTGCGGGGGACGGGCGAGTATGGCGTCGACCTGGCCTCGGAGGGCACGATCGTCCTCCGTGGAGGCGCGGTCGATGATCCCACTGCGATGGCTGCTGGCGGCGGTGCTCGTCGCGGTGTCGGGCTGTGGTGCGGCCGCTACCCCTGGGGCGTGTGCGCCGCCGGCGGCTCCGGATGTAGGCAGTGTCGAGGGCTGGATCGGCTATCTCGCCGCCCACCGCGACGACGTCGCGTACGTCGTCGACGACGGCCGCGGGACACGCCTCGAGCACCGCGCCGACGCTGTGCAGCCCATGGCCTCGGCGAGCAAGGCGCTGAACCTGGCCGCCTACGCCCGCGCCGTCGCGCTCGGCGCGGTGAGCCCCGACGAACCCGTCCGTCTCGGCGACTGGGAGCGCTGGGAGGTCGCGAGCACCTCGGAGACCTCGCACGCCGAGGCCCTCGACTACCTGGGCATCCCCCGCACCGGCAACCGGGCCCAGGACCCGAACCGGACCGTCACGATCGACCAGCTCGCCAACCAGATCAGCATCTGGAGCGACAACGCCGGCCCCGACTATCTCCGCGCCCGCCTCGGCGACCAGGCCCTGCTCGACACCGCCCGCGACGTCGGCTGGAGCGACCCCGAGCTGATCAGTACCACCGGGTTCCTCGTCTCGCTCTACACCCCCGAACTGGTCCCACCCGCGAGCGAGCGGCCCGCCCGTCGCGCCGCCGAGTGGGACCTCGCCCGCCGCTACACCACCGACCCCGCCTTCCGCGCCGACGCCGACACCCGCAACGTGCCCCCGGGCGGCGACGCCGCCTGGGCCGACGGCGGGCCCGGCGGCACCGCCCGCCAGCTCGAGGCACTGTGGTCGGCGGTCGGGCGCAGCAGCTTCCCCGGCGGCAATCGTGCCCGCGCCATCGCCGAGCAAGACCCCGACCCAGGCCCCGGCATCATCGCCCTCGGAGTCAAAGGCGGCTTACTGACCGGCGGTGTGCTGGCCCGCGGCCTCGAACTACGCCGCGACGACGGCACCGTCGCGACCGCGGTCCTGCTCGTGCGCCGCATGAGCGAGCAGGACACCCGAGAGGTCGGAGAGTCCAGCCAGGGCTTCAACGACGCGCTCGTCGCCTCCGTCCAGGACCCGGCGGTGACCGCGGCCCTCCGATGCGTCTGACTGTCCTTCTCGCGCGGCCCGGCCCTGTCAATCGAGCGTCGTTCTACAACTACATGACGGACGCTATTGTGGAGCGAGGGACTGTCAATCTAACGGTGTAACTGGTTGCTGTTGATCTACTTGCGGCCGGCGGACAGTCGTCCGTCGAAGGCGATGTCGAAGGCGTTGAGGGCGGGCTTCCAGCGGATCGCCCACCGTCGTCGACCGGTGCCGGTTGGGTCGAGGCTCATGATCGCCATGTAGACGCACTTGAGTGCGGCGGCCTCGTTCGGGAAGTGTCCGCGGGCCTTGACCGCCCGGCGGATCCGGGCGTTCACGCTCTCGATGGCGTTGGTGGTGCATACGATCTTGCGGATCTCGGCGTCGAAGTGGAGGAACGGCACGAACTCGGGCCAGGCGTTCTCCCAGAGCCGGACGATCGCCGGGTAGCGCTCGCCCCAGGTCTCGGCGAACTCGAGGAACCGCTCGGTGGCCGCGGCCTCGGTGGGTGCGGTGTAGATCGGGCGCAGTGCCTTGGCGATCGCGTCGTAGTGCTGGCGGCCGGCGTAGCGGAAGCTGTTGCGCAGCAGGTGGACCACGCAGGTCTGGGTGACCGTGGCCGGCCAGGTCGCGGTGACGGCGTCGGGTAGCCCGGTCAGGCCGTCGCAGACGAGCATGAGCACGTCGGCGACGCCGCGGTTCTTGATCTCGGTGAGCACGTGCAGCCAGTACTTCGCGCCCTCGCCGCCCGCGCTGGCCTCGCCGGCCCAGAGCCCGAGGATGTCGCGGTGCCCGTCGGCGGTGACCGCGAGCGCGACGTAGATCGGGCGGTTGGCGACCTTTCCGTCCCGGATCTTGACGTTGATCGCGTCGATGAAGACCACCGGATAGACCGGGTCGAGGGGCCGGTTCTGCCACTCGGCCATGCCCTCGACCACCTTGTCGGTGATCGTGGAGATCGTCTGCCGCGAGACATCGGCGCCATAGACCTCGGCCAGGTGAGCCTGCACCTCGCCGGTAGTCAGTCCCTTCGCGCTCAACGAGATCACCAGCTCGTCGACACCCGAGAGGCGCCGCTGGCGCTTGGCCACGATCTTCGGCTCGAACGAACCCTCCCGGTCACGCGGGACCTCGATCTCCACCGGACCGACCTCGGTCAACACCGTCTTCGACCGGTGCCCGTTGCGGGAGTTCCCGCCATCGCGCCCAGCCGCGTCGTGGCGGTCATAGCCCAGGTGATCGGTGACCTCGCCCTCGAGCGCGGACTCCACCAGACGCTTGGTCAGCTGCGCGAGCAGCCCACCCTCGCCGCTCAGCTCCAGTCCGCCAGCGCGGGCTCGACCGGCCAGACGAGCGATCAGCTGCTCGTCCACCGCGTCCAGCCCACCCGCACCGGTGGGCTCGTCGATCCCGGCATCGTCCAGGTCCACGACCTGCTCCTCGGGCGTCACATCAGCCATCGGATGCTTCCTCCTTGATCGGAGTTACACCGTTGTTTTTACAGTCCCGCGGCTGGCTCGACCTCGACGCCGAACCCGGCGCCGCGATCGGTGGCCGCTCCACCACCGGCACCCGCCCGGACCTCGTTGCCGACCTCACCGGCCGCCTGGCCACGTACCTCGCCGCGCACACGCCACCCGGCCGGGTCGGGACACGAGGCGCCGAGGCCGTCCTCGCGCGGGCCTGCGTCGTGCTCACCGACCTCGAATCGGCCTACCGCAGCGGCCGGCTCCCCGACGCCACTGCGGCCCGCTGGGCCGACCCGGCCACGACCGTCGACACGCTTCTCGCCGCCGTCCCCGACGGCCAGGTCGCCGAGCTCGTCGAACTAACCGCGCGGGCCGACAGCGTCGGCGCCCTCGCCCGCCTGCAGGGCGGCACCCCGGGACCGGTGTTCGTCGAGCACTGGGCCGACGGCGACCTCCTCACCCCGCCCGACCCAGCCAGCAACAGCGGGACCACGCTCCTCGACGTCAAGACCGTCGCCAGCGTCCGCGACCCGCACCGGGTCGGTCGGTGGCTCTGGCAACTGCTCGCCTACGCCTGGCTCGACACCGGCGACCGGCACCGCATCCGCACCGCCGGGCTCTACCTCGCCCGCCACGGCGTACTCATCACGTGGTCGCTCCCCGGGCTGATCGCCGCCCTGATGCCCGACCGCGACCCCGACGACGCCGCCGTGCGGTTCCGGGACATCGCCGGGCAGCTCCTCGCCGCCGAGGCCGGCGACCTGGCGGCCACCATCCCGCGGTGACGGCGCGACCACACCGAGCACCGTCGCCTACCTCTGACAGAGCCGTGTGCGTTCGCGAACTGTTCGCCCCATCCAGCCGCGGCAGCGACGCGCGCTGGCGATCGTGCACGGGGTGAGACCTGCATCCGACGACCCGGACCCCGAACCGCGGGACCGGACCGGACCGGCGGCCGCGATCACCCGACCGATCGACACGGCGCGTACGCGACGCAGCCGGTGTTGCGAAACCCGATGGCACTCCGGATCGCGGCGCTGCTGCGCACCAGAGTTCGCCACGACCACGCGCAGTCGATGCGCGACCACGCCAGCGGCCCATCGGCAGCACTGGGCAGAGCGGCTGCACGCCGACGTCCAGGAGCTGGGCGCGCTGGTCGAGGCCGGGCTCGGGCCGAGGGTGCTGGCCGACACCGTCAACGACAGCATCGACCTGCTGCTGGAGCTCTTCCCGGCGGGCCTGGTCCTGGCCCCGCCCATGGTCTCGCTGCCAGACACACCGCAGCACCCGGCCGCGGGCCCCGACCCGAGCGACCCGGCGCCGGGAAAGACCTTTCGGGTGGACCTGCTCGGCGACGAGCGGGCCGCGGCCGCCGCGCTGCTCGAGCTGGCACGTACCCGCGCCGTCGCCGACCACGCTCGAAAGAGGCTCCACACCCACGCCGACCTCGACCGGTGTCCGGCCTGCCTCGCCCTCGACGCCACCGACACGACCGACGACAGCCCAAACGGCGAATACGGGGACGGCCAGTCAGCGCTGCCCGACGAGCCCGACGAGGGCGGCGTGCTGACCGACCTCGACGTCGCGGTCGTGCTGGGCCGCCGTGGTGTCCGCCAGGGAAACCTGCGCGACGTCCGCTGGGTCACCTTCCAGCACACGGTGCTCGACATGGTGCTGCAGATGCACCGCGAACGGGTCGTCGAGCTGTCCCGGCAAACGGGCTTGGTCCCGGACCGCCCAGACAGCCCGAGCCGCCTCAGGTGGTGACGGGCCGGCTCGAACCCCTCATCTTCCGCCGTGTGGGCTGGAGCTCGGCCACAACCACGATCGATCGGAGGTCCGCGCCGAACCGGGTGAGCCGGCCCGTGGCGGGCTGCGCAGGGCCAGCCGACGGTGAGTCAGTCGGCACTGCGGCTACCAGGCAGGCCGCGTTGCCGTGCGAGCTTCCCGTAGGTGCGTAGGACCTCCTGGACATGCGCGGGGTCGTGCACGCTGAGCTGCCGCCGGACGGCGGCGTAGCGGGCGCGTTCCTCGGCCAGCGCACCGAGCCGGTGCTGGTCCGGTGCCGGCTTGTCGCGCTCTGCGGCGGTATCCGCGCTGACCCGGGAGATCAGCGCGCCGATGATCCATTCCGCGGTCTCGAAGGCGAGTCCCTCGTCGGCACTCCAGGCCCCGATATCGAGGTTGGCCAGGCTCAAGGCCTCGGCGGGTGTGCTGGGCTCCATATCGTTCTCCCTCCTAGTACAGCCAGCGGTCGAGCGGGTCCGACGAGGTCCACATCGCGTTCGTCCGGTCCACGAGCCGGGCGTAGGCGGCGTCCTCGGCCGCGGTGAGCACTACGTCCGCGCCGCCGGCGGCGACCAGGCGCCCGCGCAGCGCCGCGGTGACGGCGGTGTCGGCGAGGTCGAGCAGCCCGTGCGCGCGGGTCAGGACCTCGACCAGGCCGGCCGCGGTGACCGGCTCATAGGACGCGGCGGCGGCCTGGGCGCCGACCTCCATGGCCTCGACGAGCTCGGAGTGCGTGCCGGCGGCGAGGGCCTGGCCCAGCGCGGCGGCCGCGGCCCCGAGCGTGGCTAGGTCGGCAGGGTCGAGAGCGATCAGGCGTAGCGGGCGGTGTTCGTAGCGGCCGTCCGCGCCGAACAGCCGGCCCTGCCCCGGCCCCGGGGGCAGCGGGCGCTCGCGTCCGTCGGGCCAGGTGCGGGTCTGGGTCGGGGTGAGGACTGTCTGGATCCGGTTCAGCGCGTCCACCGCGACCCGACCGGCCAGCGGGGACGGCAGCACGAACGGGCCCGGCCCGTCCGGGTCCTCCTCCCACCCGGCCAGAGTCATCAACAGCTCCTCGACCTGCCCCAACGCGACCACGAGGTCGTCGTCGAGATCCGGCACCAGCGTGAGCACACCAGCGGCCTCGTCCCGATCAGCCATGGTGGTCCACCCGGAGCTCGATACCGGTCTGGCCGGGAAGCTCGCGGGCGTCGTAGGAGGCCAGGGCCTCGGACCGCACCGCCTCGACCAGCGCGGCGCGCCCGCCGTCGTGCTGCAGTTCCGGGACGTGCTTGTAGAGGGTGGTGCGGCTGATCCCGAGCAACCGCGCGATCGAGGCCACCGACTCCTCGGGCCGGGCCAGCAGCAGCCGGGCCTGGCGAACCTGTTCCGGAGTCAGAGCAGGCGGGCGACCCAGGCGTTGACCACGGGCCCGGGCGGCGGCGAGACCGTCCTGGGTGCCGTCGACGATCAGCTCCCGCACGAACTCCGCCAGCGAGGCGAAGATGTGGAAGATCAACCGCCCGCCCGGGGTGCTGGTGTCGATCGCCTCCGACAACGACCGAAACCCGATCCCGCGCTCGCGCAGCTGCCCGACCAGCGCGATCAGGTTCGACAGCGACCGGCCCAGCCGGGACAGCTCGGTGACCACGACCAGGTCGCCGGCGCGGGCGTAGTCGAAACAGGCCCGCAGCTCTGGGCGGTCGGCGTCACGCCCGGAGAGCTTGTCGGTGAAGATTCGCGCGCAGCCAGCCGCGGTCAGCGCGGCGATCTGGCGATCCAGGTGCTGCTCGCGGGTCGAGACCCGGCCATATCCGAGCAGCTGCCCCGACGGCGCGGCCGGCTCAGCGACCAACAGCAGCTCGCCGGACGACCTGCCTCCGAGATCGGGGTCGCTCATGCGGGCGAGCTCGGCAGCGGGGCAGGGCGAGTGCTGTCCTGGGCGACGGCCGGCGGCTCGTCGGGGTGCGCCCCGGTCGGGTACAGGCTCATCCAACGGGTGCGGTAGCTGGTGACGTGCTCGCCACGGACGTCGTCGGGGTGCCACGTCTCGACCGTCACGACCAGTGACCCGCACGCCGAGCATTCGCCGAGTGCGGCGTTGAGCTGCTCTCCCGGACGGCGGCCGCCGTCGTCGTTCGGGCTGGGCTGCCACGTCAACGCCTGCGCCCTGTCGCGCTCGCGGGGTACTCGTCCGACGTGGGCGTGGACGTAGGCGCCCGGGTGCGTGCAGACCGTCGGATCTTGGGGAGCCTGCGGGTCGACCGACGCAATGTCCATGCCCCATACTGTACAGGAAAGGATTACCTGAGACTAGTTGAACACATCGTTTTCCTGGACAAATTGTTGGACAGTCGTCGGCCGGGCCGACCTGGGCGAAACTCTCCAGACTGCGCGTGTTCAGAAAACGGTCGTGTCGCTTCCACCAGTGACGATCCGGGTCTGAACGGCTAGTTAAGGTCTGTGGTCATGGGCATCGGTCGGCTCGGCTCGGTCACGCTGGAGTGCTCGGACCCTCAGGAACTGGCTTCGTTCTGGGCGGGGTTGCTCGGCGGGGAGGTTCTCGGCTCGGGCCAGATCGCGGCAGTGCGGGCGGGAGAGGTCTGGATCACCGCTGTGCGGGTCGCGGACCATCACCGGTCGACGTGGCCGGACGAGCCCGCGGGTCGACACCTCGATGTAGCCGTCGAGGATCTCGAAGTGGCGCAGGCCGAAGCAGTACGGCTCGGCGCCACCGTGGGCCCGCAAGCAGCGCCCGATATGTTCCGATCGATGCGCGACCCCGCCGGTCACCCGTTCTGCCTGTCCACCCAGATACCGAACTGACATAGACGCCGCCGGTCGGACCGGGTCCGGGCCGCGTTCTGCATCTCCGTGTTCAGGAACCCGCGGGCGCCTCGCCCGCCCGCGCCGGCGACGTTTCGTCGCGGTGTTTGGTGAGGAACACCGCCCCGCTGATGTGCTGGCCGAGTCTGTCCCCGGGTGGCCAGGTCAGTTCGTATCCGGCTGCCTGATACATCCGCACGTTCCGCTCGCTGCGTCCGCCGGTAAAAAGGTCGAAGTCACGCACCGAGCCCGGCGCCCGGGACTCGGCGTAGGCGAGTAGCCACCGCCCCAACCCTGCACTCTGCAGATCCGGCGCGACCATCAGCCGCCCGATCTCCCAACGCTGACCGTCCTGGTGCGCTCGAATCGCGGCCACGAGCCTGGGCCCCCGGCGAACGATCCAGACGTACTTGTCCTCGACCCAGGCCTGGATCGTCTGCTCGTTCTCGTGTAGCGCCGGTATCGCGAGAGTGTCGTTCAGGATCGCCTCGCTGACCCAACAACAGCGCTGCAGCACTAGCAGTTCGGCGACATCGCCTACGCCGGCGGGTCGGAGGCTACTGCCCGTCAACGGAACTGGCTCCTCGTCGTCCATGGTCCCGACGGTATGGCTGAGTCCGGGGGTGGAGCAGCCCATTTGCCGGGCGACATCACGGGCGCCCTACCGGTGATCGCGCTGGTGCGGGTGCGGCGCGCCCGATCGCCCGGTACACCGTCGAGCGCGCGACCCCGAACAGTTCGGCCAGCTCGGCGCTGGTGTGCTCGCCGGCGCGGTGCAGCCCGACCAGGTGGGCTTCCTGGCGGACGGTGAGCTTCGGGGTCTTGCCGCGTAGCCGGCCCTTGGCCTTGGCGACCTTCATGCCCTCGCGGGTGCGCATCCGGATCAGGTCGGACTCGAACTCGGCGATCATGGCCAGTGCGTTGAACAGCAACCGCCCGATGGGGTCGGTGGGATCGTGCACGCTGCCACCGAGGTTGAGCTTCACTGACCGGGCGGTGAGCTCGTCGGCGATCGCGCGGGCGTCCGGTACGGAGCGGGCGAGCCGGTCGAGCTTGGTCACCACCAACGTGTCGCCGGCGCGGCCCGCCGCCAGGGCCTCCCGGAGCCCGGGCCGCTCGCGGTTGGTGCCGGTGAGACCGTGATCGACATAAACCCGGTCGGAGGTGACACCGAGCGCGGCGAGGGCGTCGCGTTGGGCGGTGAGGTCTTGTTCGTCGGTGGAGCACCGGGCGTAGCCGATCAGCAGTCCGCTCACGTCGGCCAGTGTCCCGTATGAGGGGCGTTCATCGGGCATTTCAGCGGGCGGGTCTTACGGGAATCGCCGACCGGCCACGTTCCGTCGCAGGCGGAGGCTCATGGGGTGTCCCGGTGAGGGTTCGGCTTGCGGGACAGATACCCGCCTACTTCTTGGAGCTGGGCCGCCGTAGACACAACCCGCCCGGTCGGCGCCCGGCCCGAGAACCGCCACGTCATGGGCCCAGCAATCGCCGAAGTCGTAGAGGTAGACGAACGCGGCACCCAGATCACGCATCCGCGCGGTGGCCTCGTCGCGCACCGGCTCCACACCGTCCACATCCGGGTCGGGCACCCCGTAGCGCACGAGGCCACCGGCCCACGGATCCGCGTCGAGGCCGGCGACGATGAACTCGTGCAGGTGACTGTTGGTCCAGCCCACCCCGGCCTGCAGCAGCTCGTGCAGCTCCGGCATGGTGCTGGCCGCGGGTACGTCGAGCACCCGCCGCACCGGCGGGGTGACCCTGCGCAGGGTTACCTGCACCCGCAGTGTCCGCACCCCGCCCAGCCTAGGACGA
The DNA here is from genome assembly GCF_019263595.1 of Pseudonocardia sp. KRD291. Lineage (GTDB taxonomy): Bacteria > Actinomycetota > Actinomycetes > Mycobacteriales > Pseudonocardiaceae > Pseudonocardia. The sequence goes on along the minus strand of NZ_JADQDD010000126.1, from coordinate 7,178 downwards.
CGGGTTCGGTAGAACGGCGCCGGGCGAGGAGCCGCCCGACCTGGGCTGGAACACGGCTGTCGGGTCGCCCTGCGCCGGCGAGGCAGCGGGGCCGCCGAATGAGTGGGTCGCGACGACGGGGCCGGATTCAGCGCCGTCGATAGCTGCCGTGAGCTGCTAGACTTGAACCAGCAAGGCACCGTGGGTGCTGCGCGAGTCGCGAGGCCGTGTGACCTGGGGCAGACCGGGAGCACGGCCTTACGCATGTCTAGGGCTTAACAGGGCACCTCGAACGTCTGTACTAGAGCCCCCAAGGTTTCCCTATACTCTGCCACTCCCTCGCGATCGGCACGGACCGCGCCGGCCACGATGTCGGCGGCCCAGAACAGCGGCTCCTCAGCTCCACGCTGGTGATCAACCCGGAGCCGGGTGCCCTTGGGCAGGTCGTTGCGGGTCGCGGTGATCAACCCGACGTCCTGGCGGTCGAGCACGCGCTGTCGGCTCTCCATCATGATCTGGGTGACCCCCACGCCGTGGAGCTCGTAGGCGAGCCGGCGCAGACCGGCCCGTCGCGCCCGCTCCTGCTTCTTGGGAGGCACCGGGGAACCGATCGTGACCAGGTGCATCCCGTCCAGGCCTGCGACCACCGCCGCGGCGCCGCGCTGCTGCCGGTCGTCCATCTCGTTCCAGTGCAGCTTCTGGGTCCGCCTACCGCCCCTGAGCGCCAGCATGGCCGTCCTGGCATGTTCTGACTCGTCGGAGAAGACGGCAGCAGCGAGGACATAGAACCCCCTGGTGGGGTGCTCGTGGAACGACTCGTCCACGTACGCCGTCGCTCCGGACATCCGACAAGGGTAGGAGTGCAGCTCGAGCGCACACCGACGGCTCTGCCCAGGCGTCGTCGATCCGCCTGGCCCGCCGCGCCACCGGCTGGACCTCACCGTCGAGTCTCCAGCGAACGCCTCTGACCGTTGGGCGGATCAGAGGAACGGGGAGCGCCAGGAGGCGGTCGGCCGGCGGTGGCGGCGCTCCGGCGGCGGACCGCTCCGCGTAGGGGCCTCGACGATGCGGGCCTCGGGTACCGGGCGAGAGCGGTAGCGATCGAACACGATCCCGCCTGCGGTGATTGCGAGTCGCCCGGGCGGGGCATCGGCGAGTTCCGGTGGTAGATCGATAGTGGCGCCCGAAAGCGGACCGCCCACGAACTGCACCCTGCACAGCTCGCCGTCGCTGCTGGTATCCCTGGTGGGCATCTGATCCCTACGTGTCCGTGCGCGGCTGGGTGGCCGCCGTGGTCTGAGTCTGCAGCGCCGCGTGGATCTTCGTCCCGAGCGAGGGCAGCCACCGGGCGAGATCGTCGAGGTTCGCCATCGGCACCGCGGGCGCGAGCACGGTGGACGGCCCGAACCGCACCGTCAGCTCGGTCAACGTAGCTGCGTCGGGAACCGCCTCCAGCGGCGCGGCCCCGACGAGGCCGGCATCCGCGTCGACCACCACGACGGCCTGTGGGATACCGAGCTCGGCGAGCCAGCCGGCGACCTGCACTGCGCTGCTCCCGACCTCGACCTGGTCCGGCATCAGATCAGGCACGTTGGCCTCGAACGGGCGGATCCAGAAGATCCACTCGGGAGTCAGTTGCGTCTGGACGTAGTTGGTGAAACCCACCAGCCGCCGCTGCGCCGTGCGCTGTTGCGCGGTGAGAGGCGGGCGCTGGCTCGCGCGGTGATAGCTCCGGCGGGCCGAGGCCCGTTTCCGCTCCAACGCCGCGGCGGCGCGGGCGGGTGCCTCCGCGGCGCTGCGACACGGCCAGCACAGCGCAGGACCCTTATCCGCGTTCCTGCGCGTGATCCGAGCCGAATGTCCGCATCCGGGGAACCGGTACTCGACCAGGCTCCGCGGAGAGTCGTTCACGGGCCTCATCGTGCCATCGAAGATGGCGGACCGAGGACTTCCCGAGCCGGCGACGCCGGACGCACCTGACGCGACTACGCCGTCGCAGCTGACGGGACCGGCGGGGTACAGCCCGGGTGCAGCTGCTGCCCGGGCTGGGTTGCTTCCAGCCGGTATCCGCAGCGGCGGCACAACGCCGGCGACGGGCTCCCGGCGGCCTGGTCGCCGGCCCAGGTGGCGAAGTAGCAGGCCGCTCGCTCGACGGTGACCTGTGGCCCGTACGCGTCGAGCCGGTAGACGCCCGGGTTAGCCCTGATCGCGGCCACCCACCGGCGGACCTCGGCATCGCTCGGTGTCACGCGGTGGACCACTGGAGGTGCTCGTACTCGACGGGCTCACCGGCCGTTCCACCGCTATCCGGGCACAGCTCGGAGCCGTCGCGGTGGCAGAACCCGGATGCCGGTCCGTTCCCCCTACCGGCGGGCGCCGCCGTGTCCACGGGCTCGGCGCACCCCGGGCACGCCAGAGCGTCCAGTCCGACACCGCTCCGGTCTCGGGTCGTGGTTGTTGTGCAGTTGCTGGTCGTCGTGGCCATCGCTGCGGTCTCCTCGCTCGCGGAGTCGGAGCGGGTCTGTCGGCCCGTCCCCTTGGGGTGGCGGGCGCTTCACCCCGCCACCGCACGAGCGGTTGGCATGGCCTCCGAGACATCCCAGGCCGTCCCGTCGTCAAGATCTGTTGGTGGTGGTGTTCGTAGGTGCTGGTCGTCGGCCCGGCCCGTCGGGCGGGCTGGCTGCGCCTGCCCGTTAGGGCCTGCCCGGAGGGCTCGCGGAGGCTCACAGGTCCAGGGCAGCCCGAAGGGCTGTCGCGTCAGCGACGCCGAAGGCGCCCTTGAGGTGTGAGGGGCGAGCCCGCAGAATCCGGGCCGTCGACCAGCACCGGACCCAACCGGGCCCCGATAAATCCTGTGTGGACTATGTGGTTGTGTTCAGGCAGCGTCAGCTGCATCTGGTGGTGTCGGTTCGGTGGAGCGGTGGCCCCAGGCGGTGGTCTCGTCGTAGAGCGCCCCGGTCTTGAGGCAGCCGTGCAGGATCCCGACCAGCCGGTTAGCCAGCTGCCGCAGCGCCGCTCGGTGCCCGAGCCCACGAGCCCGCTGCAGGTCGTAGTAGGCCCGCGCCCCGGCCGAGCCGACCAGGGCGCCCTGGGCCTGACGCCCGAGGGCATCGACGAGTCGTTCGTTGTGCACGTAGCGGGCGTGCACCGACTTCTTCTTCCCGGACTGGCGGGTGATCGGGCTGGTCGCCGCGTAGTTCTTGCGCGAACGCGCGCTGGCATAACGGCCGGGGTCATCACCGAACTCGGCCAGCACCCGCGCAGCCACGATTGGGCCCAGACCGGGCTGGCTGCGGTAGATCGCTGCGGCCGGGTGCCGCTCGAACTCCGCGCTCAGCTGCCGCTGCAGGGTGGCGATCTCGCTGTTCAGCGCCGCGATCACACCGGCCAACGAGCGGGTCGCGGCGGCGAAGGCGGCGGTGACCGGCTCGGAGCGGGTCAAGCACGACCGCCGCAACGCCGCGGCCATCGTGGCCGTCTTGGCCTCGATCCCCGGCCGCCGGGCCCGGCGCATCGCCGCGCCGATCTGGGCTCGGGTCAACCGGGCCGCGGTGTCCGGATCCGGCGCCTTACCCAGCAGCTCGACGGTGTCGGGCCGGGTGAGATCGTCGAAGGCGTCCAGTGCGGCCGGGAAGTACTCCAACAGGCTCTGACGCAGGCGCAGCACCTGGCGGGTGCGGTCACGGATCAGCCGCTGGTGCGCCCGGGACAAGACCTTGATCCCCGCCGCGAGCTCGGTGTCACCGGCGATCGGGCGCAGCTGGTGTCCGTCGGTGCGGACCATGTCCGCCAGCGAGTGCGCGTCGCCGGCGTCGCTCTTCGCGCCGGCGTTGGAGTGCCGCTCCCGGTAGCGGGCGACCTGACGCGGGTTGATCGCGAATACCCGATACCCCGCCGCGACCAGCGCCTGCACCCACGGGCCACGCTCGGTCTCGATCCCCACCCACACCTGCGCGACTGCCTCGCCCTCGGAGTCGGAGCCGGAGTCGGAGTCGGGCAGGTGCGCGGCGACCAGCTCGTGCAGTCGAGCGACGCCGGCCAGACCTTCTGGCAGCCGAGCAGCGGCCAGCCGCTTGCCGGCGGCATTCTGGATCTCCACATCGTGGTGGTCCTCGGCCCAGTCGTCCCCCACGAACAGCATGTTGATGTTCCTCGCCCTCACCGATCGACAACGGGAGTAGCCGCGAGAGGACTGCCGGCGGCCTAATGGATCAGTGCTCACGCCACGTCGTGCCGGGCACGCCATCCCATCAGCGGTCTCGGTCCTCCCGACCACCGGCCGGGGCACGGTCTCAGAGCAGAGATCCCTCACGGGCCCCAGGCTCGACGAGTGCTCACCGGACCGGCGGCTACGGTCACCGACCCTGCCAATGAAGATCGACTGAGTGCGGCGGGCCCCATTAGGCTCGACGTCAAGGGCGGCCCGAAGGGTCGTCGCCGGAGGCGATCGCGCAGCGACCCTTGATGTTGAGTGAGGCCGTGCGAAGCTCACTGGGGCACTCTTGATCGGTGTCGGCGGCGTTGTGTCGTCGATGCACCCGAGGTGCCGCTGGGTCACCGCCCTGCGAAGCTGACGCCCCGATGGGGACGTCCGCCCTGAGAACACACGCGGGGCCCGGCGGTCGCCTGGGTCGCGCGGACCGTCGACAAGGGCTGAGCGCCGAGAGCGCCGAACAGTGAGCGATGCGGGAGCCGCGACCCAGACCCCGCCCGCGGGTGCTTCAGTCCCTCAGCGTCGGAGGCTCCACCAGTGACCGAACCGCTCCCGAGATCGACCCGACGAATCTGCCGCCGCATCCGCCGGGCGGGGTGACCGCCGGCCTGGACTGGTCAACCACCGATCACGCCGTCGCCGTGGTGGACCACACCGGAACCACGCTCGACCGGTTCACCGTGGCCGCGGACGCCGCCGGGCTGCGCGAGCTCGTCCGACGCCTCGGCCAGGCCGGGGTCGGTGAGGTCGCGATCGAGCGCAGCGACGGCCAGGCGGTGGACGCTCTCCTCGAGGCCGGCCTGGCCGTGGTGGTGATCAGCCCGAACCAGGTCAAGAACCTACGCAGCCGCTACGGGCAGGCCGGGAATAAGGACGACCGCTTCGACGCGTTCGTCCTGGCCGACACCCTGCGCACCGACCGCGCCCGGCTGCGCCCGCTGCTTCCCGACAGCCCCGCCACGGTGCTGCTGCGGTCGGTGGTGCGGGCCCGCAAGGACCTGCTCGCCCACCGGATCGGGTTGGCCAACCAGCTCCGCGCGCACCTGCAGCTCTACTACTCGGGCCCGGTCGGTCTGTTCGCCGATCTCGACGCGCCCACCAGCCTGCGGTTTCTCACCCGGTTCACCTGCCAAGACGACGCGGACTGGCTCACCCCGGCCCGGCTGGGTACCTGGTTGGGCAAGGTCGGCTACACCGGTCGCAAGGACCCGGCGGTGCTGCACAGGCACCTGATGGCCGCACCGCGCGGCGCCCGCGGCCCGGAAGGCGCCGGCGCCGCGGCGATCACCCTGGCACTGGTGCGCGCCCTGACCGGCCTGGTCAAGCAGATCCAGGTCCTGGAGGCCAAGATCGGCGAGCTGCTCGACGCGCACACCGACGCGCACATCTTCCGGAGCTTGCCTCGCGCTCAGGCGCTGCGCGCGGCCCGGCTACTCGCCGAGATCGGTGACTGCCGGGCCCGGTTCCCCACCCCGGAGTCACTGGCCTCGCTGGCCGGGGTCACCCCGTCGACCCGCCAATCCGGCAAGGTCAAGAACACCACATTCCGGTGGGCCGCGGACAAACACCTGCGCGACGCGGTCTGTGACTTCGCGTCCGACTCGCGCCACGTCAGCCCGTGGGCCGCCGACCTCTACCGCCGTGCTCGAGCTCGCGGGCATCATCACCCCCACGCGGTCCGGATCCTGGCTCGAGCCTGGGTCTACGTGATCTGGCGTTGCTGGCAGAACCACCAGCCCTACGACCCCGGCCAGCACCGCGCCCTGCAACAACTCCTAGATCAATCCGCTACCGCTGCCTGAACCCTTTCTTTCCGCGGCAGGTCCCGGCTTCGGCGCACGCTCGTGTTGGCGAGGAGGGGTCCACCTGGAGCGCCCGCAGCGCAGCGAGGACGAACGAGGTTGACGCCGACGAACAACACAGCACACTCACCGGCCGGACCACCGAGGGTTGACACAGGGCTCTCAGGGCCGACAGACCCGCCCCGCCGAAGGCGGGCCCTACCTGCGGTTCCTCTTGGCCGGCGCGGCCTAATGAGCGCCCCACCCGCGAGCGGGGTCTCGGCTGGGAGGGGGAGTCCCGGTGGACCCCGTCGTTGGTCGATGTCCGTGGCCACGGCCCGGCACGATGGCCGGGGTGAGCCAGCGGGAACGGCGCCGGATCGAGCAGCTGCACGCCGAGGGGCGCCCGGTCCGCGCGGCGGCGGTCCGGGTGCGCGCCGAGGTGGACGGGAACCTGGCCGCCCTGTCGCTGCCGCACGTCGCGGGCGGCTGCGGGGAACTGCTCGACGTCCTGGCCGACGGTCTGGAGGGCCCCTCCCGGAGCCGGTGCGGGTGCACACGGTGCGAATGTTGCGGGAGTTGACCAGGGGCCCGATGGACCGGCCGACGGCGCGGGTGTTGCGGGAGTTGACCGGGGACCCGATGGGCCGGCCGACGGTGCGACGGACTCGTCGCCGGTGACCGAGCTGCCGGGGTCGGCTGCTTGCGGAGCGCATGGCAACCGGGTTTACAGCGGCGGCTTGCCGCTGGCTCGTGACAGAGACCTTGGCAACCGGGTTTACAGGGCTGATCGGGTCTGTTGTCAGCGTGTCGACGCGGTTCGCGCTACCTCTACTCGGTACAGTGCTCGGTAACGCAGCGGGAGGTGGACCAGTGAGGGAGAGTGCGCTGGTCGCTCGGCATGACGAGCGGGGCCAGCAGGTGCTGGTAGTGCACCGTCCGATCGCGTTTACGCTGGATCAGACCGCCCGGGCGATGCACGCTGTGGTCGACCCTCATCTGGCCCGGCTAGGTTCTCGCCCGCGGGTGGGGCGCAGTCGCGTCCGCGACGTTCTCCGACAGATCGCAGCCGATGGCTGGCCGTCGGGTTTCTCCCCCGACCCGGTCCGGGTCGAGTACTGGCGGCGTTGGCTAGTCGCGCAGGCCGTGTTCACCGACGACTCGAGGTAGGCATCTTCGTGGCAACCGGGTTTACAAATCCCTCG
>NZ_JADQDD010000125.1 GCF_019263595.1 Pseudonocardia sp. KRD291 | reverse complement strand
TCCGGGCACACTGGTGGGTGATGAGCGCTCCTCCCCGGCCGGATGCGGCCACTCAGCCGAACCGTCGTGGCCGCGCCCGCCCGACGGGCCCGTTGCGTTGGCTGGCCGCCCTGCTGCTGACGGCACTGGCCGCGGTCGCGGTGGTGCCGGACCTGCTGTTCGGGATGGACCGCTTCCCCCCGTTCGCGCAGACCGTCGCGTTCCGGACGGTCCTGCTGGTCGGGCTCGTGGTCGTCGTCGTGTCCTTCGCCGTGGCCACCGTGTTCCGGCGCGGGCTGTGGCCGGTCACCGCCGGGCTGGCCGTGGTCGCCGTGCTCGGCGGCGGGATGGTCCTGCCGCGCACGGTCGCCGACACGCCGCCGCCCTCCGGGACACCGCTGAAGGTCCTCGCGCTCAACGTCTTCGAGGGCGAGGCCGACGTGGACACCCTCGCCGCGCTGATCCGCACCGAGGCGCCGGACGTGGTCTCGATCCCGGAGTCCGGGGGACGTTTCGCGGGCGAGCTGGATCCGCTGATCGCGCCGCTGGGCTACCGCACGGTCGCCTCGGTCTCCGCCCGACGACAGGACGTCGCCGGCGTCACCCTGGCCGTCTCGGAGCGGATGGGTGAGGTGCAGACGCGGACCGGCCGGGGCCGCCCGTTCCCGTTCGTCGAGGCCACCGGCGGCGCTCTGGGCGACCTGCGCTTCGTTGCCTACCACTCGGTGGCCCCCACCCGCGGCAGCGTCGACGAATGGCGCTCGGACCTCGACCTGCTGCGGCAGTGGTGCCAGGGCCCGACCCCGGCCGTGCTGGCCGGCGACTTCAACGCCACGCTGGACCACTCGGTGCTGCGCGAGGGCACCGCGGGCTGCGGCGACGCGGCCGCGCAGACCGGCAACGGCCTGGTCGGCACATGGCCGAACTGGGCACCCCGCTGGCTGGGCCCGCAGATCGACCACGTGTTCGGCACCGACGGGATCGCCGCCGAGTCCTTCGACGTCCGCGACGTCCCGGGCACCGACCACAGAGCGATCGTCACCACCCTGCGGATCCCCTGACCGCCCGAGCCGCAGGGCCGACCGGGCCGGCTCGCAGAGACCGTCAGGCCGGGGTGACCTCGGTCAGGGTGAAGGTCTCGATGTCGAGGACGAAGCCGCGCACGCTCATCTCGGGGAGCAGGAACGGGTCCGTGCGCAGGCGGGTGATCCCCCGGCCGACGTTCGTGGCCGCGTCGGCGAACGACTGCGGGCGCCAGGACGGGACCAGGCCGGTCTCCCGCGCCAGCTCCTCGGAGAACTCGTCGTCGGTGAACGTGGCCATGCCGCACCCGGTGTGCGCCACGAGCAGCACCTCCCGGGTGCCGAGCTTGCGCTGGCTGATCACCAGGGACCGGACGACGTCGTCGGTGACCACGCCGCCTGCGTTGCGCAGCACGTGCACGTCCCCGGGCTCCAGCCCGAACAGCGTCTGCTCGTCGATCCGGCAGTCCATGCAGGTCAGCAGCGCGGTGTGCAGGGACGGCGCGGCGGCGAGGCCGGCGGCCGCACCGGCGCACCGATCGCGACCGCCGGCGTCGTGGCGGCGCAGGAGTTCGTCGTTGCTCACGCGGTCCAAAGTATCGGGTTCGGGCCATACGACAGCAGTCCCGGACCCGATCGTGGGAGCCGTCTCACACCGCTGACCAGCCGTTCCGGTGTGTGCAACGCACGACGTCGCCGGGACCCGTGCGGATCCCGGCGGCGTCGGTGGAACGGGGCGTCAGCCGGCGGCGGCCACCGTCTCGGCGACCTCGTAGGTGTTGAGCGCGGCGCCCTTGCGCAGGTTGTCCCCGCACACGAACAGCTCGAGGGTGTTCGGGAAGTCCAGCGCCTGCCGGATCCGCCCGACCCAGGTCGGGTCGCCGCCCACGGCCTCGGCCGGCGTCGGCCACTCGCCCTTCTCCGGGTCGTCGCGCAGCACGATCGACGGCTGCGCGGCGAGCACCTTGCGGGCGGCGTCGACGGAGACCTCGCGGCCGAACGTGGCGTGCACCGAGAGCGCGTGCGTGGTGACCACCGGGACCCGGACGCAGGTGGCGGACACCTTCAGCTCCGGGATGCCGAGGATCTTGCGGGCCTCGTTGCGGACCTTGAGCTCCTCGGACGACCAGCCGTCCTCCTTGACCGAGCCGGCCCACGGCACCACGTTGAGCGCCAGCGGGGCCGGGAACGGCGACCCGGCGGCGGAGCCGACCGGCACGCCGGCCGCGGTCAGCGCCGCGGCCACGTCCCCGCCGGTGACGCCGAGATCCTTGCCGGCCACCGCCGCGATCTCGGCGTAGAGCTGGTCCACGCCGGGCTGCCCGGCGCCGGACGCGGCCTGGTAGGAGGCCACGACGATCGCCTGCAGGTCGAACTCGCGGTGCAGCGCGCCCATCGCCGCCATCATCGACAGCGTCGTGCAGTTGGGGTTCGAGATGATCCCCTTGGGCCGTTCGGTGACCTTCTCCGGGTTGACCTCGGGCACCACCAGCGGCACCTGCGGGTCCATCCGGAACGCTCCGGAGTTGTCCACCGCGATCGCGCCGCGCGACGCCGCGATCGGCGCCCACTCGGCGCTGACCTCGTCCGGCACGTCGAACATCGCGATGTCGACGCCGTCGAACACCTCGGGCTTGAGCTCGAGGACGGTGACGTCCTCGCCGCGGACCCGGAGCACCTTGCCCGCCGAGCGCGCGGAGGCGATCAGCCGGATCTCCGACCACGGCACCGACTCGCGCGAGTCCAGAATGTTGATCATCGTGGTGCCGACGGCACCGGTCGCGCCGACGAGGGCGAGTACGGGCTTGTCCATTCCCATGTCAGGTCACCGTCCCGTTCCGCCGGCGACGACGGCGTCGTCCTCGGCACCGAGCTCGAACGCCTCGTGCAGCGCCTTCACCGCGTCGTCGAGCTGGTCGGAGCGGCAGATCACCGAGATCCGGATCTCCGAGGTGTTCATGGTCTCGATGTTGATGCCGGCGTCGGAGAGCGCTTCGCAGAACTTCGCGGTGACGCCCGGGTGGTTGCGCATCCCGGCGCCGACCAGCGAGACCTTGCCGACCTCGCTGTCGTAGAGCAGCTCCTCGAAGCCGATCACCGACTTGGCGTTCTCCAGTACCGAGACGGCCTGGTCGCCGTCCGTGCGGGGAAGGCTGAACGTGATGTCGGTCCTGCCCTCGCTCTCGCGGGAGACGTTCTGCAGCACCATGTCGATGTTGATCTCGGCGTCGGCGACCGTGCGGAAGATCTTCGCCGCCATCCCGGGGGTGTCCGGCACGCCGGTGATCGTGATCTTGCCTTCGGACCGGTCGTGCGCCACGCCGGTGATGATCGGGTTCTCCAACGGAATCTCCTCGATCGAGCCGGAGACCAGCGTGCCCGGCTTGTCGTTGTAGGAACTGCGCACCCGCAGCGGGACGCCGTAGCGGCGGGCGTACTCGACGGCGCGCAGGTGCAGCACCTTCGCGCCGGACGCGGCCAGCTCCAGCATCTCCTCGTAGGTCACCGTGTCCAGGTGGGTCGCCTTGGACACGATCCGCGGGTCCGCGCTGTAGATGCCGTCGACGTCGGTGTAGATCTCGCAGACGTCGGCGTTCAGCGCCGCGGCCAGCGCGACGGCGGTGGTGTCCGAACCGCCGCGGCCGAGCGTGGTGATGTCCTTGGAGTCCTCGCTCATCCCCTGGAACCCGGCGACGAGCACGATGTGGCCCTCGTCGAGGGCCTCGCGCAGCCGGTAGGGGTTCACCTCGATGATCCGGGCGTCCCCGTGCTTGGACGTCGTCAACATCCCCGCCTGGGAGCCGGTGAACGAGCGGGCCTCGGCACCGAGGGAGTGGATCGCCATCGCCACGAGCGCGTTGGAGATGCGCTCACCCGCGGTGAGCAGCATGTCCATCTCCCGCGCCGGCGGCTTCGGGGAGACCTGTTCGGCGAGATCGGTCAGCTCGTCGGTCGTGTCACCCATCGCGGACACCACGACGACGACGTCGTGGCCCTCTTTCCGGGTCCGGACGATCCGCTCGGCCACCTTCTTGATGCGATCCGCGCTCTCGACCGACGATCCGCCGTACTTCTGCACGACGAGGGCCACACCGACCTCCTGTCCTGGCCCCGCCCGGTCGGCGGGTCCTTCGGATGTCCATCGCAGGCGAGACGCCGGCGACGCTGGTCGGAACGGCACATTACCGGCGGAGGGCACCCGATTTCAGGATCTGTGGGCGAGACGATGACCGATCCCACACGCCCGGGTGCCCCGAGCCGCCCCGCCGCCACGCCGGACGGGGGGGTCAGCTCGCCCGGGCGCGGTGGCGACGTACGCCGTCGCGGTTCGCGCAGCGCGTCGAGCAGTAGCGGCGGCGGCCGGTGCGCGAGGTGTCGGCGTAGATCAGGCGGCACTCGTCGACGGCGCAGCGGCCGAGCCGGTCCATCCCGCGCCCGGCCAGGTGCATCGCGGTGCCGGTGGCGATCAGGGCGTGCAGCACCCCGGCCAGCGAGAGGTCGGCGTCGCGGTAGTGCAGGTGCCAGTGCCCGTCGTGGTCGGTCAGCCGCGGGTGCGCGGTACCCGAGGCGAGCAGGACGTTGAGCCGCTCGGCCCGGTTCGGGCCGGGGTCGGCGTCGACGACGTCGGTCCAGCGCGCGAGCAGCGCCCGGACCCGGACCAGGTCCTCGGGCCCCGGTGTCCACTCCCGGGACAGACCGGCCTCGAGACACCGGGTGACGAGCTCGTCGACGCTCTCCGGCGGGTGGTTGGCCAGATCCGCGGCCAGGCACACCGGATCGTGTCCGTAAGGGTTGATGTGCACTGAGCCATTACAGCACGCTCGTTCCATGAGCGAACCGCTGCCGCACCGCTGGACCGTCCGGTCCCGGCATCCGACGAGCGAGGGCGTGGTGCGCTACGAGTCCTGCCACTGCGGAGCCGTCCGCATCCGCACCGAACCCGTCGACGGCGTCACATGCGATCTGCCGCAACGCCGCCACCAGCGCATTTCTGGTGCCATCCGGCGGCAACAGGAATGTGCTGGAGACAGTCGCGATCGTCTTCCGCGATCACGGACGCAGCCCTAGCGTTCCGCGCACGACGGCGTCGCAGCGGCGCCGAACACCCGGCGAGGAGGAGTTCCGATGAGCACCGCCGTGCACACCCACGAGCACGACCACGACGGCTCGACCCACACGCACGCCCACGTGGAGCACGCGCACTCCCACGTCGAGCACGCGCACGAACACAGCCACGCCGACGGCAGCACGCACGCCCACGAGCACGCGCACGACGCCGCCGTCACCGACGAGCACGAGCACGCGCACTAGACGGACCGGGACGCGAGGCGGGGCGCGGTCGAGCGCTCCGCCCCATGCCCGTCCGGGCGGGCGGTCAGGCGATCCGGCGCACCAGCCGCACGACCAGGGTCGTGACCAGCAGCCAGACGATCGCCGCGACGCCGTAGTTCAGCGTGACGGCCATCTTGGGCTGGTCCGGGGTGAACAGGTTCCCGAGCCCGAGGTTGAACATCGCCGACCACTCGGCGACGAACTGGGTGACGAAGTTCGCGGGGTTCGCGTCCAGCAGCGTGAACACGATGTGTATCACCAGGATCGCGACGATCACCATGCCGACGATGCGGAGCAGGCTGGCCAGGAATCCGGCGCCCCGTCGCGCCGTCGTACCCACCGTGGACATTGGGACCTCCCCGAAGTGACAGGCGACATCCTGACACGGAGATCACCACTGGCCCTACCAACGAGTAGACCCGGCCCGAGGTTGTGACCACTTCGTTGCCGTGACCTCTTCGTTGTGACCGACCCGATCGGGTTGCCGCGCAGCGGGCGGTTCGGGTTACGGTAGGGACATGGCGCGCCTGCTCCTTCGCCGCCGCGGCGGGGTCTGACCGACCGGCCCCTCGTCGCGGGGCTTCTGCGTGCTCGCCGGTCGTCCACCGGCCGCGCCCTCACCAGCAGGGCCACATCCAGGAGCATCGAAGTGACGAGCACTCCCGACGCGTTCATCTCCGGCAACCCGAGCAGGATGCGTACACCCGACCGCCCTGCACCGCAGGAGCAGGCTCCGTGGAACCCGCAGAAGGGCTCCCACATGCCGTTCGGCCGCTACAAGCCGTTCCACGAGCTGGTCGAGCCGGTATCGCTGCCGGACCGCACGTGGCCGGACAAGCCGATCACCACCGCACCGTTGTGGTGCGCGGTCGACCTGCGCGACGGCAACCAGGCGCTGATCGACCCGATGAGCCCGAACCGCAAGCGCCGCATGTTCGACCTGCTGGTGCGCATGGGTTACAAGCAGATCGAGGTCGGGTTCCCGGCCGCCAGCCAGACCGACTTCGACTTCGTCCGCGAGATCATCGAGAACGACGCGATCCCGGACGACGTGCAGATCCAGGTCCTGACCCAGGCCCGCCCGGAACTGATCGAGCGCACGTTCCTGGCCTGCGAGGGCGCGCCGCGGGCGATCATGCACCTCTACAACTCGACGTCGGTGCTGCAGCGCCGGGTCGTGTTCCGCTCCGACCGCGCCGGCATCGCCAAGATCGCCACCGACGGCGCGGAGGAGGTCGCCCGCTTCGCCGAGAAGTACCCGAACACCGACTGGACGTTCGAGTACACGCCGGAGTCCTACAGCGGCACCGAGCTGGAGTACGCCGTCGACGTGTGCAACCAGGTCAGCGCGATCTGGCAGCCGACACGGGCGAACCCGATGATCGTCAACCTGCCGTCCACGGTGGAGATGGCGACGCCGAACGTCTACGCCGACTCGATCGAGTGGATGCACCGCAACCTGGCGCGCCGCGACGCGCTCGTGCTGAGCCTGCACCCGCACAACGACCGGGGCACCGGCGTCGCCGCCGCCGAGCTGGGCTACCAGGCCGGTGCGGACCGGATCGAGGGCTGCCTGTTCGGCAACGGCGAGCGCACCGGCAACGTCGACCTGGTCACCCTCGGGATGAACCTGTTCACCCAGGGCATCGACCCGCAGATCGACTTCTCGGACCTCGACGAGGTCCGCCGCACCGTCGAGTACTGCAACCAGCTGCCGGTCGCCGAGCGCCACCCGTGGGGCGGGGACCTGGTCTACACCGCGTTCTCCGGCAGCCACCAGGACGCGATCAACAAGGGCCTCGAGGCGATGCGCGTCGACGCCGCCGCGGCCGGGCACGACATCGACGAGCACCCGTGGGAGGTCCCGTACCTGCCGGTCGACCCGAAGGACATCGGCCGGACCTACGAGGCCGTGATCCGGGTGAACTCGCAGTCCGGCAAGGGCGGCATCGCCTACATCATGAAGGCCGAGCACCAGCTGGACCTGCCGCGCCGGCTGCAGATGGAGTTCTCGCACGTCATCCAGAAGTTCACCGACACCGAGGGCGGCGAGGTCGAGCCGAAGGCCATGCGCGACGCCTTCGACATCGAGTACCTCGACCGCGAGACCCCGCTGCGCCTGGTCAAGCACCGGGTGACCAGCGACGGCGAGGGCAACGACGAGATCGTGGCCACGGTCCGCGTGGAGTCCGACCTGCACGAGATCACCGGCAGCGGCAACGGCCCGATCGCCGCGTTCGTCGACGCGCTGGCCGGGATCGGGTTCGACGTCCGGGTCCTCGACTACCACGAGCACGCCATGGGCGGCGGTGACGACGCCCGGGCCGCGGCCTACGTCGAGTGCGCCGTCGAGGGCAAGGTCTTCTGGGGCGTCGGCATCGACAGCTCGATCACGAGCGCGAGCCTCAAGGGCGTCGTGAGCGCCATCAACCGCGCCATGCGCTGACGCGCCCGTGCGCGGTTATCGCTGCTCCGGCGACGATAACCGCGCACGAGGGCTCAGCGGCCCAGGAACTCGGTCAGGGAGCCGCCCTGTTCGGGGGCGGCGGGGCCGGTCCCGGACGACTGGTCCACCGCCTCGGGCGCGACCTCGTGCCGGGTGATCCGGCCGTCGCGGATCGCCTCGGCGTGGTGGCAGGCCACCCGGTGCTCGGGGCCGGCTCCCTCGGGCACCCGCAGCTGCGGACGCTCGGTGTCGCACCGGTCCGCCTGACGCCAGGGGCAGCGGGTGTGGAACCGGCAGCCCGACGGCGGCGCCGCCGGTGACGGGAGGTCGCCGGTGAGCAGGATCCGTTCCCGGTCGTCCTCGACCTGCGGGTCCGGCACCGGGACGGCGGAGAGCAGCGCGCGGGTGTAGGGGTGCAGCGGGTCCGAGTACAGGTCCCCGGCCGGGGCCTCCTCGACGATCCCGCCCAGGTACATCACCCCGACCCGGTCGCTCACGTGCCGCACGACGGCCAGGTCGTGCGCGATCACCAGGTAGGTCAGCCCGAGCTCGCGCTGCAGCCGGGACAGCAGGTTGAGCACCTGGGCCTGCACCGAGACGTCCAGTGCGGACACCGGCTCGTCGGCGACGATCAGGTCCGGCTCGACGCACAGCGCGCGGGCGATCCCGATCCGCTGCCGTTGCCCGCCGGAGAACTCGTGCGGGTACCGGCGCAGCGCCCCGGACGGCAGCCCGACGGCGTCCATCAGCTCGGTCAGGCGCGCCCGGTCGGCCTCGCCGCCCCTGCTCAGCCCGTGCGCGCGCAGGCCCTCGGTCAGCAGCGACTCCACCGACTGGCGCGGGTCCAGGCTGGACAGCGGGTCCTGGAACACCATCTGGAACCGACGACGCATGCGACGCAACGGCTCGCCCTTCAGCGTCGCGACGTCGGTGCCGTCGAACAGGACACTGCCCGAGGTCGGGTCGACCAGCCGCAGGATCGCCCGGCCCAGCGTGGACTTGCCGCAGCCGGACTCGCCGACCAGGCCGTAGGTCTCGCCGCGGTGCACCCGCAGCGACACCCCGTCGACGGCGCGGACGTGCCCGACGGTGCGCTCGAAGAGCACCCCGCTGGTGATCGGGAAGTGCACCGCGAGGTCGTCCACCTCGAGCAGCAGGTCGGTGTCCGTCACCGTCGTCGCGTTCTCGGTCGAGGTCATCGCATTCCTCTCACGCCGACGTCGCCGGGACGGGGTTGTGGCAGCGCAGCAGGCGCGACGCGGCCGTCTCCACCCCGGGCGTCACCTCGGTGCAGCGCCCGATCTCGCGGGGACACCGCGGGGCGAACGCGCACGCGGTGTCCCACGGCAGGTTGTCGTTGACCGAGCCGGGGATCGCGGGCAGCTCGAGCTCCGGGTCGGAGTCCAGCCGCGGGATGGAGCCGATCAGCCCGTGCGTGTACGGGTGGCGCGGGGTGGCGAAGAGCCGGTGCCGCTCCGCGCGCTCGACGATCCGGCCTGCGTAGAGCACGTTGACCCGGTCGCAGAGCCCGGCGACGACGCCCAGGTCGTGGGTGATCATCATCAGCGCGGTGCCGGTCTCGGCGACCAGCTCGCGCAGCAGCTCCAGGATCTGGGCCTGGATCGTCACGTCCAGTGCGGTGGTCGGCTCGTCGGCGATCAGCAGCCGGGGCCGGCACGCCAGCGCGATCGCGATCAGCGCGCGCTGCCGCATGCCCCCCGACATCTGGTGCGGGTAGGACGTCACCCTCCGCGCCGGGTCCGGGATGCCGACCCGTTCGAGCAGCGTGATGGCCTCGGTGCGGGCCGCCTTCTTGTCCATCCCGCGGTGCCGGGTCAGCGCCTCGGTGATCTGCACCCCGACCGGGACGACCGGGTTCAGCGAGGACAGCGGGTCCTGGAACACCATGCCCAGGTCCCGGCCGCGACGTTCGCGCAGCGCCGAGTCGGACAGCGCGAGCAGGTCGTCGCCCCCGAAGCGGACCTCGCCGCCGACCTTCGGGCCGCGCCCGGGCAGCAGGCCCATGATCGCCAGGGAGGTGACCGACTTCCCGCAGCCGGACTCCCCGACCAGGCCGACGACCTCGCCGGGCTCGATGTCGAACGAGATGCCGTCGACGGCGACGGTGTCCGGCTCGCCGCGACGGGTGAACCGGACCGACAGGTCGCGGACGTCGAGCAGCGGCCCGTCCCCCGACCGTGCGCCTGCGGGGGTCATCGGCGCCCCTTCGGGTCCAGTGCCTCGCGCAGGGCCTCGCCGAACAGCGTGAACCCGAGCGCGACGACGATGATCGCCAGCGCGGGGTAGAGCGCGAGCGCGGGCCGGACGTCGAGGTAGGGCTGGGCGGTGGCGAGCATGAGCCCCCATTCGGCGCGGGCCGGGTCGGCGTCGCCGAGCCCGAGGAACGACAGCGCGGCCGCGTCCAGGATCGCGGTCGCCAGGGTCAGCGTGGCCTGCACGATCACCGGGCCGATCGCGTTGGGCAGCATGTGCCGCACCACGATCGCCGGCCGCTTGACGCCGAGCGCGGTCGCGGCGAGCACGTGGTCGGACTCGCGCTGGGCGAGCATCGACCCGCGCAGCAGCCGGGCGAAGATCGGGACGTTCACCAGCGCCACCGCGATGATCACCGTGGTCTGGCTGGGCCGCGCCGCGAGCGCGGCCACCGAGATCGCCAGCAGCAGCGACGGGATGGACAGCAACACGTCGGTGACGCGCATCAGCACGGTGTCCGCCCAGCCGCCCACGGCACCCGCGACGACACCGATCAGGACGCCGAACACCAGCCCGAAGACCGTGGCCAGCACACCGACCAGCAGCGTCTGGCGCGAGGCCAGGATCATCCGGGAGAACTCGTCACGCCCGTTCTGGTCGCTGCCCAGCGGGAAGCCGTCCTGCGCTCCCGGGATCTCACCGGGCCGCAGACGGTCCAGCAGCTGCGGGAACGCCTCGGCCGGGCCGTGCGGGGCCAGCAACGGCGCGAACACCGAGATCAGCACGAACACCGCGATGATCACGGCGCCGGTGATCGCGACCGGGTTGCGGCGCAGCCGGCGCAGCGCGTCCGCGCCCAGGCTGCGGCCCTGCGCGGTGTCGTCGATCCGGGCACGGCGACGCCGCGCCCACGTGGTCGGAGCACTCATCGCAACCTCACCCTCGGGTCGATCAGGGCATAGGACAGGTCGACGAGCAGGTTCACGATCACGTAGATCAGCGCGCCGAGCAGCACGATCGCCTGCAGACGTGGGTAGTCGCGCCGCTCGATGCCCTCGGCGATCAGCGTGCCGAGGCCGCCCCAGTTGAACACCTTCTCGGTGAGCACGGCGCCGGCCAGCAACAGGCCGGTCTGCAGACCGATCGTGGTGGACACCGGCAGCAGCGCGTTGCGCAGGACGTGCCGGCCGCGGACCGTCCCCGGCGCGAGCCCCTTGGCGTTGGCGGTGCGCACGAAGTCCGAGTCGAGCACGTCGAGCACCGACGCCCGGGTGATCCGGACGATCACCGCGAGCGGGATCGTGGCCAGCGCGATCGCCGGCAGCACCAGGTGCGCGATGGCGTCGGCGCTGGCGTCGAACTCGCGGGTGAGCAGCCCGTCCAGGATCGCGAACCCGGTGACCCGGGTGGCGTCGAGGTCGACGGCGAGGCGCCCGGACGGCGGGAACAGGTTCAGCTCCACGGCGAAGATCTGCTTGAGCACGTAGCCGAGGAAGAACACCGGCACCGCGACGCCGACGAGCGTGCCCAGGATCGTGACGTTGTCCCACGGGCGCCCGCGGTACCGGGCCGCCAGGTAGCCCAGCGGGATCCCGGCCAGCACCGCGATCAGCAGCGCCGTCACCGACAGCTCGATCGTCGCCGGCAGGGCCCGCCCGATCTCGGCGAGCACCGGGTCACCGCTGATCAGCGACGCCCCGAAGTCCCCGCTCAACGCCCGCCCGAGATAGCGCAGGTACTGGATCGGGATCGGCTGGTCCAGACCCAGCGTGCGGTTCAGCGCGGCGATGCCCTCCGGCGTCGCCTTGTCCCCGAGCAGCGCCCCGGCCGGTCCGCCGGGCAGCGAGCGCAGCCAGGCGAACAACAACACGGACAGGATCAGCAGCGTCGGGACGACCTGGACGAGTCGTCGCACGACGAAGCGCAGCATCGTTCCCCCTCATTCCCCCCGGCCGGACGGGCCGCCGCGGGGTACCGCGGCGGCCGATCCGCTCTCTACTGCTGCTCGCTCTTGCTGACCGTGACGAACCGCTCGTCGGTCAGTGGGGAGGGGACCAGGCCCTGGATGT
This sequence comes from Pseudonocardia sp. KRD291, assembly GCF_019263595.1. GTDB lineage: Bacteria > Actinomycetota > Actinomycetes > Mycobacteriales > Pseudonocardiaceae > Pseudonocardia. The sequence goes on along the minus strand of NZ_JADQDD010000125.1, from coordinate 4,550 downwards.
TCCCCTTGACCACGATGGCCGGGCCGGTGGTCAGGATGGGGACGGCGGGCAGGTACTTGCTCATCAGGTCCCGGTTGACCTGCTGGTAGGCCGCCGTGTGGCCGGCCGGGTCCGGGATCGAGTCGGCCTTGGCGAGCGCGGCGTACATCGCCGGGTCGTTCTGCCCGAACTCGGCCTTGGGCCGGCCGAAGAACGTGCCGACGAAGTTCCCGGCGTCGTTGTAGTCGCCGGTCCAGCCGAGCATGTGCAGGTCGTGCTTGCCGGCCTTCTGCACGTCGTCCTTGTAGCCGCCGTTCCACGGCCGGGCCACCGGGTTGACCTTGATGCCGACCGCGGCCAGGTCCGCCGACATCGCGGCGAACAGGTCGGCCGGGTTCGGCATGTAGGGCCGCGTGACCTCGGTCGGGTAGTAGAAGTTCAGCGTCGGGTTCGGCTGCCCGGCCTCGGCGAGCAGCGCCTTGGCCTTCGCCGGGTCGTACGGGTACGTCGTGACGTCCGGTGCGTACCCGGCGACGGTGTCCGGCATGAACTGCGTCGCGACCTGGGTTCCCTCGGGCATCTTGGTGCGCACCAGCGCGTCCCGGTTGATCGCGTAGGCGATCGCCTGGCGCACCCGCAGGTCCTTGAGTGCCGGGTTGTTCTTCGGGTTGATGCCGAGGTAGAGCAGGCTGAACGGCTTGCGCACGAGAACCTGGTTGCCGGCGTCCTTGAGCGTCCCGTAGTCGGCGGGCGAGGGGAGGTCGTAGCCGTCGATGGTGCCGGCGGCGAGCTCCTGCTTACGGGCGTTCTCGTCCGGGATGATCTTGAAGATCAGCCGGTCGAGCTTGGCCTTCTCGCCCCAGTACTGGTCGTTGCGGACCATGGTGATCGTCTGGTTGGCCTTGTCGTAGCTCTCGAACTTGAACGGCCCGGTGCCGGTCGGGTGCTCGTTGGCGTAGGCGGGGTAGGTGAACGAGTCACCGCTCTGGGTCACCGCGTCCGCGTTGTACTGCTTCAGCGCCGTCGGGCTGGAGATCGACAGCGAGGTCAGGCCGAACGCGGCCGGGAACGCGCCCTTGAACTTGTTCAGGTTCAGTACCGCGGTGTTCGCGTCCTTGGCCTGGCAGTTCTTGTAGACCGGCGACCCGGACGCGTCGCCCTCGTTCTTGGCGAAGCCCTCGAACACGTCGCCGTAGTAGATCATCTGGCTCTGGGCGGCGGCGCCCTTCATGTTGAACCAGCGGTCGAAGTTCGCGCAGACCGCGGCGGCGTTGAAGTCGGTGCCGTCGTGGAACTTGACGCCCGGGCGCAGGGCGAACGTCCACTGCTTACCGTCCGGTGTGGACGTCCACGATGTCGCCAGCCCGGGCTCCAGCTCGGTGGTGCCGGCCTTGTACGTGATCAGCGTGTCGAACATCTGACGCGCCGGCCGGAAGCTCTCCCCGTCGTCGTTGAAGATCGGGTCGAAGTTCTTCGGGGCGCCGGCGGCGCCGAAGACCATCGTTCCGCCTGCCGCACCGCCTCCGGCGTCCCGGTCGGACGTCGCGCAGGCAGTCAGGGATACCGCGAGCAGACCGGCCGTGAGGGTGGCGACCAGGCGTCGGGGAACACTCATTCAGGTGACCTCGATGGTGAGTCGGGGCGAAGCGTCGGGTGACGAACGACGGTATAGCCCAGCTTTACCCGCCGGTAGGTCCTGACGTCACGGTTCGGGAACGACCCTGCGCGACCGGCTCAGCGCACGTCCTCGACGTCGCCGCGGCGGATCCCGTCGCAGAACGACGCCCACTCCGCGCGGGTGAAGACCAGCGGAGCCTGGTCGGTCTTGGTGTCGGCGACGGCGATCCCGCCGTCGGGGTGCACCCCGACGGCGACACAGTTGCCCAGGTGGCAGTAGCTACTGACCCGGTATTCGATCAACGTCGGCCCCCTCGCCGGACAGGTGCAGCTCGCGGTAACGGAGCAGAGTCTCCCGTGAGGTCTCCGGGTCCTGCGCGCGGGCCCGGACGTCGTCGAGGATCGCGCGGTAGAGCCGGACGTCGACGGGGTCGGAGAGGTACGTGTCGCCCGCGTGGCTCTCGGTGTAGACGAGGTCGGAGCCGCGCTCGTCCGGGATCTCCAGGATCGAGAACTGGCCGGAGTGCGCGCGGTGCATGCCGGCGTCGAAGGGCAGGACGTGCAGCACCACGTTCGGCATGTCGGCGAGCTCGAGGAGCCGCTCCATCTGTCCGGCCATCACCGAGGGGCTGCCGACGACCCGGCGCAGGGCCCCCTCGTCGATCACGTCCAGCAGACGGACCGGACCGTCCGCGGAGACCAGGGCGCGCTGGCGGTGCCGGCGCAGCTCGACGAGACGGTCGATCTCCCACGACTCGTGCCGCGGCAACAGCGCCTCCAGGATCGAGCGGGTGTAGCCGGGGGTCTGGGCCAGGCCGTGCAGCACGGCGAGGTCGAACGAGGCGATCCCGGCCGCGTCGGTCTCCAGCGCCGCGTAGCGACCCGGGCTGTCGAGCACGAAGCGTTCCGCCGAGAGTCCGTCGGTGTAGGTCTCCCACCAGCCCCGGGACCGGCTCTCGTGCACCAGACGTCGCAGCATCGCCATCTCGAGGTCCGCCGTCACGCCGTAGATCCGGAGCAGGTCCTCGACGTCGCGCGGCTTCGGGATGCCCTTCCCGTTCTCCAGACGGCTGATCTTGGACGTGGAGCAGCTCAGCTTCCTGCCGACCTCGTCGAGCCGCATGTCGGCGTTCCCGCGGAGTCGTCGCAGCTCGGCACCGAGTCGCCGGCGCGCACCGGTCGGTTCGTGCTCCACCCGATCCCCCTGCCCTCGGCCGCTCGTCGCAGTCCGGATCCGGCCGCGGCGGTTCGTCTCTTCGGGTAGCACATGTGCAATCCCATCGCTGTGCAATTGCACATGGCGCTGATGTGCGGCACTCTACCCATAGGCGGGCCAGAGACCGCGATCACACTCTGCGGGCTCGTCCGGCGTCCGTCACCGGCACGACGAGCAGAGGAGATCGTGATGATCCGCAGTCACCGTTCGCACCGCGCACCGGAGGTCCACCGGGCCGGGAAGTCCCCGGGGGCGGCCCAGGGCAGGTGGTCACCATGACCGCACTGATCATGTTGGTGGTCATCGGCCTGGCCGTCCTCGTGCTGACCGGCATCGTGATCGGGGTCGTCGACTCCGCACAGCGCCGGGCCTGGCGCCGGATCGCCGCCGAGCGCCGGGTCAGCTGGGAGCAGCGCCGGCAGCCGCGCGGGCCCCGCCGGTACCACGTCGACGCGTGGGCCGACGAGGACACCGACTGACCACCGGCACCGCACACGCACCACCGGGAAGGACCGGCGCCGCAACGGGGGGTTGTCGCGCCGATCGGCCGGCCGCGCCCACGGGCGAGGCCGGCCACTTGTGTCTTCGGCCGAGCTACGGCCGGTCTACAGCGCCCGGCGCCCGGCGAGGGCGCGGCCGAGCGTCATCTCGTCGGCGAACTCGAGGTCGCCGCCCATCGGCAGGCCGGACGCCAGCCGGGTGACCGAGAGCCCCGGGAAGTCCCGCAGCAGACGCACCAGGTAGGTGGCCGTCGCCTCGCCCTCGGTGTTCGGGTCGGTGGCGATGATGACCTCGGAGATGTCGGTCTCGTCGGCGGCCGGTCCGGTGCCGCCGAGACGGGTGAGCAGCTCGCGGATCCGCAGGGTGTCCGGACCGACCCCGGCCAACGGGTCCAGCGCGCCGCCCAGCACGTGGTAGCGGCCCTTGAACTCCCGGGTCCGCTCGACCGCGAGGACGTCCTTGGGCTCCTCGACCACGCAGACCAGCGTGGGGTCGCGCCGGGCGTCGGCGCAGTAGCGGCAGCGCGTGTCGGCGGCGACGTTGCCGCACACCTCGCAGAACTGGACGCCCTGCTTGACCGTCTGCAGGACGTCCTGCAGACGGCTGATGTCGGCCGGGTCGGCGGCGAGCAGGTGGAACGCGATCCGCTGGGCGCTCTTCGGCCCGACCCCCGGCAGCCGGCCCAGCTCGTCGATCAGGTCCTGGACCGGCCCCTCGAACACCTCAGGCGCCCGGAAGGCCCAGGCCGCCCATGTCCATGCCTCCGGCGAGCGGGCCCATCTTCTCGGCCTGCAGCGCCTGCGCCGCGCGGACCGCGTCCTGCAACGCCCCGGCGACGAGGTCCTGCAGGGTGTCCACGTCCTCGGGGTCCACCACCTTGGGGTCGATCTTCACCCCGCGCGGCTCCAGCTGTGCGGTCATCGTGACCTCGACCAGTCCGTTGCCGGCCTGGCCGGTGACCTCGGCGGTGGCCAGTTCGGCCTGCGCCTCCTGCAGCTGCTGCTGCATCTTCTGCGCCTGCTGCAGGATCATCTGCATGTCGGGCTGACCCGGTTCCACCAGCGAACTCCTCGCTTCGACGAACTCCTCGCGCCCGTCCGGCGCCGGTTACCCCGCGGGGACGAATCCCCGACACGGCCGACGCGACGTGGCCTGCTCGCCAGGGTAGCCGTGTCAGGGTGTCGCCCGTGTCCGCCCCGCTCCGCATCGCCGCCGCTCTGCTGGCCGGTACCGCCCT
>NZ_JADQDD010000124.1 GCF_019263595.1 Pseudonocardia sp. KRD291 | reverse complement strand
AAGGTGTCCCCGATCCACTACCTCGACGGCGGGCACCACTTCAACGAGGTCGTGTTCACCGACGTGTTCGTGCCCGACGACCGGGTGCTCGGCGACGTCGGCTCCGGCTGGCACCAGGTGACCTCGGAGCTGGCCTACGAGCGCTCCGGCCCGGACCGCTACCTGTCCGCGTTCGGGCTGCTCGCCGCGTTCGTCCGGGAGTTCGGGGCCACGTTCGACGACACCGCCCGGGCCGCGGTCGGGCGGGCCTCGGCGAAGCTCTGGACGATCCGGCAGCTCTCGCTGGCGGTCGCCCGGTCGTTGGAGCGGGGTGCGGCGCCCGCGGTGGAGGCGGCGCTGGTCAAGGACATCGGGACGCTCTACGAGCAGGAGGTGGTGGAGGTGCTGCGGCACGTCGCCGGTCAGGAGATCGACCCCGGGGCGCCGGGTCTGTTCGAACAGCTGCTCGCCGAGGCGGTGCAGACCGCGCCGTCGTTCACGTTGCGCGGCGGCACCACCGAAGTGCTGCGCAGCATCGCGGCCAAGGGCCTGACCGGGGCCGGGCGATGAGCGCCCCGAGCGACGCGGACCTGGTCGCCGAGGCCGTCGGTGAGGTGTTGCGGGCACGGTGCACCCAGGACGTCGTCGCCGCGGCCGAGCGCACCGGGTGGGCCCCGGAGCTGTGGGCGGCCGTCGCCGCGGGCGGGTTCCCGTGGGTCTCGGTTCCCGAGGACGCGGCCGGGGGCGTCGCGGTCGGCGGCTCGGTGGCCGAGGCGTGCGCGGTGCTGGAGCAGGTCGGGCGCTACGCCGCGCCGTTGCCGGTGGCCGAGACCGGGCTGCTCGGCGGGTGGCTGCTCGCGGCGGCCGGGTTCGAGATCCCGTCCGGGCCGGTCACCACGGCGGCGACGGCGGGCTGGTCCGGCACGTCGTCCGCGGGCACCGGCGGGGACGGCCGGAGGCCGGCGTCGGTGTCGCTGCGGCGGGAGAACCGTGGCTGGGTCGCCGCGGGCAGCGTCGCGCGGGTGCCGTGGGCGCGGGAGGCGGCCCGGGTCGTGCTGCTCGCCGACTCCCCGGACGGGCTGCAGGTCGTCGCGCTCGACCCGGCCGGGGCGCGGATCACGCCGGGCGCCAACCTGGCCGGGGAGCCGCGCGACACCGTGCACCTCGACGACGTGCCGGTCGGCGGGGACGTCGCACCGGCCCCGGACGGCGTCGACCACGACGCGCTGCTGCTGCGCGGTGCGCTGTCCCGGGGGGCGCTGATCGCCGGGGCCGCGGGCCGGATCCTCGACATCACGGTCACCTACACCGGGCAGCGCCAGCAGTTCGGACGTCCGGTCGCCCGTTTCCAGGCCGTCGCGGCGCACCTGGTGCGCCTGGCCGAGCAGACCGAGGCGGTCCGGATGGCGGCCCGGGTCGCGGCGGCCAACACCCGCGCCGAGCCGGCGTTCCTCGACGTCGCGGCGGCCGCGACGGTGGCCGGCGAGTCGGCCGGGCTGATCTCGGCCGCCGCGCACCAGGCGACCGGCGCGATGGGCATGACCCGCGAGTACGAGCTCGGTCAGCTCACCCGGCGGCTGTGGTCCTGGCGCGAGGAGTACGGCGGCGAGCGGGTGTGGAGCACCCGGCTCGGGGCCGCGCTCACCGACGGCGGCGCCGACGCACTGTGGCCGGCGATCGCGCGCGGGGCCGTCGCGTGAGGACCGGAAGTCACACGAGGACGGAGCACGGGCTCGACGTCGTCGTGGACGGCCGCGTCGCGACCGTCACCCTGGACCGGCCGGAGCGGCTCAACGCGCTGTCCACCGGGCTGCAGGCCGACCTGGTCCGCGCGTTCGACGGCTTCGACGCCGACGACGACGTGTGGGCCGTCGTGCTCACCGGCGCCGGGGACAGGGCGTTCTCCGCGGGCGTCGACCTGAAGGAGATCCGGGAGGCCGACACCGGGCCCGCGCCGGGGCTGCGGCCGATGGCCGGCTTCTCCCGCAACGTGTTCGAGACGGTCCTCGAGTGCGGCAAGCCGACGGTCGCCGCGCTCAACGGGTGGGCGATGGGCGGCGGGTGCGAGCTCGCGCTGGCCTGCGACATCCGGCTCGCCGCCGAGCACGCCCGGATCGGGCTGCCGGAGGCGAAGCGCGGGATGGGCGCGAACTTCGGGGTGCACCTGCTGTCCCGGATCGTGCCGCGCGGGATCGCCTACGAGCTGCTCTACACCGGCGACGACCTCTCCGCGGCCGACGCGCAGCACTGGGGCCTGGTGAACCGGGTGGTCCCGGGCGCGGACCTCGCGGCCGAGGCGGACGCGCTGGCCCGGCGGATCGCCGGCAACGCGCCGCTGACCGTACAGCGGTACAAGGCGGCGATCGGGCGAGGCGGGGAGCTGCCACTGTCCTCGGCGCTGCGCCTGTCCGTCGGCCCGGACCCGTACACGAGCGCGGACCGGGTCGAGGGCGTGGCCGCGTTCGTGGAGAAGCGGGCCCCCGTCTGGAAGGGACGCTGACCCCTCGCACGGGTCGGTGGAGGCGGCGCGGCCATCGGACCCATCGCGTCCGGTGCGCGCTCACCATCGGAACGCGCGCGCGGCCGCGGTCGCGTCGCGACGGGCACCGCGCGTCGCGACGGGCACCGCGCGTCGACGGTGCGGGGCGCGCCGCGGGATCGATCGTCTAGAGGGAGCGGGTCACGGCGCGGCTGCCGCCGATCCATCCTGGAATGTGCAGCATCTTGATGCCCGCACCACCGGTGACCAGCAAGTACACCGCGTCGTCCGAGGCTGCGACCCGAGCGTCCGGGAAGCCCCGCTCGGTGAGTAGCTCGTTCCCGCGCGCGTAGAGGTGGTCCCGCACCGAGTCGGCCGTCGCGCCGAGCCCGGCGAGCCGGTGGGCGATCTCGGGCGGGAGCACGACGGTCTGCTCGCACTCCCGCATCCGCGCGGTGTCCCCGGCGGCGAGGGCGGCGCCGGCGAGGGCGTCGGCGAGCGGGTCGAGGATCTCCGGCACCGTCGCCCCGCCCCCGCGCGGCAGCACCTCCGCGGTCCCGCCGACGGCCAGCACCGTGACCGCGTCCACCATGGCCCCGAGCCCGCGCCGGACCGCCAGCGACGGGAACGGTGAACGGAGCCGGGACGACGGGGCCGGCTCCGGCAGGCAGAACGTGTAGCGCCCGGGTTGCCCGGTCGTGGCCATGTCGGTCTCGCCGGGGCGCGCGCCGCCGATCCCGGCCAGGCCGAGCGCGACCGCGCGCCCGACCGAGGCGTTCACCCGGTTCCCGGGGCCGAGCAGGTTGGCCCCGGTGTGCAGGCCCAGGCGCGCGACCACCGGCCCGTGCACGAGGACCGCGACGGCCGCCGTCCCGGTCGTGGTCTGCACCCCGAGCAGGTTGAGCTCGGGCTCCAGGCACGCGCGCAGCGCGGCCAGCACGACCGGCAGCTCCGCGGGACGGCACCCGGCGAGCACGGCGTGATACGCCGCCGCGGCCGGGGTCAGCTCCCCGAACAGCGGCGGGACGAGGCCCAGGACCTCCTCCGCGCCCGCCGCCGGCCCGTCCCCCGCGCCGGCCGAGGTGGCATACCCGTCGAGCATCCGCTCCAGTCGGACGGCGGTCGGCGGCACGACCGGCAGGCCGTCCCCGATCCCCTCGGCCAGCAGCGCGTCGGTGGCCTCCTCGACCGACGTCGCGTCGTCGACGGGCCGCCACTCACCCACCGGGGACCCGCACCGACACCGCCTCGGTCGACCCGAACGACGGGATCCACGCCGAGTGCTTGCCCGGCCCACCGGCGACGAGCACGTGCAGCTGATCGGGCCCGGTGCTGACCGTGTAGGCATCGCCGTCGGGCTTGATCCCCCAGTCGGCGAACTGGCGGTGGTTGCTCTCCGAGACCCGGTCGAGCGGGATCCGGGCCCGCTCCCAGAGGTGGTGACGGATCGCCTCGACGGTCCAGCCGTCGCGGTGCAGCGTCGCGGCGTGCTCCGGGCCCAGGACGAGCAGGTGCGGCCCGCGGACGTAGACGTTGTTCGACCCTGACTGCGCCATCGTGCCGGCGACGGTCGTGAGGATCTCCTCGCCGGTGGTGCTGCCGTGGTCGTTGATGTTGTGCGGTGGCTCGGCGGCCATCACGGTGACCACGCTGTCGTCGGCGGCGAACCCGCGCCGCACGGAGAACGGCTCCCACGGGCTGTCGTCGGTGTTCTCGGCGAAGCAGAACGTGTACTTCGCGGGCGAGCCCTGGGTGGAGCGGTCCATCGTGCCGGGCCGGGCCCCGCCGATGTTGAGCAGCGTCAGCGACACCGCCCGCCCGACGACGGCGTTGGCCCGGGTGCCCTGACCGAAGCAGTTCACGCCGGAGTTCATCCCGAGCCGCCCCCGCGCCGGCCCGCTGACGAGCACCATCGGCGCGCACGGGTGGGTGGTGGCCAGGCTGCCGTGCAGGTTGTAGGCCTCGTGCTGCAGACCCTGCAACGCGGCCAGCACCACCGGCAGGTCCACCGGGCGGCACCCGGCCATCACCGCGTTGGCCGCGATCGCGCGCAGCCCCGGGACGAGCCGGCTCGGCGGCAACGGGCCCAGCTCCGGGACGTCGTCCGGGACGCCGCCCGCGAGCCCGGCCAGCATCGCCTCGACCAAGTCCTCGGTGGGCGCGACGGTGGGCAGCCCGTCACCCCACCCCTGCTCCTCGGCCCAGGTGAACCACTCCGCCGGCCCGAGGTCGGGCACGTCGAGCGTCTCCGCCCGTTCTGATGGTTCAGTGGGTCGGGTCACGACTCCCCCACCTCGTCCAGCTTGTCCAGCTCGCGGACGACGCCGGCGTAGGCCGCGTCGATCCGGTCCACCAGCTCGGCCTCGTTCAGCCCGCCCACCGGATGGTCGACCACGACCAGCCGAGGTTCCACCCTGCGCGCCTTCGCCTGCGCCGCCACCAGCGGCAGGAACGTGCGGGTCACGACGAGGAACGCGACGACGCCGCGCCGTTCCAGCTCCACCGAGTCGTGGAAACTCCACGACGAGCAGGAGCCTCAATCACCGATCGCGACGACGGCCATCCGGTACTGGGCGGCGAGGTGGTCGAGCACGTCGGGCGCGGCGCCGGCGGCCGCGTTCGGCTTCGACGAGAACCCGATGCCGGCGAACCCGCGCTCGGCCTCGAGGTGCCCGGCGACGCCGCGCAGCAGCTCGTTCGCGCCGGGCTTGGAGTTGGAGAACAGGCACAGCGACCGGGCCGGGACGTCCGCGGCCACGACGGTGGGGGTGTCCTCCTCGACCGGTGTGCCGAAGGTGGGGTCGACGATGCGCACGGTGGCTCCTCTCAAGAACTCGGGGAACTCGGGGAGTGCAGGTGGGCGACGGCGGCCAGCCCGGCGCGCAGGCCGTCGGCCGCCGCGGCGACGAGGTGGTCGACCGACCCGGCCCGCACGTCCCCGGCGGCGAACACGCCGGGCACCCCGGTCGCCGGGTCGCCGGTGACCCGGCCGTCCGGGTCGCGGCCCACGACGCCGTCGAGGAACGCGGAGCGGGGTGCGCGCCCGGTGGCGGCGAACACCCCGGTCGCGGGGACCTCGCCGTCGTCGGCCAGCAGGACGCCGGTCAGGGCCGTGTCCCCGCCGAGCCCGGCGACCACGGCGCCCTCCCGCACCTCGACGCCGAGGCCGGAGAGCCGGTCCGCGGCGCGCGCCGACCACCGCGGCGCGCCCGGGGCCAGGACCGTGACGTGCCCGGCGACGGCGGCGAGTTCGGCCGCCTCCTGGGCGGCCCACCCGTCGTCACCGACGACGGCGACCCGCTGCCCGGCGAACAGCGGCCCGTCGCAGCTCGCGCACTCCGAGAGCCCGCGCCCGGCCCAGTCGTCCTCCCCCGGCACGCCGAGACGACCCGGCGCCAGCCCCGTCGTGACGACGACGGCGCCCGCGGTGACCGGCCCGTCGAGCGAGTCGACCGTGACCGGCGGCCCCGCGGCGAGGCCGGTGACCTCGGCGTAGGAGATCTCCACCCCGGCCGCCATCGCCTCCTCCAGCAGGGTCCCGGCCAGGTCCGGCCCGCCGGTCTTGCCCGGCAGCCCCGGGTAGCCGGTCACCTCGCCGAGGTTGATCAGCTGACCGCCCGGCGCGAGCATGTCGAACGCGACCACCCGCAGGCCGTGCTCGGCGGCGGTCCGGGCCGCGGTCAGGCCGGCGATCCCGGCGCCCACCACGGCGACGTCCCAGGTCGTGTCGCTGTCCGTCACGTGTCCTCCTCGATCCGCCCGCACTCGATCCGCCCGCACTCGACCCGCCTGCACTCGACCCGCCTGCTCACGGGCACCCCCTGCACGTGGTTCTGCACGTAGCCGCGGGACTGGTTGCGGCTCTCGTTACCGGCCAGCACGATCCCGATGTCCCCGGCGCGCGGGCACATCGGCACCATCCGCTGCGGGTCGGTGCCGGCGTAGCGCTCGTCGAGCTCGCCGCGGCGCACCAGCTCGTCCACCCGGAAGCTGGTCGAGCCGACCGCCCAGGCGCAGCGCTCCAGCTCGGCGACGGTGATCCGGGCGTGCTCGGCGACGTAGGCGCGGATCTCGTCCTTGCCGACGCCGTGACCGTGCAGCGCGCGGGCGATGCTCGGCCCCAGCACCAGCAGCGGGTGCCAGGCGCCGAACTCCATCCCGGTGTAGGACCACGGCCCCATCGCGTCGCGCATGCCCACGGCCAGCGCGTGCAAATGGTCGCGGGCGTGGTCGCCGCCGGAGTAGATCGGCGCGCCGATCGTCACGCAGCTCTGCACGGTGACGACGCTGTCGTCGTCGCCGAAGCCGCGGTCGCGGCGGAACGACGGCCAGCCCAGGTCGCGCACCGCGTCGTCGTTCTCGGCGAGCACCACGTTGAACGACGTCGCGATCGCGCCCTGGTCGGTGTGCTCGGGCAGGATCCGCAGCCCGGGCAGGTTGCGCAGGTAGAGCCGCACGAAACGCCCGACGCTGGTGTTGGCGCGTCGCCCGACCCGCATCGCGCCGGTCCGCGAGTTGAACCCGAGCCGCTCCACGACCGGCCCGGACAGCACGACCAGCGGCTCCCAGCCGGGCGTCGACCCGGCGTCCGCGATCCGGAACACCGGGTCCACAAGGCACTCGGCGATGCCCAGCAGCACCGGCATGTACTCCGGCCGGCACCCGGCCATCACACCGTTCACGGCGACGTTGTGGACGGTGGCCTCGCGTTGCTCCGGCGCGAGGCTGCCGATGATCTCACCGGCGTCGCGGCGGGTCCGGGCGAGGAACGCGTCCACGCGGTCGAGCGTCGGCGGCACGACGGGCAGGCCGTCCGACCAGCCGCGCTCCTCGAAGTGGTCCTGCACGGCGTCCAGGTCACCGCGGAAGACGATCTCGCGCGGCTCCGGCTCCCGGTCCGGTGCGGAGGTTTCCGCGCTGGTCGCGGTGGTCGCCGAGCCCGCCACCAGCGCGTCGACGACGTCCGGTGCGACGCGTTCGCGCATCTTCGTGCGGAACGTGTCGGTGTCGTCGGTGAGGATGACGCCGGGGTAGCTGACGATCGGGACGTGGCCGATCCCGAGCGATTTCCCGATCGCCCGGCCCATCGGCTCGAACCCGGCTCCGCCGATGGCCACGGCCGGTACCCCGGCCCGCTCGGCGGCGGCTGCGGCCCGCATCACGGCAGGCATGCAGGAGCCTCAAGCACCGACCGCGGCGACCACCAGGTCGACGCGGTGCGCGCGCAGCAGCTCCGGCAGCGCCTCGAGTACCTCGCGCTCCTGCGCGGCCGAGGCGTGGAAGTTGCCGAAGGTCTCCCAGCCCACGAACGACACCTCGCCGAAGCGCTCCCGGGCGACGTCGGAGATCACCTCGAACATCTCGGGCCCGCGGAACAGCTCGTCCCACAGGTAGGCCACGGTGCGCCCGCCCAGCTCGGACGGTCGCTCCTGTTCCGCGACCTCGCCGAGCACCCGGTGCCCGAGCGGCCAGACGACCTCGTACTGCGCGTCCCTGTCCTCGTTGCGGGCGTCCATGCCTCAGTCCTCCGCCGTGATGATCCGACCCGCGCGGTCGCGCAGGAAGAAGGCCGCCGCGAACACGAGCGCGGCGCCGAAGACCGCGATGCCCACCGCGATCGCGTAGCCCTGGCTGGTGGCGATGATCCCGCCGATCAGCGTTCCGGCGCCGGACAGGCCGCGGCCCACGTTGTAGGCGGTCGCCGACCCGAGCGAGCGCAGACGGGTCGGGAACAGCTCGCCGAACCACACCCCGAAGATGCCGAAGTATCCGAGGAAGAAGCTGGCGAAGAAGTAGAGCCACACGAAGTTCGACAGCCCGGTGTCGGAGAACGCGAGCACCAGCATCACCGCGAACGTCACCGTCTGCAGGCCGGAGAACGCGATGAACACCTTCCGGCGCCCCAGCACGTCGGACAGGTACCCGGCCAGGATGAACCCGACGAACGAGATCGCGGACGCGACGTAGAGCACCAGGCTCGCCGTCCCGCCGTCGAAGCCGAGGTCGCTCTTGAGCAGCGACGGCATCCAGGTGGTGGCCGTGTAGGGCACCCACTGGGCGCCAAACGCGGCGACGACGCCGACCAGCACGATCGGCAGGCTGTCCCGGGCGAACAGCTGCGCCCACCCGGACCGCTGCGCCTGCCGGGCGACGTCGGCGGGCAGCTCGCCCGCGGCCTTGCGCCGCTGCAGCTCCGTCCACTGCTTGGACTCCGGGCACCCGACGCGGATCCACACGCACGCCAGGGCCGGCAACACGCCGATCAGGAACGCGTAGCGCCAGTCCGGCAGCGTCTGCGCGGCGAGGATCGCGAGCGCGTAGGCCGGCCACAGCGACGACTGGACGAGACCGCCGCCGAGGCCGCGCCGCTTCGGCGACCACGCCTCGTTGAGCCAGGCGAACCCGACCGCCCACTCGCCGCCGGTGCCGACGCCGGTGAGGAAGCGCAGCGCGACGAACACCCCGAAGCTGGGGGCGAAGAACACCAGCCCGGTGGCGATCGAGTAGATCAGGATCGACCAGATCAGCGTGCGGCGGCGGCCGAACCGGTCACCGAGCCAGCCGAACGCGATCCCGCCCACCGCGGAGCCGATCAGCTGCACCACGATGGCCAGGCTGAACGTCGCCGGTGTGATCCCGTACTCGGCCATGATCGGCGCCGCCAGCAGCGACGGGAGCATGAAGTCGAAGTACTCCATGCCCCAGCCGAGGCACGCGGCGCCGAGGATCCGCCGCCGTTCGACGGGGGTGTACTCGAGTGCGTCGGTGGCGCCGGAGCGCGCCTGACCGGTGGTCATGTCCCCTCCCGGGGCGGTCGCCGCGACACTGCGGCGGGCCTGCCCGGGGTCCGACACTAGATCGCGTCGGAGCGGGCCGTCCAGAGAGATTGCATAAATTCCTGACTAACGCGCGTGTCCCAGGGTGGGGCCGAGATCGGCGATCGTGAGGTCCCGGTGGGTGTTCATCAGCTCGACGACGGCGGCGTTGTCGCCCCGGCGCAGCGCGGCGATCATCGACTTGTGCTCGCGGACGATCCGTCGGCGCGCGGCCGAGTCGTAGAGGTGCACGCTGCGGTAGGCGTCGGTCATCTGCCAGATCCGCTCGATCTCGGTGACCACCAGGTCCAGGCCGGAGTGCCGGAACATCGCGAAGTGGAACGTGTGGTTCGCCGCGGCGATCCGCGGGATGTCGCCCGCCCCGCCGACCTCGTCGCCGATCCCGGAGTTGATCTCGGCGAGCTCGCGCAGGTCCGCGGCACCGAGCCGGGGCAGCGCGAGCAGCACCTCGGTCTCCAGCGCGCGGCGCATCAGGTAGGCCTGGCGCAGCTCGTCGGCGTTGAGCCGGGCCACCGAGTAGCCGACGTGCGGCTCGTGGCGCAGCACGCCCTCGGTCTCCAGTGCCTTGAGCGCCTCGCGGACCGGGATCCGGCTCACACCCAGCGCCACGGCGAGCGACTCCTGGCGCACCTGCTGGCCGGGCACCAGCTCGCCGGCCCGCATCATCGAGCGGACCTGGTCGACGACCCGGCTGACCACGCTGACCCGGCGCGGCGCGGCCGTGGCGTCCGGCGAGGTGGCGCCCGGCGAGGTGGCGGCGGCCATCAGTGGGCCGCCACGCGCCGTGGCGGCGAAACGGTGCTCACGCGCCCAGGGTAGAGGGTGCGTGAGCACCGGACGTGATCGTCGTCGGGCGCCGCTCGACCGTCGCCCGTTCGTGGTCTCAGCGCAGGGCGTCCAGGATCGTCTGCGCGGCGAGGGTGGGCGTGAGCTCCCCGCCGCGGACGTCGCGGGTCAGGCCGGGCAGTTTCTCCTTGAGCCCCGGGTCGGTCAGCAACCGGTCCATCAGCCGGTCGCGGACCATCGCCCACATCCAGTCCACCTGCTGGTCGGCCCGGCGGGTGGCCAGCTCCCCGGCCCCCTCCAGGGCGGCGCGGTGCTCGGTGACCTTGTCCCACACCTCGTCCAGGCCCATCCCGGACTGCGCGCTGCAGGCCAGCACGACCGGGGTCCACGCGGCGCTGGTCGGGGTCATCATGTGCAGCGCCCCGGCCAGCTCGCGGGCCGCGGCGCGGGCGTCGCGCTCGTGCGGGCCGTCGGCCTTGTTCACCGCGACCACGTCGGCCAGCTCCAGGATGCCCTTCTTGATCCCCTGCAGGGAGTCGCCGGTGCGGGCGATGGTCAGGAACAGGAACGTGTCCACCATCCCGGCCACGGTGATCTCGGACTGTCCGACGCCGACCGTCTCGACGAGTACGACGTCGTAGCCGGCCGCCTCCATCAGCACCATCGTCTCCCGGGTGCGCCGGGCGACTCCGCCGAGCGTCCCGGCGGTCGGCGAGGGGCGGATGAACGCGTTGTCGTCGACGGCCAGGGCCGCCATCCGGGTCTTGTCGCCCAGGATGGAGCCCTTGGTCCGGGTCGAGGACGGGTCCACGGCCAGCACCGCGACCCGGTGCCCGGCCCCGGTCAGCTTCGTGCCCAGTGCCTCGATGAACGTCGACTTGCCGACGCCCGGGACCCCGGAGACGCCCACCCGCACCGCCGACCCGGCTTCGGGCGTGACCTCGAGCAGCAGCTCCTGGGCGGCCTGCTGGTGGTCGGGCCGGTTGGACTCGACCAGCGTGATCGCCCGGGCCAGCATCGTGCGGGAGCCCTCCAGCACGCCCCGGGCCAGGGCGGCGACGTCGGGGGTGCGCGGTGCCATCAGTCGGCGAACACGCTCCCGGCCTCGGGAGCGGGGTCCGAACCGTGCCCCAGCGCCGCCGACAGCTTGCCGAGCAGGTCCACGGCCGCCTCGGCGATCACGGTGCCGGGCGGGAACACCGCGGCGGCGCCCATGTCCAGGAGCTCCTGCACGTCGCCGGGCGGGATCACGCCGCCGACCACGACCATGATGTCGGAGCGGCC
The DNA here is from genome assembly GCF_019263595.1 of Pseudonocardia sp. KRD291. GTDB lineage: Bacteria > Actinomycetota > Actinomycetes > Mycobacteriales > Pseudonocardiaceae > Pseudonocardia. The sequence continues at coordinate 5,259 of NZ_JADQDD010000124.1, read as the reverse complement.
CAGCTCGGCCAGCTCGGCGCGCAGCTCCGGGAGCAGCGACAGGTGACCGGCCGCGAGCGAGCTCGCCCCCACCACGTGCACGTCGGACTCGACGGCCTGGCGTGCGACCTCGCCCGGGGTCTGGAACAGCGGGCCCACGTCGACGTCGAAGCCGATGTCGGCGAACGCCGTCGAGATCACCTTCTGGCCGCGGTCGTGCCCGTCCTGGCCCATCTTGGCGACCAGGATCCGGGGCTGGCGGCCCTCGGCCTCGGCGAACTCGGCCACCAGCTCGCGGGCCCGGTCGATCGCCGGGTTCTGCCCGGCCTCCTTGGAGTACACGCCGGAGATGATCCTGATCTGCCCGGAGTGCCGCCCGAACACCTTCTCCAGCGCGTCGGAGATCTCACCCACGCTGGCCTGCGCGCGGGCGGCGTCCACGGCCAGGGCCAGCAGGTTCTGGTCGAACTCGCGTGTGGCTCCCTCGGCGATCTTCTCGGCGGCACCGGTGAGGGCGCGCAGCGCGTCGTCGGTGGCGCGGTCGTCGCGCTCGGCACGCAGCTTCTGCAGCTTCTCGATCTGCTCGCGGCGCACGGTGGTGTTGTCGACCTTGCGGACGTCGACGGCCTCGTCGACGTCGACGGCGTACTTGTTCATGCCGATCACCGGCTGGCGCCCGGCGTCGATCCGGGCCTGGGTCCGGGCCGCGGCCTCCTCGACACGCATCTTCGGGATGCCGGCGTCGATCGCCTGCGCCATCCCACCGGCGGACTCGACCTCGTCGATGTGCGCCCACGCGCGCCGCGCCAGGTCGTAGGTCAGGCGCTCGACGTAGTAGCTGCCACCCCACGGGTCGACGACGTTCGTGGTCCCGGACTCCTGCTGCAGCAGGAGCTGGGTGTTGCGCGCGATCCGCGCGGAGAAGTCCGTGGGCAGGGCCAGCGCCTCGTCGAGGGCGTTGGTGTGCAGGGACTGGGTGTGGCCCTGGGTCGCGGCCATCGCCTCGACGCAGGTGCGGACGACGTTGTTGTAGACGTCCTGCGCGGTCAGCGACCAGCCCGAGGTCTGCGAGTGCGTGCGCAGCGAGAGCGACTTGGCGTTCTGCGGCTCGAAGCGCTGCACCAGCTTCGACCAGAGCAGGCGCGCGGCCCGCATCTTGGCGACCTCCATGAAGAAGTTCATGCCGATCGCCCAGAAGAAGCTCAGGCGAGGCGCGAACTTGTCGACCTCCATGCCCGCGTCGATGCCCGCCCGCAGGTACTCGACGCCGTCGGCGAGGGTGTAGGCCAGCTCCAGGTCGGCGGTCGCCCCCGCCTCCTGGATGTGGTAACCGGAGATCGAGATCGAGTTGAACTTCGGCATCTCCCGCGAGGTGTAGGAGAAGATGTCGGAGATGATCTGCATCGACGGCTGCGGCGGGTAGATGTAGGTGTTGCGGACCATGAACTCCTTGAGGATGTCGTTCTGGATCGTCCCCGTGAGCTTGTCCGGGCTCACCCCCTGCTCCTCGGCCGCGACGATGTAGAGCGCGAGCACCGGCAGGACGGCGCCGTTCATGGTCATCGACACCGACATCTTGTCCAGCGGGATGCCGTCGAAGAGCTGGCGCATGTCCAGGATCGAGTCGATCGCCACCCCCGCCATGCCGACGTCGCCGCCGACGCGCGGGTGGTCGGAGTCGTAGCCGCGGTGCGTGGCCAGGTCGAACGCGATCGACAGCCCCTTCTGACCGGCGGCGAGGTTGCGCCGGTAGAACGCGTTGGACTCCGCCGCGGTGGAGAACCCGGCGTACTGGCGCACCGTCCACGGCTGGTTGGTGTACATCGTCGCGTAGGGCCCGCGCAGGTACGGCGTGATGCCCGGGTAGGTGCGCAGGAAGTCCAGGTCGGCGACGTCGCCGGGGACGTACAGCGGCTTGACGCCGATGCCTTCCGGGGCCTCCCAGGTGGGGGGCGTGTCGGCGCCGTTCAGCGCTGCGGCCCAGTCGGTGCCCGGCGTGGTGTCCGAGGCGAGCGGGACGCCGGTGAAGTCGGGAATGCTCATGACTGTGCCTCCAGCGCGGCATACACGTCGTCGATGACGGTCAGGGCGTCGCACCCGGCGTAGAGGTACCCGTCGACGCCGGGGACCTCCTCTCCCGGACGTCCGGCCAGCAGGATGCGCCCGGCTCCGGCCGCGCGCAGCGCGGCGGCGGTGTCGGCGGCCCGCTCGTCGTAGATCGCGTCGGTCGAGCACAGCACCGCGACCGGGCTCGCGGACTCGGCGAACGCCGTCGCGACCTCGGCGGCGGACTCGGTCGGCCCGGCCTCCGGGGCGTCGATCCCGCCGGCCTGCAGCAGGTTGCGGGCGAACCCGGCACGGGCGGTGTAGGCCGCGAGCGGGCCGAGCGTGGCCAGGAACGCCGAGGGCCGGGTGCCGGTCTCGGCCAGGATCTCGTCGGAGCGGTCTCGGTGGCCCTCGTAGGCCTCCGACGGCCGGTGCAGCGGCAGCCCGCCGCGCTGCACCGCGTCCGGCAGGGGGCGGCGCTCGACCGCGTTCTCCTCGAGGTCCGGGAACTCGCTGACGCCGGTCAGCGGTGCGCGCCGGGTGGCGACGGCCTCCTCGCGACCGGCCCGGACCTCCGCGACCTTCCCGGCGACGAACCCGGAGTCCAGCGCCGCGACCGCGCCGCCGGCGCCCTCGATCTCCTGGAAGAACGCCCACGCCGTGCGCGCCAGGTCGTCGGTGAGGTGCTCGACGTACCAGGAGCCGCCCGCCGGGTCGATCACCTGCGCCAGGTGCGACTCCTCGATCAACAGGGCCTGGGTGTTGCGCGCGACGCGGCGGGAGAACGGTTCGGACTCCCCGATCGCGACGTCGAACGGCGGGACCGTGACCGCGTCCGCACCGCCGACACCGGCGGCGAACCCGGCGACGGTGCCGCGCAGCATGTTCACCCACGGGTCGCGGCGGCTGAACAGTGTCGGCGCGACGACGGCGTGCTGGGTCTGGGCGACCTCGGTCGTCCCGGACGCCTCCAGCACCCGCGCCCAGAGCCGTCGGGCGGCGCGCAGCTTCGCGATCGTCGGGAACTGCTCGGGGGTGGCGGCGTAGCGGAACTCCAGGAGCCGCGCGGCGGTGGCGACGTCGAGGCCGCCAGCGCCGGTCAGCGCGCGCAGGTATGCGACACCGGAGGCGAGCGAGAACCCGAGCTCCTGCGCGTCCGAACCGCCGGCCTCCTGGACCGGGGTGGCGTCCACGGCGACGGCCTTGACCAGCGGGAAGTCACGCGCGACACGCTGCGCGAGCGGGACCACCGAGTCGACGTCCGGCCCGTCGCCCGCGCGGGCGCGCAGCCCGATCGGGTCCAGGCCCAGCGTGCCCAGCAGCGCGGAGTCCTCGACGCCGCGGTCCGCGGCGAGCGCCAGATAGGCCTCGGCGGCCTCGGCGGCCTGCTCCCCCGCGTCCAGCACGACCGGCGCCAGGTCGAGGTAGACGTCGGCGAGCACGGCGCCGATCTTCTCGACGGGCACCCCGGCGGCGCCTGCGGTGAGCCAGACCGAGTTGACGCCGTTCTCCAGGTCGCCCGTCACGGCCTCGCGCACGGCGCCCGGGTCGGTGCCGGCGTGACGCTGGCGGATGTCCCAGCCCTCGGCGACGTGCCCGGCGGCGCGCGCGCCCCGGGTGAACGGCCACGCGCCCGGCACGCCGGTGCCGGGGAGCCCCTCGACGTCCTCGGCGGCGTAGAGCGGGGCGACCCGGATCCCGTCCGGGCTGGTGCGGGACAGCTTCTGCACCCCGGCCCCGAGCATCGCGTCCTCGCGGATCCGGCCGGACTTGCGGACGATCTGGTCGACCGCGTCCAGCCACTGGTCGCGGCTGGTCGCGGCGAACTCGCCGGCGAGCACCAGGCTCTCGGGCTCGACGGGGCCGTCCTGATCGGGACCGCCCTCGGACGTGCCGGTGGTCTGGGTCGTCGCCATCGCATCTCCTCATCGGCCCACGGGCGGCCGCTCTGCAGTCCCGTGCTGCGGTCCGAGGCGCTGCCGTCCCGCCGTAACGTTGCGCGGAGTCTAGTGAGCCGCGCGCGGGCCCGGCAGCGCCTGTGGTGTGACCCGCACGCCGTGTGACGCATCCGACGGTCGAGTGCCCGTCCGACCGGTCGTCGGTCCCGGCACGAACGCTGCGCCGGGTCCCTCGGGAGGAGCTCCGTGGAGATTCGCTCACGAGATGTGAGAGTTCGTGAGCGATTTTCCGGGGACCGACCCCTGGAGAGGTCAGGGGCCCGGGAGTAGGGGCAGTGCGGCCGGGCGGTGCACCGGAGAGGAGCGCCCGGGCAGGTGCGGCAGCACCTCGGCACCGAGACGAGCGATGTTCTCCCGGGTCCGGGCCGGGTCACCGGTGCAGTCCGTGAGCAGCACGACGTGCTCGACGCCGGTCGCGCGCGCCGTCCCGGCCAGCGTGGCGACGGCATGCGCGGCGTCGCCCACCGGGTGCAGGCCGCAGAGCAGCTCGGTGTACTCGGCCGGGTCGCGCGGCGCCCGCGCCGCCCCGTCGAGGCGCACGTAGCCGGCCAGCCCGGGCTCCAGCCAGCGCGGCAGCGAGTCCCGCACGACCGCCCGTGCGCGGGCCGTGGTGTCCTCGACGTGCGCGATCCCGGCGGCCACGTGCGCCACGCCCGGACCGCCCGCCGCGCGGTAGCCGGCGGTGAACCGGGCCTTCTCCGCGTCGTCGGCGTGCATGCCGAGCAGCATCGGCAGGCCGCGCCGGGCGGCCGCCGCGATCCCGGACGGCGACGTCGCGGCCAGCACCGGCGCCACCCCGCCGTGCGCCGTGCCGGGCCGCGGCGCGGGCGTCACCGGCACCTCGCGAAACCGGAAGCGGTCCCCGTCCGCGGAGACCGTCGGCCCGTCCAGGGTGGCCAGCAGCAGGTCCAGGGCCTCGGCGAAGCCTGCCTCGCCGTGCCGGTCGGCTCCGGTACCGAACACCTCGAGGTCGACCCACGGCCCGCCGCGGCCGACACCGAGCCGGAACCGCCCGCCGGAGACCTGGTCGAGCAGCAGCGCCTGCTCGGCCAGCGCGACCGGGTGGGCGGTGGGCAGGACGCTGACCGCGGTACCGACGGTGATCCGGCTGGTCGCACCGAGCAGGTAGCCGGCCAGGGTGACCGCCGACGGGCACAGGCCGTAGGTCATGAAGTGGTGCTCGGCGACCCACACGTCGTCGAAACCGGCCTCCTCGGCGGCGACGGCGGCGTCCACCGCGGCCCGCAGCGTCGAGGCGTGCGCACGGCCGGGGAAA
>NZ_JADQDD010000123.1 GCF_019263595.1 Pseudonocardia sp. KRD291 | reverse complement strand
CGCGGCCGACGCCGCCGAGCGGGCGCTCGCGCTGTTCGTGCTGGACCCCGCCCTGCTCGGCCCCTCCGGCGCCGCGCGGAAGAACTTCCTCTACGGCGCGCTGCGCGAGCTCGACGAGGCGCTGGGCGGGAGGCTGCTGGTCGTGCGCGGCGACCCGGCCGACGTCGTCCCGCGCGTCGCGAGAGCGGTGCAGGCGGACACCGTGCACATCGCCGCCGACTACGGCCCCTACGGACGCCGGCGCGACGAGAACGTCGAGAAGGCGCTCGCCGACGTCGACGCGGAGCTCGTGCGCACCGGCTCGCCCTACGCCGTCGCGCCGGACCGGGTGCGCAACGGCAGCGGCGACCCGTTCAAGGTGTTCACCCCGTTCAGCCGCGCCTGGGCCGACCACGGCTGGCGCGCCCCCGCCGACACCGACGCGTCCACCGTGACCTGGATGGACCCCTCCGGCAAGGACGGCGGCCCGCGCGCCGTGCGGATCCCCGACGACGAGGTGTGCGAGTCCGAGCTGCCCGAGGCGGGGGAGTCCGCGGCGCTCGCCCGCTGGAAGGACTTCCTCGACGACGGCGTCGAGCACTACCGCGAGGAGCGCGACCTCCCGGCGCGTGGCGGCACGTCCGGGATGTCGCCCTACCTCAAGTACGGCTGCATCCATCCCCGGACGATCCTGGCCGACACCGCGGGGAAGAGGTCCGCGAGCGCGGGCACCTACCGCACCGAGATCGCCTGGCGCGAGTTCTACGCCGACGTGCTCTACCAGCGACCGGACTCCGCGCGGAAGAACTACGACACGAAGTTCGACGCGCTACCCAGCGAGTACGGCGACGAGGCCGACAAGGCGTTCGCGACCTGGCAGGAAGGACGCACCGGCTTCCCGATCGTCGACGCCGGGATGCGCCAGCTGCGCGCGCAGGCGTGGATGCACAACCGGCTGCGGATGATCGTCGCGTCGTTCCTGACCAAGGACCTGCACCTGCCGTGGTGGTGGGGCGCGCGACACTTCATGACGCTGCTGGTGGACGGCGACCTGGCGTCGAACCAGCACGGATGGCAGTGGACGGCCGGGAGCGGCACCGACGCGTCGCCGTACTTCCGGATCTTCAACCCGATCACCCAGGGCGAGCGTTTCGACCCCGACGGGGACTACGTCCGCCGCTGGGTGCCCGAGCTGGCCGGCGTGGCGGGCAAGGCGGTGCACCAGCCGTGGAAGCTCCCCGACGGGATCCCCGAGGGCTACCCGGAGCCGATGGTCGACCACAGGGCCGAACGCCAGGAGTCCCTGGCCCGCTACGAGAAGGTCAAGAACGCCCGCCACTGAGCGGAGCTCGCGGAGCGATCATCGGCCCGAGATTGCTTCCCGCCAGCTCACCTTCGCCCCCGTACGCAGCACCGAGTTCCGGTAGATCCGGGCCGCGACCCACACCATCACCGCGATCGCGCCGAGCGTGAGCAGCGCCGAGATCAGCACCTGCCACCACGGCGCCACGCCCAGCGCCGCGCGGGCCGGCATCAGCGTCGGCGAGAAGAACGGGACGAACGAGAGCACGGTCGCCAGACCGTTGCGCGGGTCGTTCGGCAGGACGCTGACCGCGATCACGAACGGGATCAGCAGCGGGAAGATCAGCGGCGCGACGGCGGACTGCAGCTCCTCCTGGCGCGAGACCAGCGCCCCGGCGGAGGCGTAGAGCGTCGCGTAGAGGAAGAACCCGAGCAGGTACCACAGGACGGCCAGTCCGAGCGCGGACAGCACGGCCGTCGGCACGGTGAGCACCCCGAACGCGAGCGCGCCGACGGTGCCGATCGCGCCGAGGATCAGCAGCTGCAGCAACCCGACCGCGCCGAGCCCGAGGATCTTGCCGGCCAGCAGGTGCAACGGCTTGATCGTGGACAGCAGCAGCTCCACCACCCGGCTGGACTTCTCCTCGACCACGCCTTGGGCCACCGCGCCGCCGTAGCTGGTCAGGGAGAAGAACAACAGGATGGCGACGGCGAAGGCCAGCCCCAGCCGCTGCCCGCGCAGCGGGTCCTCGGGCACCAGCGTGCTCACCCCGACGGTCCCGGCGCGGTCGACGGTGGCGGGGTCGACACCGGCCGAGCGCAGCGCGGAGTCGCGGGCCTGCTGGCCCACCGTGCCGGTGACGATCCGCTGCAGCGTCGAGTCGACCGAGTCCTGCCCGATCAGCTCGAAGCCGTCCGGGCCGCGGGTGAGCAGGGCATCCAGGCCGCCGGAGCGCACCTGCGCCTCGCCCCCGGCCCGGTCGACGTCGGTGATCGCCACCGTCTGCCCCTGCTGCTGCCCGGCCTGCTGCAGTGCGGGCGTCAGCGCCCGCGCCTCGGCGGTGACCCCCAGCGTCGACGACGACCCCTCGCTGCCGATGAAGGAGAACAGCAGGCCGTACCCGGCGAAGATCGCCAGGGTGAGCAGCAGGCCGTAGAGGAAGCTGCGCGAGCGCAGCTGCATCCCGATCTCGCGGCGGGCGACCAGCGCGACCGTCCGGGCCGGGCTCAGCGGGGCGCTCACGACGCCACCTCCTGGCGTGGTGGCGCGTGGTCGGCGACGGCGTCGCGGTAGAGCTCGGTGAGCGGCGGCCGGTACGGGGTGAACTCGCGGACCGCCCCGGCCGCCGTCGCGGCCGCCAGCAACGCCTGGTCGTCGGCGCCCGCGCCGAGCTCGACCCGGGTACGCGGCCCGACCGGCGACTCCTCGACACCCAGCACCCGTACCCCCGCCAGCTCGTCGGCCCAGCCCCGCGGCGGGCCCACGACGTCGTACCGGGTGCTGTCGCCGGTCCGAAGATCCTCGACCGTGCCGACGGCCACCATCGCACCGGCGGAGATGATCCCGACCCGGTCGCAGAGCCGCTCCACCAGCTCCAGCTGGTGGCTGGAGAAGATCACCGGAGTGCCGGCGTCGGCCTTCTCCCGCAGCACGCCGCTCATCGTCTCCACCGCGGTCGGGTCGAGGCCGGAGAACGGCTCGTCGAGCACCAGGACGTCCGGGTCGTGCACCAGGGCCGCGCACAGCTGCACCCGCTGCTGGTTGCCGAGCGAGAGCTTCTGCACCTCGTCGCCGATCCGGGCCTCGATGCCGACCCGCTCGGTCCAGCGCCGCACCGCGTCCCGCGCCGTCGCGACGTCCATCCCGTGCAGGCGGGCCAGGTACTCGAGCTGGGCGCCGACCTTCATCTTCGGGTAGAGCCCGCGTTCCTCGGGCATGTACCCGATCCGCCGGCGCACGTCGGCGTCGATCGGGCGCCCCTGCCACCTCACCGTCCCGGAGTCGGACGCGAGCACGCCGAGCACGATCCGCATCGTGGTCGTCTTGCCCGCCCCGTTACCCCCGACGAATCCGAACAGCTCGCCCGGCCGGGCGTCGAACGTGACTCCGTCCAACGCCTGCACCGCACCGAACCGCTTGGCCAACCCCCCGATCGCCAACATCTGGCGGAGGCTACACCCGCGCCGGGCGGCCCGACGGGACCATCGCGGCCGGTCACGAGGGGTAGCGGGGGGCAAATCCGGCTTGTAAGCTCCGTTGACCGCATATCAAAGAATGTGTCGATCGCGTAAAGAATTGTGGTCGCTGCTACATTACTGCAGTTCTGAAATGGGGGGTGTGGCGAATGACATCGGTCCCGGCGAATCAGGGGGCGACCGGCTCCGGGGAGGATGCTCCGCCGTCGGTCCTGCGCAGGGCGGTGGCGGCGTCCGCCATCGGGAACGCCACCGAATGGTTCGACTACGGCGTCTACGCGTATCTCACGACCGAGATCACGGCCAACTTCTTCCCCGGTGAGTTCGGTCAGCTGGGAACCCTGCTCGGGCTCGCGGTCTCGTTCGTGCTGCGCCCGCTGGGTGGCATCGTCTGGGGCCCGCTGGGTGACCGGATCGGCCGGCAGAAGGTCCTGTCGCTGACGATCATCCTGATGGGCGCCGCGACGTTCGTGCTCGGCGTGCTGCCGAGCTTCGCGACGATCGGCATCTGGGCGCCGATCCTGCTGATCCTGCTGCGCGTGGTGCAGGGCTTCTCGACCGGTGGGGAGTACGGCGGTGCCGCGACCTTCATGGCCGAGTACGCCCCGGACAAGAAGCGCGGGTTCTGGGGCAGCTTCCTGGAGTTCGGCACGCTGGCCGGTCTGACCCTGGCCGTGGTGGTCGTGTTCGGTCTGCAGACCCTGCTCGGCGACCAGGCGATGGAGGACTACGGCTGGCGGATCCCGTTCATGCTGGCGCTGCCGCTGGCGCTGATCGGGCTCTACATCCGGACCAAGCTCGAGGACACACCGGTGTTCCGCGAGCTGGAGCGGTCCGGCGAGTCGGAGACGGCCGCGACCGGCGCTCTGAAGAACCTCGTCGTGCAGTACTGGCGTCCGATCCTGGCGCTGTTCGGCCTGGTGATCGCGCTGAACGTCACGAACTACACGCTGCTCACCTACATGCCGACCTACCTGCAGGACTCGATCGGGATGTCTTCGACCGGGGCCGACACACTGGCGACGGTCGGGCAGGTCGTGATGATGATCTTCATACCGATGGCCGGCGCGCTGTCCGACCGGATCGGGCGGAAACCGTGCTGGTGGATCTCGCTCGTGGGCATCTTCGTGCTGGCCATCCCGATGTACATGCTGATGGCGCAGGGGCTGGGCTGGGCGATCCTCGGCTTCACCGTCCTGGGACTGGTCTACGTGCTGCAGCTGGGCACGATCTCGGCGACGTTCCCGGCGATGTTCCCTGCGCACGTCCGGTTCGCCGGCATGGCGATCTCCTACAACGTGGCCACGGCCGCGTTCGGCGGCACCGCACCACTGATCAACGAGGCACTCATCGGGGCGACCGGGGACACCCTCTGGCCCGCCTACTCGGTGATGATCGCGTCGGTGATCGGCATGGTGGCCCTGTTCTTCGTGATCGAGACCAAGGGCATGTCGCTCAAGGGCCGGCAGGTGCCGGGTCTGGCCGAGTTCGAGTCCGCGAAGGCGGCCAAGGCCTCGGCGTCCTGACCCGCTGAGTCCGCACCGGGCCCGTCCCCGCTCGCCGGGGGCGGGCCCCGGTTCGTTGCGGGGCCGGCTCGGGCCGGCGGCCGGGCGTCAGGGCGGGTGCGGGGTGCCGGTGACGGTCTCGGCGTCCAGCCCGTCGTCGGGCGCCGGCTCGCCGCGCAGCTCCTTCGCGTCGACCTGCGCGACGTCGTCGCAGAACACCGGCACGCCGCCGACCAGCAGCGGTCGCCGGGTCGGGTCCAGGCCCAGGTAGGCGTGGGGCAGGTCGACGACGGCGCCGTCCTCGGTCCGCACGATGCCGGTGCGCAGGCGGGCGAGGCGGTAGCGCGGGGGGTCGGCGGCCCGGCCCTCGACCCGGTCCAGGGCGGCGAACTGCTCCGGGGCCGCCATCCAGACCGCGTGCTCCTCCACCCGCCCGGGCGCGGACGCGAGCACGGCGGGACGCTGGTCGTCGACCACGCGCCGCCCGGCGGCCCAGACGGCCCCGAGCCCCGACGCACGGGCCCGCAGCACGACGACCGGCCCGGTCAGCCCGCGCTCGGCGCGCATCCAACTGATCTTCGACGGGTTGCGGTTGGACCCGTAGGCCAGCACCGGCACCCGCCCGGCCATCGGTGTCGCGCCCAGCCCGACGAGCCGGTGGTCCAGGTCGCCCTCCCCGTCCACCCGCCATCCCGACGGCAGCCCCGGGTCCGGGTGCAACGCGCGGCTCAGCCCGTCGACCTGCACGAACGACGCCGGCGGCCGGGTGCCCGGGTACGGGTCGGCGGGGAACAGGGCGTCCGGCCACGGGCCGGGAGTCAGCCCGAGTCCTGGGCCGAGGGCATCGAGATCCCGTAACCGCGGATCTTGCGGTAGATCGTGGCCCGGGACATGCCCAGACGGCGGGCCGCCTCGGCCTTGTTGCCGTCCGCGTCCAGGAGCGCGTCCACGATCGCGTCGCACTCGATCGCCTCCAGCGGCGTGAGCACCCGGCGGGTGATCGCGCGCGTCTCCGGGGGCAGGTCGTCCGGACGGATCACGCCGGTCCGGCGGCGGGCCACCACCTTGCGCAGCACCTGGTAGAGCTGGTCGACGTTGCCCGGCCAGCGGTTGCGCATGAGCACCCGCATGGCCTCCGGCGAGCACCGCAGGTCGGCCCCGCGGGTGAGTCTCTGCAGGAGGTAGGGCACCAGCTCCGCGACGTCCTCGATGTGGTGGCGCAGCGGCGGCACCTCGATCGTGCGCGGGAACGACCCGAGCAGCTCGGTCAGCTCCGGCGGGTCCGGTCGCGAGTCCGGTACCGGCCCGCGGGTGGCCACGACCCACGGGCGCTCCGGGTCGGTGGACTCGCGCTGGGCGTCGAGGGCGTCGGTCAGCGACTGGGCCGCCCCCGCGGAAAGCAGGTCCACCCGCTGCAGCACCAGCGTGCCGCCCCCGGTGGAGAGCTCGTCGACGACGTCGGCGATCCAGCGGGGGTTGTAGTCCACGGCGTCGAGCACCCGGACGTGCCCGGCGGGCGAGTGCATCTGGTGGGTGGCCCGGGCCAGCGTCGTCCGGCCGGAGCCGGCCTCGCCCTCGAGCACCAGCCACTCGTTGGTCCGGAACAGCCGGTCGACGGCCTGGCAGCACTTCGCCCACAGCGCGCCCGAGCCGACGGCGGCCGGCAGCGCGGTGGTGATGGTCGGCAGCGACGAGCGGATCGACGCCGGCTCCCGGGAGGTCAGCTTGACCTGCAGGACGCCGCCGGTACAGCCGCTCTCGGTCCAGCTCGGGCGACAGAGCACCCGCGCGGTCGCGCCGCTGGGCAGGTCGACGAGCAGCTGCCGGCTGCGTCCGGAGCGCAGCGCCTCGGTCGCGTCGGCGAGCAGTGGTGCCTGGTCCGCCGGGTCGATGAGCTCGCGCGCCCGGTCGTTCATCATCACCAGGTCGTCGCTGACCGCGAACACGGCGCCGCTGCTGCGCTGCGCCGCAGTCAGGTAGTCGTGCAGGAGGGTCAGCTCGCGCCGGCCGGACTGCTCGAGCAGGGTCTCCTCGATCCGACGGGCCATCGTCGACGCGGTCGCGACCATCAGCGCGTTCGCCTCCCTCCGCCAGCAGGTCAGGTCGATGACACCGAGGACCTTCCCGGTCACCGGGTGCCGGATCGGAGCCCCGGCGCAGGCCAGGTCCTCCAGGTGCTCCACGAAGTGCTCGTGGCCGAAGACCTCGGTGGCCCGGCGGCCCTCCAGCGCGGTACCGATGCCGTTGGTGCCGACGTAGCGCTCGGCGTAGGAGAAGCCCGGGGCCAGCCACACCCGGTTGAGGTGCTGGTGCAGCGCGGAGTCGCCGGTGCGGCGTTCCAGCACGACGCCGTCGGCGTCGCACAGGATGATGCTGACCGGCTCGGTGGTGAACTGGTCGGCGAGCTCGGACACGACCGGACGCGCCGCCCGCAGCAGCGGGGTGTCCGGTTCGGCGTCGTGTTCGTGCGGCAGCTCCAGGTGGTCGGGCGCGACCGAGAGCTCGCGGGAGCGGATCCAGGAGGCCAGGATCGGCCCGCGGACGGTGCCGGGGTGGACGGCCTCGTGGTCGAGGAAGGCGTCCCTGGCCAGCGCGATCCTCTCCGCGGCAGCGGACGAGGGCGCGACGAGGCTCGCGTCGGGCCCGACGTCCGGGCTCGACTGCGCGTGGTGGTGGAACGCGTCATCTGGTGGTGGGACCAACCGGTTGCCCTCCTCGGAGCAGCTGTGGTCCGCAATAGCGCGGCAGCCGGGTGTCTCTGTCGACGGTACTGGCACGCGTCAGAGATCACCAGGAGTGCGGATCGGGCAGCGTCTCATAATGAGACCGCAGGCGCTCGGCCCGGGATGTGTGATTCGCAGCACGGGATGGACCGGCGTCGATGCCGCGGGGAACGCACTCGCAGCACAGGTGCCGGGAGACCCCGCGTTCGATCAACAACCCGGGGCGCCCGCGCTCGCTCCAGGGTCCGGCGGTCGGGCGAGGTGACGGAGGGCCACCGAGGCTCCCGCCGGCGGGTACGCCGGCGGCCCGCGGGGTCGAGGACGGACCTTCGTGCATGCACGACGCACGGCCGGGCGGACCGAAAGAGATCCGACCACACCCACCACTGTGAGGAGTTGACGTGAGTCGGCAGAGCTTGGCTAAGGCTCACCAGAAGATTCAAGAACTCTCCTGGGAGCCGCAGTACCACGAGCCGTACATGAAGTACGGAACCGACTACACCTTCCGCAAGGCAGCGAAGAAGGACCCGCTCAAGCAGGTGCTGCGGTCCTACTTCCCCATGCAGGAGGAGAAGGACCACCGCGTCTTCGGTGCCACCGACGGCGCGATCCGCGGGAACATGTTCCGTCAGGTGCAGGAGCGCTGGCTGGAGTGGCAGAAGCTGTTCCTGTCCATCATCCCGTTGCCCGAGGTCTCCGCGGCGCGCTCGATGCCGATGCTGTTCTCGGTCGTTCCGAACCCGGAGCTGCACAACGGCCAGGCGATCCAGATGATCGACGAGGTTCGGCACTCGACGATCCAGCAGAACCTCAAGCGCGTCTACATGAACAACTACATCGACCCGGCCGGCTTCAACAACAGCCTGCGGAACTTCCACAGCGACTACTGCGGCACGATCGGCCGCCAGTTCGCCGAGGGGTTCATCACCGGTGACGCGATCACCGCGGCCAGCATCTACCTGACGATCGTCGCCGAGACGGCGTTCACGAACACCCTGTTCGTGGCCATGCCGGCCGAGGCCGCGGCGAACGGCGACTACCTGCTGCCCACGGTGTTCCACTCGGTGCAGTCCGACGAGTCGCGGCACATCTCCAACGGCTACGCCACGCTGCTCATGGCGCTCTCCGACGAGGACAACCGCCAGCTGCTCGAGCGCGACCTCCGCTACGCGTGGTGGAACAACCACCGCGTCGTGGACGCCGCGATCGGTACCTTCATCGAGTACGGCACGAAGGACCGTCGTAAGGACCGCGAGTCCTACGCCGAGATGTGGCGTCGCTGGATCTACGACGACTACTACCGCGCCTACCTGGTTCCGCTCGAGAAGTACGGCCTCGTGATCCCCCACGACCTCATCGAGGAGTCGTGGAACCAGATCTGGAACAAGGGCTACGTGCACGAGGTCGCGCAGTTCTTCGCCACCGGTTGGCTCGCCAACTACTGGCGGATCGACGGCATGACCGACGAGGACTTCGAGTGGTTCGAGTACAAGTACCCGGGCTGGTACGACAAGTACGGCAAGTGGTGGGAGAACTACAACCGGCTGGCCAAGCCGAACGGGCACAACCCGATCGTCTTCGAGGACGTCGACTACGTGTACCCGTCGCGGTGCTGGACCTGCATGGTTCCCTGCCTGGTGCGTGAGGACATGGTCACGCACGAGTTCGAGGACGGCAGCATCCGCACGTACTGCCACGAGGTCTGCCGCTGGACCGACGTGGAGGCCTTCCAGCCGACCTACCAGGGTCGCGAGACCCCGAACATGGGCCGGCTGGTCGGCAAGCGCGAGTGGGAGACGCTCTACCACGGCTGGAACTGGGCCGACGTGGTGCAGGACATGGGCTTCGTCCGGGACGACGGGAAGACGATGACGGCGCAGCCGCATCTCGACCTCGACCCGAAGAAGATGTGGACCCTGGACCACATGCGGCGTTGTCCTCCGCTCGGGAGCCCGAACGTCGTGCTCAACGAGCTGGACGCGGAGGGTCGTGCCGCGTTCATCGCCGACTACAACAAGCAGGGCCCGGCCGGTCGCCCGGCACCGACGAACGCCTGAGCGCGGGCCAGGCGAGGGGAGGGGTCTCCGTCAGGGAGCCCACCCGGTGACGGAGCCCCGCTCCGCCACGGACGGTTCCTGACGGAGCCCTCTCCCTGCAGGTCCGACCGGGGCCGAACCCCGGTCGGACCGCCCAGGCCTGCCCGGAATCTGTGCCCACACAGCCCGATTTGTCCGGTTTCTCAATCCGAGAGGTGCCTTCCCGTTGGGTGACAAACACGTCGTTCGATTCGAGCCGGTCGGCATCGAGATCGAGGTCGACGAGGACCAGACCATCCTCCGGGCCGCGGCGGAGCAGGGCGTGCAGCTGATGCACGGCTGCAAGGAAGGCCAGTGCGCGGCCTGCAAGTCCTTCGTTCTCGAGGGCGAGGACATCGAGCTGGACAGCTACTCGACGTTCGCTCTGCCCGACTACGAGAAGGAGGAGGGCTCGACCCTGCTCTGCCGGGCGCACGCCTACGAGGACCTGACGATCGAGCTGCTCAACTACGACGAGGAGATCATCCGGTCCGGGTTGCCGCTGACCACGGGCACCGTCGAGGTGATCTCCAACGACGCCGTCACGCACGACATGCGCCACCTGGTGGTGAAGCTGGTCGAGCCGTCCGAGATCAAGTTCTTCCCGGGCCAGTACATGGACTTCAGGGTTCCCGGCACCGACGAGACCCGCTCGTTCTCGATGGCCAACACGCCCAACCGGGACGGGGTCTTCGAGTTCGTCATCAAGATCTATCCGGACGGCCTGTTCTCCGAGTTCCTCGCCGAGAAGGTCGCCGTCGGTGACCGGATCGAGGTGGAGGCGCCGTTCGGGACGTTCACCCTGCGCGAGAACCGCACGTCGCAGCTGCTGTTCGTGGGTGGTGGCGCCGGTATGGCTCCGGTGCTCGGGCTCCTGCGATCGATGGCGGAACGCGGTGTCGAACGCAGGGCGACGTTCTACTACGGCGCCCGCGGCTCGAAGGATCTCTGTTTCGAGAAGGAGATCGCCGAGCTCGGTGGACAGCTCAAGGACTTCCGGTACGTACCGGCTCTGTCCGACCCCGGCGACGAGGACGGCGGATGGGACGGCCGGACCGGTCTGATCACGGAGGTGCTTCGCGCACAGGAGGGTGACCTGAAGGGAGCAGATGCCTACATATGCGGCCCGCCGCCGATGGTCGATGCGGCGATCGCAACCTTGACCCAGCTCGGGATCACCGAGCAGAACATCTTCTACGACAAGTTCACCACGACCGGTGAATCAGAGGGCGAGGACGGTTCATGACCACCACGGAACGGCCCGAGAGAAATGTCCCGAAACCCGTCTTCACCGACGCGGAGGCCGGCGCTCAGACATTCCCCGACTCGGGGGCCAGCGCCCGTCGGTACAACTACTACAAGCCGGCCAAGCGCAAGCAGACCCACTACGAGGACGTGACCGTCGACGTCCAGCCGGACCCGCGGCACTACCTGTCCCAGGGTTGGATCTACGGCTTCGCCAACGGCGAGGCCGGCTACCCGCTGCACTGGACCAAGCTCAAGGCGTGGGGCGTGGACCTGCCCGAGCCCGAGCGCTACGCCGGCTCCGGCGGTAAGGGCTACGAGTGGCCCGCGCACGGCTGGCACGAGTTCCGCGACCCCAACGAGGAGTGGGAACTCACCTTCTACCGGTACAACGCGAACGTCGTCCGGCAGGTCAACCAGAACATCGACAACGCGCGCAGCGCGAAGGCGTTCGACAACTGGACGGCGAACTGGAAGCAGTTCGTCGAGCGCAACGTCGGCGCCTGGATGCACATCGAGCACATCCTCGGCCTCTACGTGTTCGCGGCGTGCAACCGGTCCGGCCCGACGAACATGCACAACACCGCCATGGCGGTGAACAGCATGCACAAGATCCGGTTCGCGCAGGACCTCGCGCTCTACAACCTGACGCTGACCGAGGAGATCGAGGGCTTCGACGGCACCGCGCACCTGAGCGCCTGGAACGAGGACCCGGAGTGGCAGGGGGTCCGCAAGGTGACCGAGGCGCTCACCGCGGTCGACAACGACTGGGGCGAGTCGATGTTCGCCACCAACGTCATCTTCGAGCCGCTGATCGGCGAGCTGTTCCGGTCGAACCTGGTCATGCAGGCCGCCGCCGGCAACGGCGACTACGTGACGCCGACGGTGATGGGCGCCGCCGAGTACGACTTCGCCCAGCGCGACCTGCGCTGGACCCAGGTCTGCTTCGGCCCGCTCACCCAGGACCGCGAGTTCGCCCAGCACAACAAGGACCTGATGAACGGGTGGCTCTCGCACTGGGTTCCGCAGTGCCTCGAGGCCGCCCGCACCCTGCAGCCCATCTGGTCGCTGCCCGACGCCAAGCCACCCCGTTTCGAGGACAGCCTCGACCGGGCCAAGAACCGGTTCGCCGGGATCCTGACCGACCTCGGACTCGAGACCCCGAAGGAGCTGAACCAGTGACCAGTTTCAAGACCTCCGAAAGTCCCTTCAAGGCTGACAAGACCGCGTCCGGCAAGTGCGGCGTCACGCTGATGAACAACCAGATCGGCGCGGTCGTCGCCGAGGTCATGGACCGCCAGGAGAACGTCGAGATCACCGAGCTCCCCTCGATGATCCGCGTCGACTGCGTGGGCCGGATGGACTTCGTCTACGCCGACATCTCCGAGGCTCTGGGCGAGGAGGACGACTTCTACGACGCCGCCGAGTTCGAGGAGAACATGTCCACGCACTACGGCAAGATGGTGCACATGGACGACCGGACGGTCATGTTCGGGAATCTGGAGGAGGCTGCCGAGTTCATCGGCGACATGCTTCCTCCCACGGTCAGCTGACCGTTCCTCGCAGAGAGCCGGATCGCCGGTCCGCGCGCATCGCGCGGACCGGCGATCCGACGCTCAGGGCCGATTCTCGTTTCGCGAGCTTCTCCCGCCCCTTCCACAATTCCCGCGCAGACGCACTTCAGGAGGGTCATCGTGGCCAAGGAACTCAAGTTCGGGCAGGAAGCCCGGGACCTACTCAGCGCCGGTGTCGACCAGCTCGCCGAGGCGGTGAAGTCCACACTGGGACCCAAGGGCCGCAACGTGATCCTCGAGAAGATCACCGGCACGCCGGAGGTCACGAACGACGGCGTGACGATCGCCCGCGAGATCTACCTGCGCGACCCGTTCGAGAACATGGGCGCGCAGATCCTCAAGGAAGCCGCCGTCAAGACCAACGACATCGTCGGTGACGGCACCACCACCGCCACCGTGATGGCGCAGGCCATCGTCCGCGAGGGCATGCGGGCGATCACCTCCGGCGGCAACCCGGTGCTGGTCAAGCGCGGCATCGACGTGGCCGTCGGGCGGATCGTCGAGCACCTCGCCTCGGTCGCGCACCCGGTCGACGACGTCGACGCGCTGTCCCGGGTCGCCGCGATCTCGGCCAACGACGACGACGCGATCGGGCGGATCGTCGCGCAGACGCTGAACACCGTCGGCACCGACGGCGTCATCACCGTCGACGACGGGCCGAACCTGGGTCTGACGGTGAATTTCGTCGAGGACTTCGAGTTCGAGAACGGCTACGTCTCGCCGTACCTGGTCACCGACCCGGGCTCGATGATGGCGATCCTGGACGACCCGTACCTGCTGTTCTGCGCCGAGAAGATCACCGACGTGCGGGCCCTGATGCCGATGCTCGAGAAGATCATGCGCGAGCCCCGCCCGCTGGTCATCGTGGCCGAGAAGGTGGAGGGCACGGCGCTGCAGATGCTCGTGCACAACCACGTGAACGGGCACCTGAAGGTCACCGCGATCCAGGCTCCCGGCTTCGGCGAGAAGCGCGTGCACATGCTCGAGGACATGGCGGCGCTGTGCGGCGGGCAGGTCCTGTCCAAGGCGTCGTCGTTCTCGCTGGAGCAGGTCGGCATCGAGCACCTCGGCCGGGCCACCCAGGTCCGGGCGACCAACGAGCACACGGCGATCATCGGCGGGCACGGCGAGCCCGAGCGCAAGGAGCGCCGGCTGTCCCAGCTGCGCGCCGAGATGCACCGCGCGAGCATCGGCACCGACGAGGACTGGCTCAACGACCGGATCGCCCGGCTCTCCGGCAAGGCAGCGATCATCTCGGTCGGTGCGCCGACGAACGCGGAGCTCAAGGAGGTCCGGCACCGCGTCGACGACTCGCTGCAGGCCACCCGCGCCGCGATGGCCGAGGGCATCGTCGCGGGCGGTGGTTCGGCCCTGCTGCACGCCGACGCCGCGCTGGACTCGCTCGAGGTCACCGGTGACTACCGGACCGGCGTCGAGATCGTCCGTGCCGCATT
The DNA here is from genome assembly GCF_019263595.1 of Pseudonocardia sp. KRD291. GTDB lineage: Bacteria > Actinomycetota > Actinomycetes > Mycobacteriales > Pseudonocardiaceae > Pseudonocardia. The sequence goes on along the minus strand of NZ_JADQDD010000123.1, from coordinate 2,613 downwards.
GTCCGAGCCGGTCTTCCTGATCGCCACGAACGCCGGGTACGAGGGCGCCGACGTGGTCAAGCAGGTCCGCGACCTGGGCGTCGACGAGGGCTTCGACGCGCTCGAGGGCAAGTTCGGCAACATGCTCGCGATGGGGATCATCGACCCGCTGCGGGTGGTGCGATCCGCCCTGCAGAACGGCGCGTCGGTGGCCGGCCTGATCCTGACCACCAACTCGTTGGTGGCCGAGGAGGTCACGCCCTGGAACAAGGCGCTGATGACCGAGTACGGCCCGCTGGACGAGGGCATCCCGCAGCCCAGCCCGGACTCGAGCACGCCGCAGTCGATGGGTCTCGGACCGTCGATGGGGTAGCGGTCGGGAGCGGCGGGCCCGGTACGTACGGCGAGGGGGACGAGGAGGCGTCGTGTACGTCGGAGACGGAGAGCGGTACCTCGTCGTCGACGCGCAGGTGCACGCCTGGGACGGGCGTCCGCACAACCAGGCCGGCCCGGCGGGGGAGCAGTTCCTGGCCGACCTGCACCACCGGCACCGGACCCTGGACCACGCCCCGCGCCCGCTCTCGGTGGACGCCTTCGGGCAGGTCACCGACCGGTCCCTGGTCGCCGACGTGCTCGACGCCGGGGTGGACCGGGCGGTGCTGCAGCCCGCCGGCTTCTCCGAGCTGTTCGTGCTCGGTCTCGCCCCGCTCGCCTGGCACGCCGAGCTGGCCCGGGAGTGGCCGGGCCGGTTCGTGCTCAGCGGCGAGCTGAACCCGGGGGCGGACCGGTCGCTGGTGCGCGGGATGGCAGCGCAGGTGCGGCGGGACGGGCTGCGCGGGCTGACGGTCGTCCCGGCCCGGCGTCCGGAGGCCCGCACCCCGCTGGGCACTCCGTGGCTGCGCCGCGTGCTGGCGCGGGCCGAGCAGGCCGGTGCGGGCGTGGTGCACGTCGGCGTCGGGCCGCTGGTGCACCCGGTTCCGGGTGCCCCGGAATGGGCGCACGCCGGCGTCGTCGAGCAGGGGACCTCGGTCCCGCGGCCGCGCTGGCCGAGCTGGGCGGAGCCGGTGCGCGCCGGCTCCGCGCTGCCGGTGCGGGCGCGCAACAGCGGCCCGTTACCGGCCGGCGGCTACGACGCCACCGAGCTCAGCGAGCTCGCGGCGGCGCTGCCCCGGGTGCGTTTCGTGCTCGGCGCGGGGTCGCTCCCGACCGGGGTGCTCTGCCGGATGTCGCGGCTGCCGAACGTGCACGTGATGCTCACCGAGCTGCTGGTGGCGCTGCGCCGGGCCCCGGTGGCGGCCGGCCGGGCCCTGGGGGACCTGCTGGCCGCGTTCGGCCCGGACCGCCTTTTGTTCGGCAGCGGGTACCCGCTCGTGCGCCCCGGCCGGCTGGTGCGGGAGCTCGCGACCTACCGCTACCCCGCCGAGCTGCGCGGGCAGTACCCGGAGCTCGACGCCGAGGTGCTCCGTGCGGTGCTGGGCGGCACCGCGGCCCGCCTGTACGGCGTGACCGTCGCGGGTACGGCGCAGCCCGGCGTGCCGGTCGACCGGGCGGTGACCGGACACTCCTCGCCAATCAGGTGAGCCTTCCCTAAGCTCTCTCTCCGGACGAGGAGAGGGAGGAACGGCGATGGCGCGGTTCACACGACGTCAGGTGTTGCTCGGGTCGCTCGCGGCCGGAGGGGTCCTGGTCACCGGATGCGGTGCCGGCGACGGGACGGGCGCGCAGGCGGAGAGCGGTGCGGGTGCCGGTTTCCCGGTCACGATCGACCACAAGTTCGGGACCACGACGGTCGAGCGCGCACCCGTGCGGGTGGTGACGGTCGGGTACCAGGAGCACGACTTCGTGCTGGCCCTCGGCGTCGCGCCGGTCGGGGTGCGCTACTGGTACGGCCCGGAGAACGACGTCGTCAACCCGTGGGCCCGCGCGGCCGCGCAGTCGCTGGACGCGAACCCGGCCATCCTGAACATGGACACGATCGACCCCGAGAAGATCGCCGCACTGCGTCCCGACCTGATCCTGGGCACCTACTCCGACCTCACTCCGGAGAACTATGCGGTGGTGTCCCGGATCGCGCCCACGATCGGCATACCCCAGGGCTTCAACGACTACGGCCTGCCCTGGCAGGAGACCACCCGGGTGATCGGGAAGGCACTCGGCCGGTCGCCGCGGGCCGACGAGCTGATCGCCGAGGTCGACTCCCGGTTCGCCGCCGCCCGCGACGCGAACCCGCAGTTCGCCGGGAAGTCGGTCGCGGTGGCGAACTACGCCGCGGACAAGCTCAGCGTGTTCGCCTCGCAGGACCCGCGGTCCCGGTTCTTCTCCGAGCTCGGGTTCCGGGTGCCACCGCGCTACGACCAGCTGGCCGGCACCAGCTTCTACACCGACCTGAGCTTCGAGCAGATCGCCGAGCTGGACCAGGACCTGCTGGTGTGGGACCAGATCTCCTACACCCCGGGCGGCCGGGCGACGATCGTGAACAGCCCGCTGGTGCAGCGGTTGCGCGTGACCCGGGCCGGACACACCGCGTACCTCGAGGGGGCCACCGAGCTGGCGTTCGCCTGGAACACCGTGCTCAGCCTGCCCGCCGCGCTGGACGGGATCCTCCCGCAGCTGGAGAAGATCTACCCGGCGGCC
>NZ_JADQDD010000122.1 GCF_019263595.1 Pseudonocardia sp. KRD291 | reverse complement strand
GAACCGGTCGGCACCGGGCTCGAACCGTCCGAGGACGAACCCGACCCGGCCGCGGGCGCCGACCCGGCACCCGGGGCGGGCGAGCGCGACACCGACGCCGCGGAGCCGGTGTCGCGCGCCGTGCAGCAGGCACTCGCGGCCCGCGCCGTGCAGCGCGCCCGGCGCCAGCGCGACGACGGCGGCCCGGACGACGCCTCCCCGGTCCCGGACACGGGCGAGACGCCCGAGCAGACCCGGGAGCACCCGCTGACCGTCGTCCCGTCGGCATCGGGGCCGGTGGCCGTCGCCGACCCACGGGACCGGCTGCTCTCGGTGCTGCTCGCCGACCCGGCGCGCGCGGTCGGCGCGACCGAGGACCTCGACGACGCCCGGGACCGGATCGACCAGCTCGGCGACGTGCTGCGGCGGCGTCGCGCCGACCTGGCCGTCGCCGTGCGGCGGCTGCACGACTCCGGCCTGGACCGCGAGCAGATCGGCCGCCTCGCCGGGATGGGTCAGGACGACGTCGCGTCGATCCTGGAGGCCCGCACCGGTGACGGCGCGGACGGCCCACGCCACGCCTGAGCCCGGCCGCGAGGTCCCGCCCGGTCAGCCGACCACGGCGATGCGGACCGTCGAGCCGGGACGCGCCTGCGCCAGGACCGCCACATCGTCGGGCTCCAGCACCCCGATCACCGGGTAGCCACCGGTCGTCGGATGGTCGGCCAGGAACACCACCGGCGGGCCGCCGGGCGGAGCCTGGACGGCCCCGACGACCATGCCCTCACTGGGCAGCTCGGAGCCCTCCCGCTCGGGACGGCGGCGCGGCGCGGGTCCGTCCAGCCGCACACCGATCCGGTTGCCGGTCGGGCTGACCGACCAGGCCGGGCCGGTCAGGTCCCCGGTCGGGTCGGCGAACCAGTCGTCGCGGGGTCCCAGCCGGACCCGTAGACGCGCCACCCCCGCCGGTACCGACGCCGGCACCGGCCCGGACGGCGGCACCGGGTCCACCGCCGCGTCTCCGACGGCCAGCACGTCGCCGTCGACGAGCGGGTGAGGTCCGAGTCCGGAGAGCAGGTCGGTGCTCGCGCTGCCCAGTGCGAGCGGCACCTCGAGGCCGCCGCGAACCGCGAGGTATACCCGCACGCCGCCGTCCGGGGCGCCGACGGTCAGCTCCGCACCGTCCGGGAGCCGCACCGCGCAGTGCGAGGAGACCGCCCGGCCGCCTGCCCGCAGCGTGACCGGCGGACCGGTGACCGCGACCGTCACCGCGCCCCGCGCGCGTAGCCGCGTGCGGCCCAGCAGCAGCTCCAGGCCTGCGGCGCCTGCGGGGTTGCCGACCAGCCGGTTCGCCAGGTCCAGGGCAGGGCGGTCCAGCGCGCCGGAGGGCGGCACACCGAGGTGCGCGTGCCCGGGACGGCCGTGGTCGGTGACCACGGCTTGAGGCCCGGTGGCCAGGACCTCCAGCCGCGCGTTCACCGCGCCTCGAAGCGGACGCGGTCACCCGGTACCAACCGGGCCGGGGGGTCGGCGGCCGGGTCGAACAGGACCAGGTCGCTGCGCCCGATCAATCGCCAGCCGCCGGGGGAGCGGCGCGGGTAGACGCAGCTGTAGACGTCGGCGACCCCGACCGAACCGGACGGGACGGCCGCACGCGGACTCTCCAGCCGGGGCTGGCGCAGCGGCTCCGGCAACCCGGACAGGTAGCCGAAGCCCGGCGCGAACCCGCAGAACGCGACCGTGAACTCGGCCCCGGTGTGCAGCGCGACGACCTCGTCGGTGCTGATCCCGGCGGTGTCGGCGACCAGCTGGAGGTCCTCGCCGTCGTAGAGGACCGGGATCGTGTGCCGGTCGCCCTCGCCGGCGCCGACGTCCGACGGGTCGACCTCGGCCACCGCGTCCCGGACCCGGTCCAGGCCGGTGCCGGGCCGGACCTGGACAAGCACCGTCCGCGCGGCCGGCACCAGCTCGACGACCTCGGGCAGCGCCGCCGCCCGCAACGCCCGTGCGGTCGCCGCGACCGCGTCGGCCGAGTCCAGCTCCAGCAGCAGCGCCCACCGGCCGCAGGCGCGGACACGCGGCGAGACGGTGGACACGGCGCCCTAGCCGACCACGCGGTGCAGCAGCGCCGACAGGTGCGGCTGCAGGTCGTGGCCGACCATCGCCCGCTCGTCGACGTAGGCCAGGTCGCCCTGGTTGACCAGGCCGTAGAGCCGCTTGGCGCCGGTCACCTCCTTCGCCGACGGGGTGCGGGCGATGGCGTCGGTCTCGATCTCCCAGGACCGCAGGTCGCCCTTGGAGCCGTAGTAGATCTCCACGATCCCGGTGTGGTGCGCGATCAGCACCTCCATCGAACCGTCCTCCTGCGGGCGCCAGAAACCGGTCTCGCGCGCGGCCGGACGGATGATCTCGCCGTCCTCGGCGAGCAGCCAGGAGCGCGCCTCGTAGCTCACGAACGGGCGCCCGTCGTGGGCGAAGGTGATCTGCTGGCCGAAGTGGAACGGGCCGTCGATGGTCGGGTAGACCACCTCCCCGGTGCCCCGCCACACGCCGATCAGCGGCAGCAGGCCGAGACACTGCTCGTGCAGGTCCGGGCCCAGGCGCAGGTTCGCGGTGTCGTCGGGGATCGGGAGGTCGTCCCACTGCGGGCGGTTGCGCTGCGCCGAGTCCGGCGCGGCGTTCTTCGGGCCGCTGATCGTGGTGGACAGCTGCGGGTCGTCGGGTTCGGTCACGCGTCGGGCTCCTCAGAGTTGTCCGCGACGGCCGTGGTGGCGGCCGGCGCGGCCGGCTCCACCACGAACAACCGCCGGAGCAGGAAGCCTGTCCACGCCGCCGTACCGGCCGTGAGGGCGATCAACAGCCCGGTGGAGAACCAGTGCACGGCGCGCCAGCATAGTCGTGTCGGTCACGGGGCCCGCCTGCTGGCCGACGATGAGCCGGATGTGTCGCGTCAAGAAACAGGTGCTGAACGACAAATGAATTGACGGCGTACGGTTTCATGATGCGTTCACAGTTGCGAATCTAGAGCTCAAATCGGTATCAATTGAGATGTGGTCAATCAGTTCATCCTGTTATAAAAGATCACCAGACCACAGGGGGGATCCACCATGGCAATCATCTCGCTGCTGCGACGCGCCGGCGTTGCTTCACTCGGTATCGTGGCGGCAACTGCAGTTGTTGCGGCGCCGTCGGCGTCAGCGGACACCGGAGACGGCACGCCGGCCCAGTCCGAGAACACGATCACGATGACCACAGACAAGTGTCCTGGAGCGGACGGCAGAGCGATCCCGAGCGGCTCCCCGAACACCCCAACCAACTACCAGGTCTACTTCGGCGGACCCGGTGCCGGTTGTGTCATGAGAGCCCGGCTCGTCGGTGTCAGGAACGGTCAGGTCGTGGACACCGGCTACAAGGTGGCGAGCGGCAACAACGGGTATTTCGTGGCAAAGGGACTCAACCGCTGCTACCTCGAATTCGGCCTGCAGCGACAGAACGGGACGTTCTATACCCGGTCGATCTCTCCCCGGTCAGCGCCATCGCAGTGCCCTGAATGAGTCAGTTCGGGGTGTAGCGGATACGGGAAGAGGTACCGCCCGATCGATTCAGGCGGTACCTCTTCCGTCAGTGCGCCGGTTCAGGCGACGGCGACCTCGGCCTGGTGCAGGCCCGGGCCCTCCGCGACGAGTTCGTACTGGCCGTTGCCCGCCCGGGACAGGGCCCGGACGGTCCAGGTGCCCGGGGCGGCGAAGAACCGGAAGTCACCGGAGGCCGAGGAGACGACCTCCGCGGTGAACTCGCCGGTGCCGTCGAGCAGCCGGACGAACGCGCCACCGACCGGCTCGCCGCCGGCGATGACCCGTCCGGCCAGGACGGTTTCCTTGCTCAGGTCGGTGCCGGGCGGAAGGGCCACGGCCTGGTCGGGTGCTCCACACATGCTCAGTTCCCGCTTCCCAGCTCGATCGGCACGCCGATCAGCGAGCCGTACTCGGTCCAGCTGCCGTCGTAGTTCTTGACGTCGGAGTGGCCGAGCAGCTCGTGCAGCACGACCCAGGTGTGCGACGAGCGCTCACCGATGCGGCAGTAGGCGATGGTCGCCTTCGAGCCGTCGTAGCCGGCCTCGCCGTAGAGCTTCTCCAGGTCGTCGTTCGACTTGAAGGTGCCGTCCTCGTTTGCCGCCTTGCTCCACGGGATGTTGATCGCGCTCGGGATGTGGCCCGGACGCTGCGACTGCTCCTGCGGCAGGTGCGCCGGCGCGAGGATCTTGCCGGAGAACTCGTCGGGCGACCGGACGTCGACCAGGTTCTTGGCGCTGATCGCGTCGACGACCTCGTCGCGGAACGCGCGGATCGACACGTCGGCGTCCTTGGCGGCGGTGAAGGAGGTCTTCGGGCGGTCCTTGACGTCGGTGGTCAGGGTCCGGCCGTCGAGCTCCCACTTCTTGCGCCCGCCGTCGAGCAGCACGACGTTCTGGTGCCCGTAGAGCTTGAACTCCCAGTAGGCGTAGGCGGCGAACCAGTTGTTGTTGCCGCCGTAGAGCACGACCTTGTCGTCGTTGCCCACGCCCTTGGCCGAGAGCAGCGCCTCGAACTGCTCCTTGGTGACGATGTCGCGGCGGACCGGGTCCTGCAGCTCGTCGGTCCAGTTGACCTTGACGGCACCGGGCAGGTGACCGCCGTCGTAGGCGGTGGTGTCCTCGTCGACCTCGAGGAACACGACACCGTCGGTGTCCAGGTTCTGCTCCGCCCAATCGGCGGTGACCAGGACGTCCTCGCGGCTCATGTGATTGCTCCCAATTCGGTGTGTCGGTGTCGTGGACGGTGTGTGGATCGGGGTCATGCGCCGGCCGTGCGCGTGGTGCGCAGGCGGGCGAGCAGCCCGTACATCTCGCAGCCCAGGCAGAAGCCGAAGGCCGCGTTGAGGAAGGCCGCCGCGAGTGCGAAGGCGGTGGCGACCAGGCCGAGCGTGCTCAGCCCGGACAGGTAGCCGATCGCGGCGACGGCGGTGAACACGAGCCCGACGGTCTGCGAGAAGCGGACCGGCGCGGCGTCCTCACGCTCGGCGGGCGGGCCCAGCCGGGGTGCGAGGAGGGTGCGGAACAGGACGCCGTAGGGCGCGACACGCATCCCGGCGATCGAACCGACGCCGAAGACGACGGCCTGCGCGGCGGCGAGCCACCCGCTCCCGCTCAGCAGGACCAGCGCCAGCACCACCGTGGTGACGGCGGCGCTGAACCGGACCCCGCGCGGGTCGAGCTGTGGCTCCACGCGTGTGGGGCCGGTGTCCGTTGCGGACATGGGCGAGCTCCTGGCGATCGCGTTCCGGGTGCGGCGAGGGGTGCCGCGGGGGACGGGGTCAGGAGGCCCGACACAGGCAGCCGGCGAGACGGCACAGATCGACTGCGCGTCGTCGGGTCAGCGGCCAGTTCACGGACGCGAGGGTAGCCGAAACGTGCCGTTCATGGCACCGCCGTCCCACGACCCGGCCATGGAGGCGACGCGGGTCACCGCCGGCCCGTTCCCGGCGCCCGGTCCACCGCGCTCAGCAGCTCGTCGACGCGCGGGACCCCGGAGACCCGGGCCAGCTCGGTGCCGTCGGAGTCGAAGGCCACGGTGGTGGGGGTCCGGAGGACGCCGAGCGCCCGGGCGACCTCGGCCCGTTCTGCGACGTCGACCTCGACGTGGCGCAGCGACGGGTCGTCCGCGGCGAGCCCGCCGAGCACGGCCGCGGTCTGCCGGCAGGGAGCGCAGACCGGCGACGAGAGCTGCAGCAGCAGGACCTCCCGCGTCGCCTCCGGCGCGACCCCGGCGAGCCCCCAGCCGTCCGGCCCGGTGACCGCTGCGGGGGAGACGCCGCGGACGCGCCCGGAGGCCGACCTCAGCGCGAGCCCCACCGCGGTCGCCACGCACAGGGTCGCCAGCAGGACGATCAGGCCCGTGGTGCTCACGACACGTCCCTCCCGGCGTCCGGGGGCCTCAGCCCTGGGCGGACGAGGACCGCTCGCCCTCGCCGATCACCAGGTCGCGTACCTGGCCGGAGATCTCCAGCGTGCCCTCGTTGGTCCGCAGCGCGGTCGGAGTGACCTTGAACGGAAGCCCACCGGGGTCCAGGACGACGGTGAACGCCCTGGTCAGAGAGTTGCGTACGGAGTTCGGGAGCTCCTCGGCGTTGCCGCCGGCGGGTCGGATGTCACGCGGGGTGATCCGGACCTGCCCGTCCCCGGTGATCTGCAGAGCGGACAGCACCTCGATCTCCTGCTCCTCGCCGCCCACCGTGGTGGTGGCGGTGAGCAGGGCCGCGTTGCGGGGGTCGAGGTTGCGCAGCGTCGGGTCGCCACCGGCCTCGACGATCTCGGAGATCGCGTTGGCGTCGACGTCGGATATGACCAGCTCGGTGACGCCCGGCAGCGTCCGGAGCACGTCGCTCGCACCGATCGAGATGATGCCCTCGGCGCCGGTGATCCGGAACCGCGGCGTGCCGGAGAGCAGGTCGCCCAGCGGGGCGCGGACGTCGCGCAGCTTCGCCTTGACCTCGACGTCGCGCAGCGGACCGACCTGCAGCCGCTCCATCGAGACGTCCACCGACCGGTAGTCGCCGGTGGCCGCCTGGGCGAGGAAGGAGACCCCGTTGATCCGCACGGACGGGTCCTCCGGCAACGACAGCCGCTCGCGCATCTGGCGGGACACCGCGGACTCGGCGGCTGCGGCGGCGGCGAAATCCACGACCACGAGCACACCGACGAGTACGACGACGGCGATGATCAGGCGCCTCACGCGACCTCCAGCCCGGGACGAGACCCGGAGAACGGTAGAGAACCCGCTGCGCGGCGCTGCAGGCGGGGACCGGTGTATCGATTCACTTTCACCTTCAGTGACATGGGCCGCGATACCCGGATCAGAGATGACGACGGGGTATCGTCGTCGTACCGAGAGGAGGCGGTCATGGAACTGCTCCTGCTGACGACTGCCCCGGACGCCGCCACGGTGCTCCCTGCGTTGGCCCTGCTGCCGCACGGCGTACGCACCGCCGCCCCCGAGGTCGCCGCGCTGCTGGACGCGGGCCCGCACGACGCCGTCCTGGTCGACGCCCGGACGGACCTGGTCGCGGCACGCAGCCTGTGCCGTCTGCTCGGCAGCACCGGTACCGACGTCCCGGTGGTGGCCGTGCTCAACGAGGGCGGGCTCGTGGCCGTCTCCGGCGAGTGGGTGGTGGACGAGATCCTGCTGCCCGACACCGGTCCCGCCGAGGTCGACGCCCGGCTGCGGCTGCTGCGCTCCCGCCCCGGCAACGAGGCGAACTCGGCAGGCGGGGCGCTCGTGCTGGGTGAGCTGGTGATCGACGAGGCGACGTACTCCGCACGGTTGCGCGGGCGGCTGCTCGAGCTCACCTACAAGGAGTTCGAGCTGCTCAAGTACCTCGCGCAGCACGCCGGGCGGGTGTTCACCCGGGCCCAGCTGCTGCAGGAGGTGTGGGGGTACGACTTCTTCGGCGGCACCCGGACGGTGGACGTGCACGTGCGTCGCCTGCGCGCCAAGCTCGGCGGCGAGTACGAGCAGATGATCGGCACCGTCCGCAACGTCGGGTACAAGTTCGTCCGCCCCGCCCGCAACGGTCTCACCGCGCCGCCCGACCTGGAGCCCGAACCGGCCCGCGCCGACGAGCCCGCCCTGCGCGGTGAGTCCCTGCACACCGGCGACGTGCGCCGCGGCGACCCGCGCAACGGCGACGCGGGCCGCAACGGCGGGGCCGTGCAGCTGCCCGGCCCGCGCTGAGCCGGCCGTCCGGCCGGGATCACCCGGCCGGGGGCGGCTCCGGCCCGTCCGGCGTTAGGGTCTCGGGTGTGGATCTGCGCGTGCTGTCCGAGCTGGACCGGGACACGGTCGGCGCCGTCACCGAGGTGCTCGCGGCGGCAACCGCGGCCGACGGGGCCGAGCCGCTCTCCGAGCAGTTCCTGCTCAACCTGCGCGGTTCCGGGGCCCGGGACGGCCTGAGCCACGTCGTGGCCGGCGGCCCGGGTGAGGTCACCGGGTACGCCCAGCTCGACGACGGCTACGCCGAGCTGACCGTCCACCCGGAGCACCGAGGGCACGGCGTCGGTGCCGCGCTCGTCGAGGCGCTCGAGTCCCTGGTCCCCGGACAGGGCGCTGCTCCCGGGTCGGGGGACGACGCCCGCCCGCCGCGGATCTGGGCGCACGGCGACCTCCCGGGCGCGGCCCGGCTCGCCGAGCGCCGCGGCTACCGTCGCGACCGCGTGCTCTGGCAGATGCGTCGCCCGCTGCGCGGCACCGTCGCGGGCACCGAGCCGCTGCCCGAGGTGCACCTGCCCGACGGGGTGACTCTGCGTTCGTTCGTCCCCGGTCAGGACGACGAGGAGTTCCTGCGGGTCAACAACGCCGCGTTCGACTGGCACCCGGAGCAGGGTGGCTGGACCCACCGCGAGCTCGACGAGCGCGAGGCCGAGGAGTGGTTCGACCCGGCCGGCTTCCTGCTCGCGCTGGACGGCGCGGGCCGGCTGCTCGGCTACCACTGGACGAAGGTGCACCCGGGGACCGCCGAGGAGCCCGCGCTGGGCGAGGTCTACGTGCTCGGCGTCGATCCGGCGGGCCACGGTCGTGGCCTGGGCCGGGTCCTGACCCTGGCCGGCCTGCACCACCTGCGCGACCGCGGCCTGGACACGGTGCTGCTCTACGTCGAGGCGGACAACGGCCCGGCCGTGCGGGTGTACGAGCGGCTCGGCTTCACGGTGCACGCGGCGGACGTCAACTACGCCCGCTGAGAGCGGCGTGCGACGGCACTGCGGCCGGTGTTGCACCCCGCCGGGTCGCGATACCGCATCGATGTCGTGACTGCGTGTCAACACTGTGACGCACGTGCCACCGTCCGGGGGCCTGTTCATGCTGCGTTCATCCGGCAGGCCAGCTGCGTCCATTCCCCACACCTAGCGTTCCGCCCGAGCGGCCACCCCGAGCCGCGTGAGTCCGGCTCCCGCCGAACCATCACGGAGGAACCTGCAGTGAAGACCAAGCGGCGCGCGCCCCGAGCGCGACTCGCGGCCATCGGTGTCGCCACGAGCTGTGCGCTGTTCGTCGCCGGATGTGGCGCGGCGAACGAGGGCGGCGGTGGTGGCGCGGACTCCGGTATCTCCGGGACGATCTCCGGCGCGGGTGCGAGCTCCCAGCAGGCAGCCATGCAGGCCTGGATCGCCGGGTTCACCGGAGCCAACTCCGGTGCCACCGTGAACTACGACCCGGTCGGCTCCGGCGGTGGTCGGACCCAGTTCATCCAGGGCGGGCAGATCGCGTTCGCCGGCTCCGACGCGTACCTGAAGGACGAGCAGCTCGCGCAGGCCCGCCAGCGGTGCGGCGGCCAGGTCATCGAGGTCCCGAACTACATCTCGCCGATCGCGGCGGTCTACAAGCTCGATGGCGTTCAGAACCTGAACCTGTCGCCGGCGACCATCGCGGGCCTGTTCAAGGGCGACATCAAGACCTGGAACGACCCGAAGGTCGCCGCCGACAACCCCGGCGTCGCCCTCCCGGCGACCACGGTGACCCCGGTGCACCGCTCCGACGAGTCGGGCACCACCGAGAACTTCACCGACTTCATGAACAAGGCCGCCCCGAGCGTCTGGACCGCCGAGGGTGACGGCGAATGGCCGGTCCCCGGCGGCGAGGCAGCCCAGGGCACCTCCGGCGTCGTCGGTGCGGTCGGCCAGGGCAACGGCACCATCGGATACGCCGACGCCAGCCAGGCCGGCCAGCTCAGTAAGGCCAACCTCAAGCTGGGCGACCAGAACGTGGCACCGACGGCCGAGGCCGCGGCGAAGATCCTCGAGGAGTCGAAGCGGGTGGAGGGCCAGGGGCCGACCTCGTTCGCCTTCGATCTCAACCGCACCTCTACGGGCGGCGCCTACCCGATCGTGCTCGCGTCGTACCTGATCGCCTGCCCGCAGTACCCGGACCAGGCCCAGGCGGACACGGTCAAGGCGTTCCTGAGCTACGTCGTCAGCGAGCAGGGCCAGCAGGCCGCGGCGCAGGCGGCCGGGTCCGCCCCGCTGTCGGCCGCCCTGCGCGGTCAGATCACGCCGGTGATCGATCAGATCAAGGTCGGCGGCTGACGCGACTTCGGTCCGTGACCGAGGCGCACGTCATGTAGCCGGGAGCCCCGGACGGTGTTCATGATGGAAGCACCGTCCGGGGTTCCCCGGCTAAATCCCCTGCCCAGCGCACGTCCGCAACTCCAGGGATCACTGTGACCACCACGGAAGTCAAGCCTGAGCCGAAGGCCGCCAAGCCGGTCGAGCAGCTCGGCGACCGCATCTTCGCCGGTTCCGCGAAGGGCGCCGGGATCCTGATCCTTGTCGTCCTGGCCGGGGTCGCCGCCTTCCTGCTCGCCGAGTCACTTCCGGCGATCACCGACTCCGGTTCCGAGCTGCCCGAGGGTCTCACCGCCTACATCGCTCCGCTGGTGTTCGGCACGGTCGTCAGTGCCGTCATCGCCCTGGTGATCGCCACCCCGCTCGCGGTGGCGGTCGCTCTGTTCATCAGCCACTACGCGCCCCGTCGGCTGGCCCAGACCCTCAGCTACATCGTGGACCTGCTGGCCGCGGTGCCCTCGATCGTCTACGGCCTGTGGGGGATCGGTGTGTTGGCGCCGGCCACCGTCGGATTCCTGGAGTGGCTCAACACCTACCTCGGCTGGATTCCGCTGTTCGCCGGCCCACCGTCGGTGACCGGACGCACCATGCTGGTCGTCGGTGTGGTGCTGGCCGTGATGATCATGCCGATCATCACGGCGGTCGCACGTGAGGTCTTCCTCCAGGCTCCGAAGCTGCACGAGGAGGCCGCCCTGGCCCTCGGAGCGACCCGCTGGGAGATGATCCGACTGGCGGTCCTGCCGTTCGGCCGGTCCGGGATCATCTCCGGCGCGATGCTCGGCCTCGGTCGAGCACTCGGCGAGACGATGGCGGTCGCGATCGTGCTCTCCGGCACGGGCGTCGTCACCTTCAACCTGATCAGCTCCGAGAATCCGTTGACCATCGCGGGAAACATCGCGCTCCAGTTCCCCGAGGCGTCCGGGTTGACGGTCAACATCCTCATTGCGTCCGGCCTCGTGTTGTTCGTGATCACTCTGCTGGTCAACATGCTCGCCCGCTACATCGTCGAGCGTCGCCGCGACTTCTCCGGAGCGAACTGAGATGCCCACCGGGACCGAACCCGACAAGACCGAGGACCAGACCGTGACCGGCACCCTGGCCCGCCCTGTCACGGCGGAGACCCTGCCGAAGGTCCGCGGCAGCCTGCCTCGCTGGGCGATCGGGGCCTTCCTGGTCGGCTCGCTGGTGTTGGTCGGCGCGGCGCTGGCCGTCGTCGGCTTCAGCGTCGGCCTGTGGGTCGTCCTGTCCGCGATCCTCTTCGCCGTGGTCACGTACGCCACGTCGCGGGTGGTCGAGGGAGGGCGCAAGGCCACCGACCGCCTCGTCACCGTCGTGGTGACCGGCGCGTTCCTGCTCGCCATGATCCCGCTGATCTCAGTTCTCTTCACGGTGATCTCGCAGGGCTGGGCGCGCTTCGACCTCCAGTTCTTCAACAGCTCCATGCGCGGTGTGGTCGGTGAGGGCGGCGGTGCCCTGCACGCGATCCAGGGCACTCTGATCATCACTGCCCTGGCCGCGGTGATGTCGATCCCGGTCGGTGTCCTGACCGCGGTATACCTCGTGGAGTACGGCAACAACTCCCGGCTCGCCCGTGCGATCACGTTCTTCGTCGACGTGATGACGGGCATCCCGTCGATCGTCGCCGGCCTCTTCGCCTACGCCCTGTTCTCGCTGCTCCTCGGCCCGGGCGTACGGCTCGGCGTCGTCGGCGCCGTCGCCCTGACCGTGCTGATGATTCCGATCGTGGTGCGAGCGACCGAGGAGATGCTCAAGATCGTTCCGAATGAGCTGCGTGAGGCCTCGTACGCGCTCGGGGTGCCCAAGTGGCGGACGATCCTGAAGATCGTCGTTCCGACGACGGCGGGTGGCATCGCCACCGGCATCATGCTCGCCATCGCCCGGGTGATCGGTGAGACGGCGCCGTTGCTGGTCACCGTGGGGACCGCGTTGGGCGTGAACCTCAACCCGTTCGACGGGCGCATGGCGACCCTCCCGGTGTTCGCCTACTACTCCTACGCCGTGCCCGGTGTTCCACGGGAGCCGTTCATCGATCGGGCCTGGTCCGCAGCCCTGGTGCTCATGCTGATCGTGATGGTGCTCAACATCGTCGCCCGGCTGATCTCCCGCGTGTTCGCCCCGAAGACCCGATAGACCGCGTACCGACCAGAGGATTCCCCCATGGGCAAGAGCATCGATGCCAAAGAACTCAACATCTACTACAGCTCGTTCCTCGCGGTCGAGGGCGTCACCATGAAGATCCAGCCCAAGACGGTGACGGCCCTGATCGGCCCGTCCGGCTGCGGCAAGTCCACGTTCCTGCGCTCGATCAACCGGATGCACGAGAACATCCCCGGCGCCCGCGTCGAGGGCCGGCTCGAGCTCGACGGCCAGGACCTCTACGGCCCCGGTGTGGACCCGGTCGGCGTGCGTCGCCAGATCGGCATGGTGTTCCAGCGGCCGAACCCGTTCCCCACGATGTCGATCTACGACAACGTGATCGCGGGGATGAGGCTGAACAACAGGAAGGCCGGCAAGACGTCGTTCGACGACACCGTCGAGCGTTCGCTGCGCGGCGCGAACCTCTGGGAAGAGGTCAAGGACCGGCTGGAGAAGCCGGGCTCCGGCCTGTCCGGCGGACAGCAGCAGCGGCTCTGCATCGCCCGCGCGATCGCGGTGCAGCCGGACGTGCTGCTGATGGACGAGCCCTGCTCGGCGCTGGACCCGATCTCGACACTGGCGATCGAGGACCTGATCAACGAGCTGAAGAACGAGTACACGATCGTGATTGTGACCCACAACATGCAGCAGGCGGCCCGGGTCAGCGACTTCACCGGGTTCTTCAACATCGAGGGCACCGGCAAGCCGGGCAAGCTGGTCGAGATGGACGAGACGAAGACGATCTTCTCCCAGCCGAGGCAGAAGGCGACCGAGGACTACGTGTCCGGCCGCTTCGGCTGATCGGGACCCACGCCGCGGACGGCATCGACGGCCGGGCCCCCCGGGACCACCCCCTAGAACGACAGGGCGTCCGGCTGCTGCCCGGTCACGGCGTAGATCACGCGCTCGGTCATCGAGACGGCCTGGTCGGCGAAGCGCTCGTGGAAACGGGCCAGCAGGGCGGTGTCCACCGCGGCCGGCACCCCCTCGGCCCACTCGTCACCGAACATCACCTCGAACACGCGCCGGTGCACGGCGTTGACCTGCTCGTCGTCGGCTCCGAGCTCGGTGGCCAGCACGACGTTGCGGGTCCGCAGCACGGTCACGGCCTTCTCGCCCATCGCGCCGACCAGGGTCCCGTACTCCCGGAACAACGGCCGCACGATCTCGGGCACCGCGTTCGGGGAACGGCGCCGCGCGATCTCGGCGATGTGCGCCGCCAGGTCGCCCATCCGCTCCAGCTGATGGGCGCACCGGATGGCCGCGACGACGGAGCGCAGGGGCCCGACGACCGGGGCGTGGATGTTCATGGTCTCGACCGCGAGGAGCTCGACCCGCGACCGCAGGTCGTCGATCATCGGATCCCGGGCGATGACCTGCTCCGCGAGGCGCTCACGCCCGTCCAGCAGCGCGCTCGAGGCGTGCCGAAACGCCGTCGTGACCTCCGGTCCCATCTCGTCGAGCAGGTCCTGGATCCGCGCAAGGTTGTCGTCGAGGGTTTCCCTGCGCATGTCGTGACCTTAGTTCGGGTGCGACGTCCGTTCGGTCGGACGAGGGTGAACGATCCATGAACGACCGGGTCGCCCGTCCCGGAGGCCTCGGATCAGGCGGCGTCGCGGACGCCCAGCCGCAGGTCGACCCGGAAGCGGTGGACCCTGCCGAGGACGTTGCTGCGCACCCCGGTCACCTCGAACCACTCCAGTGAGTCCGCAGAGCCGGTCGCGCGGCACATGCCGTCGCGGATCGCCGCCTCCACGCTCTCGTCGGAGGTCCCGACGACCTCCGTGACGTGACACCCGGCCTGGTTCATGACGCCAGAGTGCCCACCGGTCGTGCGGGGCAAACCCGCCGCGTCGATCGTTCGGCGGCGGGGCGGTGTCAGACGGTGAGCGGCCCGGGCATCTGTCCGGTGACGACGTACACGATCCGGCGGGCGACGGCGACCGCGTGGTCGGCGTAGCGCTCGTAGAAGCGGGCCAGCAGCGCCACGTCCACCGCGGCCGAGACGCCGTGGTTCCAGTTGCGGTCCATCAGCACGGTGAACATGTGCTTGTGCAGGTCGTCCATCGCGTCGTCGTCCGTCTCGAGCTGGGCCGCGGCGTTCAGGTCCCGGCTCCGGATGACCTCGCCCGCCTTCCTGGCCAGCCGGACCCCGACCTCACCCATCTCGGCGAAGTACGGCGTGATCTCCTCCGGCACCACGGACTCCGGGTGCCGGCGGCGGGCGGCCTGCGCGACGTGCAGGGCGAGGTCGCCCATCCGCTCGATGTCGCCGGCGCCGTGGATGGCGGCGACCACGATGCGCAGGTCGGTGGCGACCGGGGCCTGCAGGGCCAGCAGGCCGAACGCGCGGTGCTCGGCCGCGGCGCGGACGTCGTCGATCCCGGTGTCCTCGGAGATGACCTCCTCGGCCAGCTGCAGGTCCACCTCGAGCAGTGACCGGGTGGCCTTCTCCATCGCACGCGCGACGTCCTCGCACATCCCGGCCAGGCCGGAGGCGAGTTCGTCGAGCTGTTCCTGATAGGCGTCGCGCATGGCTGCGAGCTTAGAGGTGAGCCTTCGCGACTTCATCAGCTGTGGGTGAACCCGGCATGAACGGTCGATGTGCGGCCGTGGTCGAGGGGCCGGTCAGCCGCAGTCGACGGCCTCTCCGACGGGCTGCTGCGCGGGCAGTGTGATCGGGCCGGAGAACCCCGATCCGAGCACCAGCTGCAAGGTGGAGGACGCCGTCGGGTCGGGCGCGGGGACCGCGGCGGGGAGGCTCGCGGCGAGCCGGCCGGCGACGTCGGCGCGGTCCGGGGAGAACCGGACCGAGGTCCGGGCGGACTCCGGCGCGTCGGTGACGGCGCCGACCCGGAACCCCTGCGCGCGCAGCGAGTCCGCGACCTGCCCGGCCAGCCCGGCCCGCCCGGCCGCGTTGAGCACGTCGATGCTGACGCCCTCGGGCAGCGCATCGGCCGCGGCGCGCTGGGCCGGGGCCGTGACCTCCTCGGGCAGCGGTTCGTGCTTGCGCATCGCGGAGAACAGGTCCTCGGCGTCGCTGCGACGCAGCTCCATGTGGCCGCGGGTGTTCGGCTGCTCGTTGACCGGGACCGGGAGGAACGTCGGTGTGCTGCCGTCGCCCGCGGTTCCGGCGCGGCTCAGCGAGCGGGCCAGGGTCAGCACCTCGGCCACGTCGGCGTTGTCGGTGAGCACAGCACCGGACAGCGCCTGGGCCACCCGGGTCGGCGTGCCCGGTGTCAGCAGCGACGGCGTGGACAGTGCCCCCTCCAGCGCGGCGGCGAGCACCCTCTGCTGGCGCTGCACCCGGTTGGCGGGAGAGGTGTCGTCGACGCCGGTCGCGTCGGCGAACCGGACGGCCTCGGCGCCGGTGAGCGTGGTGTCCCCGGCGGAGAGCACGACCGGGCCGAGCGCCCGGTCGACGACCGGCCGCTCGGTGCATACCCGAACCCCGCGCACGGCCGTGACCAGCGGGTCCGCACCGGCGACGTCGAGGGCGACGAAACGGGTCAGCGCCAGGCCGGTGAGCTGCTGGACCGCGCCGACCACGCACGCCGGCCCACCCACGTCGTAGACCGAGCTGAGCGTGGTGCGCGACTCGGCCGGGACGGACTCGGCGTAGTTCCTCGTCGCCGGTTTCCAGCGCTGACACGGCGGTCGCGAGACCTCCAGGGTGGCCGGCAGCGACAGCGTGACCGCGGGCCCGCCACCGGCCGGCACGTGCACGACGACGGCGGTGTCGGTCCGGGCGGCCTCCGGCTGGCGGAGCCGGTCCGCGGCCAGGCCGAGGACGAGTACGTTCTCGTCGCCGGCCTGCGCGGCGCGCGACGAGATCGCATCCGATGCCGGGTCCAGCGCGGCGACCCGGACGATCCCGTCGTCGACCGTGTTGCGGGAGGAGAAACCGGCCGCGGTGGAGACGAGCACCAGCGCGGCCAGCGCGGCCGCGGCGATCCGCAGGGCCGTCGTGCCGCGCCGCGGGGGCGGGTCGTCCTGCTCCGCGTCGGGGGACGGCGCCGGGTCGCTGCCGGGAGCCGGCGGCTCGGCGGCGGCTGCCGGGTCGCCCTGCCGGCCCTCCTCGGTGCGGGCCGGGGCCGCGACCTGGGCGACCGCATCGGTCTCGGGTTCACTCCGGTCCGCGGACGGGACGTCCGGGGCGGCGTCGCCGGCGTCGTCGGCGCGTTTGGCGCGGCGCCGCGGGATGATCGCCGAGATCACCTCGGTGGCGCGCGAGTCCACCCGCGAGCGGCGCCGTCCCGGGGCTGCGGATGCGGGATCAGCGGGGTGCGCCTGTGCCGGGTCAGCGGGATGCGCCTGTGCCGGATCGGCGGGGTGTGCCTGCGCCGGGGTGCGGCCGGGCGGCCGGGACGCGGAGGACCCGGGCTCCGGGCGGAGGGGCGGGGCGTCCGGGCCCGGCGCGTCGCCGGTCCGCGG
>NZ_JADQDD010000121.1 GCF_019263595.1 Pseudonocardia sp. KRD291 | reverse complement strand
GTCGGTCGATGCGGTGACGCTCGGCAGCGCCGCCCCGGTCGCGCACTTCGCGCTCGCCCACGCGCACCTCGCCCCCGGCGAGTCCGTACTCGTGCGCGGTGCGGCGGGCAGCATCGGTATCGCGACGACGGAGCTCGCGGCGCGTGCGGGGGCGGGCGCGGTCGCGGTCACGACCTCGTCCGCGGAGCGCGGCGGGCGGCTCCGCGACCTCGGGGCCACGCACGTGCTCGACCGTGCCGGAGAGGGCGACCCGGCGGCGCCGGGATCCTTCGACGTCGTCATCGACATCGTCGGGGGCGCGCAGGTGCCGGCGTTCGTCGACCGGCTCGCGCCGAACGGGCGGATGGTCGTCGTCGGTGTGGTGGCCGGTCTGCCGCCCGCGGACTTCGGTATGCGGCTCCTGTCCGCGTTCCAGCAGTCCCGCTCGATCGCCACGTTCAGCCTCGACAGCGTCCCGGCGCCGTCGGTCGCCGCGGCCCGGGCCGAGGCGTTCGACGCCGCGGTGCGCGGTGAGCTGCACGCCGTCGTCGAGGAGGTCCTGCCACTGGAGCGGGCCGCCGAGGCGCACCGCCGGATGGATCTCGGCAGCGTGTTCGGGCGGATCGTCCTCAGGCCCTGACACGGCGGTCGCGTCGCTGATGCGCATCAGCGCACCACAGGGCTCTAGGCTCGGTGCACGGCGGAGAGAGGTGAGGTGCGTGAGCGGACGGGCCGGCGCGGGCAAGGTGACGCAGCGCCAGATCGCGGAGCTGGCCGGGGTCAGCCAGGCCGTGGTGTCGCTCGTCCTCAACGGCAAGGCCAACGGCGTCAGCCGGATCCCGGACAGCACCCGCGAGCGGGTCGAGCAGGTCATCGCGGAGACCGGCTACACCGCGAACGCCGCGGCCCGCCGCCTCGCCGGGGTCGGCAACCGGATCGTCGGGGTGTTCACCTACGAGCCGGCGTTCCCGACCGCCGCGCAGGACTTCTACACCCCGCTGCTCGCCGGGATCGAGGCGGAGGCCGAGCTGCTCGGCTGCGACCTGCTGATGTTCACCAGCGCCCCGGTCCGTGCCGGGCGGCGCCGGCTGCTGCACGGCAACAGCCGGCTCCGCCTCGCCGACGGGTGCCTGCTGCTCGGGGTCCGGATGGACGGCGACGAGCTGGCCCGTCTGGTCGCCGAGGGCTTCCCGTTCGTGGCGGTCGGCCGGCGCGACGTCGCCGATGTCCCCTACGTCGGGCTGGACTACGTCGCCGGGGCAGCCGCGCTGACCGAGCGGGTGCTCGCCGCCGGTCACCGCTCGATCGCGTACCTGCACCTGGAGCAGGCCGGAGAGTCCATCGTGGACCGGATGCGTGGGGTGGAGCTGGGTTGTGGCCGGGTCGCCGGGTCGCGGCTGGAGACCGTGCAGGCCGACGACCACGAGATCACTCCCGACCTGCTCGTGAACCTGCTGGCCGCGGGAACGACCGCCGTGGTGGCGGAGACGGCGGCACAGGCCGCCCGGGTGTGCGCGGCCGCCGGCGCGGCCGGGCTGACGATCCCGGGAGACCTGTCGGCCGTCGTGCTGGCCGACCCGCCCCGGCCGGGACCGGAGGCGCCGGACCTGACCCGGTTGAGCCCGCCACGGACGCGGCTGGGAGCGGAGTCGCTGCGGCTGCTGGGCCGCATCCTCGACCCGCACGACGACCTGCCGGTCGCGGACCGCCGCACGCTGCTGGACTGCGTGGTCGTCGACGGGCGGACGCTGACCGCGCCCGCCCGCCGGGCCACTCAGAGGTAGAGCACCGCCGACGTCGCGATGCCGCCGATCGCGATCACCCACACGTAGGGCAGCGTCCGGATCATCACCTGCTGCGGGCTGACCCCGGAGTACTGCGCCGCCCACACCGTCTGGGTGCTGGTCGGGTCGGACACACCGAATACCTGGTTGTAGGAGGCCATCAGGCCGAGCACCGCCATCGCGGGGTACGTGCCGACGGCGATCAGGGCACCGGCGATCCCGGCGCCGAGACCGTAGATGTTCAGCGGCCCGCGGAACAGGCACAGCGGGACGAGGACCGAGAACACCAGCACGTAGAGCCAGGGACTGCCCGGTGCCAGTGTCTCGACGACCGGGGTCAGCGCGTCGACCGCACCGGGCAGCCCGACCGCGGCCAGCAACATGCCGATCGCGACGAACAGGGTGATCGGGGGTGCGGCCACGGTGAAGCCGTCGTAGAGCGAGCGCAACATCGTGGTGCCCATGTCCCGGGGCCGGGTGGTGGTGACCACCGCGTACAGCACCCCGGCCAGCAGTGACGGGATGATCGGCACGCTCAGGCCCAGCGCCAGCACGATCGGGACGAGCGGGGTGAACAGCGCGTACCAGGGTGCGTCCCCGAGGCGCTCGCGGCGCGACCGCGGCGGGCCGTCCGCCCCACCGTCCGCCCCACTGTCCGCCCCGCCGGGCATGCCGGCGGGCATCCGCAGGGACCAGGAGTGCACCGTCCCGCGCCGGCGCGTCTCGACGAGCACGAAGGCGACGGCAGCCACCAGCGCGAACGGGAACAGGGTGATCAGGAAGCTGCGGACCTCGTCGACCGTGAGGTCCAGGGCGCTGGAGAAGAACTGCCAGATCGGCAGCTCGAACGGCACTCCGACGCCGATGCCCATCAGGATGGTCCCGGCCGCGGTCACCTTCGGCACGCCGACCGCGATCATGGCCGGGATGCCGATCACGCCCGCCAGGAGCGCGGCCGGGGCGGATCCGGTCACGGTGCCGACCAGGGCGGAGATCAGCAGCATCCCCAGCGCGACGGCGACCGGCCGGTCGCCGGCGAACTCGACGGTCTTGCGGACCAGGGTCTTGGCGATGGCGGTGTCGCGCATCAGGGAGCCGAGCCACGACCCGAGCAGGATGGCGATCATGGTGGCGGCCAGCTTGGTCGCCCCCTCCTGCAGGACGGTCTGCAGGATGCTGTCGTCCTCACCGGTCAGCGGGGCGCCGGCGGCGAACCCGATGCCCACGGCGAGCAGCACCAGGACGAAGGCGGTCGGCACCCGTCCGCTGAGGATCACGGCGACGCCCGCCGCCATGATGGCGATGATCACGATGCCCACGTGCGGGCCTCCTTGGCGGGAGCGGTCGCGACGGCGGCCGGACGGTCGAGGGCGGCCGATGCGGCCGCGGTGACGAGCAGGGGCGAGCGGCCGAGCCCGAGGCGCCGGGCGGCGTAGGCGTGCGCGGCGAGCTCCTCGGCGCCGGCGACGTGGGCCCAGCGGACGAGGCGCCCGAGCCGCAGCGCCGGGTGTCCGACGGCCACCCGCAGGTCGCGGGCGTACCGGCCGGCCAGCAGGTGGTGGGCGTCCTCGTGCAGCAGCGCGGCGGCGCGGACACTGCCGGCCGGGAACAGCGGCCGCCATCCCATCCGGTCCACGAGGTCCTCGCAGAAGGCGATGCTGTCGGTGAACAGTTCGACCGTCCCGCTGCGGTGGGAGAACCGGGCAAGGGTCGGGACGTCGCGGTCGAGCCCGCCGGTGCGCTCCACGACCCGGTGTGCCGCCGGCTCGTCGGCGTCGGCGTCGGCGAGCGAGCGGCCGAACCGCTGGGCGCGGTCGCTGAGGACCCCCAGCAGTTCCGGCCCACGCGCCTCGTTGGTGGGGATCCCGGCGAGCAGGCGGGCACCCAGGGCCACGTCGTCGACGTCGGCGAGCGCGGGGGAGGGCAGGACGGTCATCGACGAACCTCCAGGACGGCGACGAGGTCGTCGTCGCGGTTCTTCCCGTCCAGCTCGGAGCGTGCCAGTGAGATCAGCGCGCTCTCGTCCAGCACACCGGACAGGTCGGCGACGGTCGGCCCGGCGATGAGCTGGACGGCCGGCGCCCGGGAGCCGCCGTCGCCGTAGCTGGTGAGCCGGGTGACCGCGGCGGCGACCAGACCGCTGCCGCTGCCGACCGTGCCGCGGACCACGTGCGCGTCGGGCGAGGCGAAGCGGATCACTCCGTCCCGGTCGACGACGCGCACCGGGCGGCGCGACCTGCGGAACCGCCGTTTGTCCACCGGCGCCCCGTAGACGACGTGGTAGGGCGTCTCGGCCAGCACCTCCAGCCGGTCCGGCTCCACACGGAGGCTGCGGGCGGCGACCGGATCGAGCCGGTCGCGTCCGGGACGGTCGGTGAGGTCCTGGGTGCGCAGCTCGGTCGCGCCGGTGGCGATGGCCCGCACGGCGTTGGTCTGCGGGTCGACGGTGACGTCGACCGAGATCGCTCCGGGCGCGGCGCCCTGCTCGAGCAGCGCCTGCTCGGCCTCGCGGCGCACACCCAGGATCTGCTCGTCGGTCACGCCCGGGATGATCCGCTCGATCTGCTCCCGCAGCAGCGCCAGCGCGACCCCGATCGGGCTGATGACCTCGCTGTGCGCGGCGATCGACCAGTCCCGGCCGCCGGCCTCGCCGACGAACGGGGTGACGGCCGCGGCACCACCGCCTCCCCCGACGAGGCGGACCGCGTCGTCGGTGAGCCCGTAGTCCTCGATCAGCCGGGCGATGGTCCTCTCGACCGGGGCGGCGGCCACCTCGAGGATCCGCCGTGCCGCGGCGGCGACGTCGACCCCCAGCTCGCGGGCCAGGGGCTCCAGAGCCATCCGGGCACTGACCTGGTCGGCGCGGGCGTAGGCGTCGGGCGGGACGACGCCGAGGGCGTTCGCCGCGCAGGTGAGGGTGATCGCGTACCGGCCGCCTGCCGCGTCGAGGGTGAGGTGGTCCGGCGGGTCGCCCGGTTTCGGTGCGACCGGGACGAGGGTGGCCCCGTCCAGGTCGGCGGGCGCGGCGAAGCAGGCGTAGGGCAACCCGGCGATGTGCGCCGACCGCGGCCCGACCGCGGTGATCCGCGGGCCGGCGCCCGGGTGCATCCGGACCATCGACCCGCCGCCGATGCCGACGGTGCGCACGTCGAGGGCGTTGAGGTAGGTCGTGCTGTCGCCGAAGCTGGTGTAGCGCACGGCGACCTTGCCGCGCCGGACCACCGAGACGTCGGTCGAGGTGCCGCCGGTCTCCAGGAAGACGCCCTCGCCGAGGTGCTCCTGCATCAGCGCCCCGGCCACCCCCGCCGCGGGTCCGGACAGCACCGTGAGCAGCGGACGGCGCCGCATCTCCTCGAGCGACATCACGCCGCCGTCACAGCGCATCACCATCAGCGGGGCGGTGATGCCGGCCTTCTCGATGCTGGCCTGGACCAGGTCGGCGGTGGCGAACATCCGCGGAAGGATCACCGCGTTGAGCACCGCGGTGCGGGTCCGCTTGCTCAGCCCGTACAGCGAGGTGATCTCGTGCGTGGCGGTGACCAGGAACCCGCGGTCCCGCGCGAGTGCCGCGACCGTGTTCTCACCGAGGGTGTCGTCGACGCTGAACGGCTCGGTGACGACGATCGAGGTGATCCCCCGCTCCGCGAAGCCGTCGAGGAGCGCGTGCAGCGCGGCCGTGTCGCCGGCGCGGCGCAGGTGGCCGTACTCCAGCGGCAGGTGCGTCCCCGCGGTCAGCTCGATCTTGCGCAGTGCCGCGAGCCGGCGCAGGAACACCGCCGCGATCCCGGTCCCGATCCCGATCAGCCCGACCGGGGCGACATCGCCCTCCAGCAGCGCGTTCGTGGCCTGGGTCGTGCCGTGGGCGAGGAAGACGACGTCCTCGGGCGACCGGCCGATGTCGCCGAGCAGCCGGTGCAGCCCCTCGATGATGCCGTGCGCGACGCCGTCGGGATGGTCGTGGCTGGTCGGGGTCTTCCTCTGCCCGATGAGACCGAGCGTCCGGGCGTCGACGGCGACGGCGTCGGTGAACGTGCCACCGACGTCGATGCCGATCCGGATCGGGGACCGGCCTGCGGGGATGACGGGGTCGTCGGTCACGGCGTCGTGATCCTTCGTGAGGGGGCTGGGTGCCTGTGTGAGAGGGCTGGGTGTCAGTACGCGCCGACGACGGGCCAGTGGCGTTCGACGCCGAGCTGGTCCAGCCGGTGGGCGAAGTGGTCGAAACGGGCCTGGTCGGCGTGGACCTCGTGCGGGGTCGTGCCGGTCGCGAGTGCGTGTACGGCCAGCGCCCCGGCGACCTCGCCGACGTTCCACTCCACCGGGTGCAGGCGGAAGCAGCCGTTGCTGACGTGGGTGGTGCCCAGGTTCTTCCCGGCCGGCAGCAGGTTGGTGACCCGGACCGGCAGCAGCGCGCCCAGCGGGATCTCGAACGGCACGCTGGGCACGTCGATGTAGTTGTCGCCGCCGGTGGAGGGGTGCAGGTCGAGCCGGTAGCTGCCGACGCCGACGGAGTCCTTGCGCACCAGTGGCCCGGCGCCGGCGAGCAGGTCGGCCGACACGTCGTGCTCGGTCACCGTCGTGACCGCACGGATCCGCCGTGCCTCCCGCACGTAGGCGGCCTTGGCCAGGCCGTCGCGGGTGCCGGTGACGTCGCCGCGCGGCTTCAGGCCGGGGAAGCCGGTGCCGCCGTCCGGGCGCGGAGCCTCGGTCTGCAGCCAGTACAGCAGCGACAGCGACAGCTGCCGGGCCTCGTCGAGAGCCTCGGCGGCCGTGGCCGGGTCCTCGGCGACCACCGGCTTGAGCCAGTAGTCGTTCATCGGCCAGTTGACCAGGCAGATGTCGGAGTCGAACGCCCCGTCCGAGAACAGCCGCCGGGCCAGGATGCGGCGGAAGCCCCAGAGCTCCTTGTCGCCGGCGTCGGCGCTCTGGTCGGCGTCGATGTCGAGCGGGTCGTTGTCGGGGTTCGGGACGAAGCTGCGGTCGTGCGCCTCGAGCGTGCGCGGGTCGGGGCCGAGGTAGCCCAGCAGCGGCCCGGGCCAGAACCCCGGCCGGTAGGAACGCCAGAAGTCGTAGGTCGCGGGGCGCTCGACGGTGTGGTCCTCGCCCTCGTGGTGCGAGACGGCGAAGCAGAACGTGATGCCCTGCTGGTTCCACGGCTGTGCGGTGTCCGGGGCGTGCGGCTCGTCGTGCTCGGCGCGGGCCTCGGCGCCGGTGACGTGCTCGACGCCGCCCAGCGTCAGCAGCTCACCGGTCTCGGTCGCGTCGAGCACGTAGGGGGCACGCAGCACGACGTCGTCGCCGTCGCGGCCCCGGACCGTCACCGACTCGCAGCGCGGGCCGGACATCGTCACGGCGACCGGACGGTGCTCGGTGAGGACGGTCAGCAGCCCGGCGCTGCGCAGCGGGGCGAGCATCTCCTCGATGACCGCCACGGCCACCCGTGGCTCGTGGCAGAGCTTGCTGACCCGGCCGGCGCCGGGGTTCAGGGTGGGGGAGGCCGCGGCCTCCGGGCGCAGCGGATACGCCCGCCGGTAGTAGGCGCGGATGCCCTCGCGCAGCTCGCGGTAGGCGGCGGTCGCCCCGAACTGCTCGATCCAGGGGTGCTCGTCCGGGGGCACCGCCTGGGAGGTGAGCTGCCCACCGAGCCAGTCGGTCTCCTC
This sequence comes from Pseudonocardia sp. KRD291, assembly GCF_019263595.1. Lineage (GTDB taxonomy): Bacteria > Actinomycetota > Actinomycetes > Mycobacteriales > Pseudonocardiaceae > Pseudonocardia. Next base: position 9,324 of record NZ_JADQDD010000121.1, on the reverse strand, counting down.
GGTCAGCACGGCGCGGCGCCCCGACCGGCAGACGGCCAGCGCCGCCGCCACGCCACCCAGCCCGCCGCCGACGATCGCCACGTCGGTCTCGTACACGTCGGATCGATCCGGCATCTCGTCTCCGTCTGCAGTGCTAATGCGAATTAGCAGAAGGTGCCACACGTGGGACGTGCCGCACAAGAGCCGGTTCTCCGACCGCGTGGGCGGGAGGGCGGAGCGGGGCGCGAGCCGCGCCCGGGTCAGGTCGCGTCGGGCGGCGGTGACGAGGCGAGCAGGGTCTCGACGCGCACGAGGACGTCGAGCTGGGCGCGGTTGTAGAGGTCCTGCATGGCCCGGGTGACCGTCTGCTGGGCGAACTGCGGGCTGTGCGGGGCCTCCGGGCCCAGGGTGGCCAGACCCGGGTGGGCGGCGCGGATGGCACGGACGTAGGGCACCAGGATCTCGGCCATCGCCTGCCGGGTCTGCTCGTCGGCGTCGGCGGGCAGGTTGTCGAACTCGGACCCGGAGGGGTCGGTTGGGAGGTCGCCCAGCATGTCCGACCAGGCCTGCACGCCCTGGGGCCCGAGGACGCGGGTCATCACGACGACGAACGAGCGGTCGGCCTCGGACAGCTCGGCCCCGGCGGCGACCGGACCGAGCTCGGGGGGCATGTCGGTCGGCGCGGCATGGTCGAGGATGACGCCGAGCTCGGCGCGGGCCCGCTGCAGGCGTTCGATGGTCTCGGCGAGCTCGCCGTCGAGGGCGCGCAGGGCCTCCTCGGGGTGGTCGTCGGAGTCGCCCATCCCGGCGATCTGGGACAGCGAGAACCCGAGGTCGGTGAGGCGTTTGATGCGCAGCACCCGGACCAGGTGGGCGACGCCGTACTGCTTGTAGCCGTTGGCCCGTCGCTGCGGCTCGGTGAGCAGCCCGACCTCGTGGTAGTGCCGTACCGCTCGCAGGCTCGTGCCGGTGAGCTCGGCGATCTCACGCGTACTCCACGCCACGACCCGTCATCTCCCTCTCGTCAGCGGTGCTCCGGCGCGGGCGCACCGGCTCACAGTCAAGACCATGCCGTGCCGGCACCGTCGCGTGCCAGCACCCCCGACGACGGATCCCCGGTGACCCCGCGGCCGTGACAGGATGTGTCGTCGCGCCAGGTCCGGTCCAGGAGGGGTCATGACGTCGGTCGAGGAGGCCGTGAACGCGTTCCGTCGGACGCCGCACGGCGCGGGACACTCCGAGCGGACCCGGGACGAGCTGCGCGAGGCGTTGCGCTCGGCCGACCTGCTCGACGACCTGCACGGCTGGTCCGTGGTCGAGGTCGACGACGACGAGGGTCTGCTCGTGGGCCGCGACGGCCGGGAGGTCGGTACGTGGCGTGAGGACTACCCGTACTCCGAGCGGATGCCGCGCGAGGAGTACGAGACGGTCAAGCGGGCCCTGCAGATCGAGCTGCTCAAGATGCAGTCCTGGGTCAAGGACAGCGGCCAGCGCGTCGTCGTGCTCTTCGAGGGCCGGGACGCGGCCGGCAAGGGCGGCACCATCAAGCGCTTCACCGAGCACCTGAACCCGCGCGGGGCCCGGGTGGTCGCCCTGGACAAGCCCGACGAGCGGGAGCGCACGCAGTGGTACTTCCAGCGCTACTTCTCCGAGCTGCCCTCCGCCGGTGAGATCGTGCTGTTCGACCGCTCCTGGTACAACCGCGCGGTCGTCGAGCGCGTGATGGGCTTCTGTACCGACGCGGAGTACGCCGAGTTCATGGCCCAGACCCCGTCGCTGGAAAGTGCACTGGTGGACAACGGGATCCACCTGGTCAAGCTCTGGTTCTCGGTGTCGCGTCCGGAGCAGCGCACCCGGTTCACGATCCGGGTGATCGACCCGCTCCGGCAGTGGAAGCTCAGCCCCGTCGACCTCGCCGCGCTGGACCGCTGGGACGACTACACGGCCGCCAAGGAGGCGATGTTCGCCGGCACCGACACCGCCGCGGCGCCGTGGACGGTGGTCAAGAGCAACGACAAGAAGCGCGGCAGGATCGCCGCGATGCGCTGGGTCCTGTCCACCCTGGACTACCCGACGAAGGACGTCGACGTGGTCGGCAGGCCCGACCCGCTCCTGGTCGGGCCGCAGAGCCAGGTCTACGAGCCCAGCGAACGACGGCCCGCGGCGGGGTAGACCCGGTCGGTCGGCTCAGGGGGCGCCCGCCGGTGCCCCGCCGACGCCGATCTCGTTGCCGTCCGGGTCGCGGTAGAGGGCCTTGCGGACGCCGTTGCCGTAGGTCTCCCGCGTGTCCGGCTCGATGCCGCGCCGGGCCGCCGCGCCGACGAACCCGTCGAAATCGCCGACGAACAGCGTGACCTTGGCGTGCCCGGCGTGCTCGGGCGCCAGGTCGACGTAGAGGTGCCGGTGCTCGGCCACCGTCCAGACGCGCTCGGTGTCGTTCGGCTCGAACGACTCGACCTCACCGAGGAACGCGTCGAACCAGGCCACGGCGCGCGGGAGGTCGCTGACCGCGACACCGGCGAACAGATCCATGTCCATCTCTCCTCCTCCCGAGGGTGGACCGGGTCCGGGGCGCGGACTCATCGGTCGCCCTCCTCCCGCTGCCCCCGGCTCAGGTGCTGCGGGGGTCGTCGTCGGCCACGCGGCCGCCCAGCTCGCCGAGGCCGTAGCGGTCGAGAACCTCCAGCACCCGGGCGTTCCAGCGTTCGTGGGCCGACTGCCGGGTGATCCCGGCAACGGCGCCGATCTGTGCCCACGTCGCCCCCGACCGCCGCAGCATGACCACGTCCTCGACGCCGTCCATGCCGGCGGCGAGTGCGATCCGCAGGCACGCCAGGCCCCACGCCCGCTCGGGGTCGCCGCCGTCCGCGCGGCCCGGGCCGTCGGTCGCGGGGTCCAGAGCGGCCACCAGCCGGTGCGCCCGTGCCTGTACGTCCAGGACCGCGGCGGTGCGCACCGCGGCCGCATGGCCCGTCACGTCCGACGCCGCCACCTGCTCGATCAGACTGTTCATGATGACCACCTCTCGTGTCAGGGGAAGCCTGACAGATCGGGAGCCGTCGGTCATCGGGATTTCCCCGCCGGACGCCGGAGGGGCCGCGAGACCCGGGCCGGCGGGGTCCGCGCCGGCGTCGTGACGACGGGGGACCCCGAAGGGGTCACATCGATGACCGACGGTCGCGCACTCGTGCGTTACCCGCAGTACATCGGGAGCCGATTTTCCCCCGATCCAGCGAATATCCGAACGGAAAGTAATTTCGTCCACCGATGGTGTCGTGAGTTTGATCCGGCTGTTCACGGCTGGATATATTGCTTGCAGCCGGTACGGGCTCCCCCCGTTTTTGTCAGCGTGCCGGCAGGTACGAGCTCGGCTGCGGCGGACTCGCAACTCATCAGGAGAAGAACTGTGCTGAAGAAGGCTGGAATCGTCGTGGCGGCCTCCGCTGCGTCCCTGCTCGCCCTGAGCCCCCTCGCGTTCGCCGACAGCGGCAACGGCATCGACAAGGACTCGAAGGGCATCGTCTCCGGGCTGAACGGCAACAACGCCCAGGTGCCGGTCCAGGCCTGCAACAACAACGTTCCGGTCAACGTGCTGGGCGTCCAGGTTCCGGTCGAGGACGGTGCTGCGGGCAACGGGCTCACCGGCGCCGTGAACGGCGAGTCGGAGAGCGGCGACTCGGCCACCGACCAGTCGGACAACTGCGGCCAGACCGCCGGCGCGGGCGACTCCGCCGGTAACTGATCTGTTCTGATCAGATCCACGAGATACCCCGGGGCCCGCGCGGTCCCGGGGTATTTTCGTGTGTGCCCCGGTGAGCAGGGTCGCGCACCCCGTCGATCGTGGCACGACGTGCCATAATGGCGTGACGAGACAACGATCTCCTCGCGCCGGCCGGACACGAGGAGTGGGTCTCGATCCCGACGTCCGGCCGGGCGTGCGGGCGGACGGCTCCGGTCGAGGATCACCGGAGAGTGAGCATGTCGTCAGCCGTGTCCGAGGCGCCCGTGGTCGACGGCCCGCGCAGCCGGGCCCTGGTGGGGGTGCTGGCCTTCGGCGGCATCGTCGTGGCGTTGCAGCAGACCAGCGTGATCCCGCTGATCCCGCAGTTCCCGTCGCTGCTCGACGCCTCGGCCGCGGACACGACCTGGATCGTCACCGCCACGTTGCTGGCCGGGGCCGTGGCGACCCCGATGGTGGGGCGGCTGGCCGACATGTTCGGCAAGCGCCGCATGCTGCTGATCTGCCTGGCCATGCTCGTCGTCGGCTCGGTGGTCGGGGCGTTGAGCACGTCCCTGGTCCCGCTGGTCGTCGGGCGGGCGATCCAGGGGCTCGCGACCGGGGTGATCCCGCTGGGCATCAGCCTGATGCGGGACTCGCTCCCGGCCGAACGCCTCGGCTCGGCCACCGCGTCGATGAGCGCCTCGCTCGGTGTCGGTGGCGCCCTGGGGCTGCCGCTGTCCGCGTTGATCGCGCAGAGCCTGGACTGGCACCTCCTGTTCTGGGCATCGGCCGGCCTCGGTGTGGTCGTGCTCGCGCTGGTCGTGCTGCTGGTCCCGGAGTCCCCGCAGCGTGCCGGCGGCCGCTTCGACGGGCTCGGCGCCGTGCTGCTGTCGGCGGCGCTGGTCTGCGTGCTGCTGGTGGTGTCGAAGGGCAACTCGTGGGGCTGGGGCGACCCGCTCACGCTCACCCTGCTCGTGGTCGGGGTCGTCGCGCTAGGCGCCTGGGGCGCGTGGGAGCTGCGGACCCCGCAGCCGCTGGTGGACCTGCGGGTGAGCCGCCGCCGTCAGGTGCTGCTGACGAACTCGGCCTCGGCGGTGTTCGGGTTCTCGATGTTCGCGATGTCGCTGGTGTTCCCGCAGCTGCTGCAGCTGCCGGCCTCGACCGGGTACGGGCTGGGGCAGTCGATCCTGGTGGCGGGCCTGGTGCTGGCGCCGGGCGGGCTGTGCATGATGGCGATGTCGCCGGTCTCGGCGAGGATCACCAACGCGTCGGGCCCGCGGACGACGCTGATGCTCGGCGCCGTCGTGGTCGCGGTCGGGTACGGGCTCGGGGTGCTGTTCCACTCCGAGGTCTGGCATCTCGTCGCCTGCTCGATCGTGGTCAGCTCCGGTGTCGGCCTGGCCTACGGCGCGATGCCGTCGCTGGTGATGGCCGCCGTGCCGGTCACCCAGACCGCCGCGGCGAACAGCCTGAACAACCTGGCCCGCGCGATCGGGACCTCGACGGCCAGTGCGGTCGCCGGGGTGCTGCTCGCTGCGCTGACCACCTCGGTGGCCGGGATGACGGTGCCCTCGGAGGGCGCGTTCATCCTGGTGATGGGCCTCGGCGGGCTGACCGCCCTGGTGGCTCTGGCGATCACCGCGTTCATCCCGCCCCGCAAGACGCCGGAGGAAACCACGGCCGCCGCGGTGCCGCAGCCGGCGAGGGCGCATCCGGCCCCCGCCGGCGGGGCGGGTGACGCGGGGTCTCCCGCACCGCGCGCCCGCCCGCTGGTCACCGGCACCGTGCACCGCGCGGGCGTCCCGGTGGCGACCGCGGTGCTGACCGTGGTCGCCACCGACGGCCACGAGCTCGGGAGGGCCCGGTCGGGCGAGGGGGGACGCTTCGCCGTCGAGCGCTCGGGGCCGGGCCGGTCCCGGCTGCTGGTCGTGCAGTCGTCCGGCGCCGCGCACGCCCGGTTCCTCGGCGACGGCGCCGACCACCTCGACCTCGACCTCGATCACGGCCCCGATCACGGCCCCGGGGGCCTGCCCTCGCGGACCGACGCCGGGCGGCCGCGGCCCGGGGAGCACGGCGACGCCGACCTGGTGCGCTGAGAACGGGTCCGGTCAGCCGGGCTGGTCGTTGTCCTTGTGCGTTCCCCAGCCGTGCCAGCGGTCGACCTCGATCCATCCGCTGACCCGGGCGCGCTCGCGGTCCGGGTACGGCTTACCGAGGTAGTGCCCGGCCAGGCGGTCGATGTCGGTGAGCCCCTCGTCGTCGCGCAGGTCCACGACGCGGCCGATGAGGCTGATGTGGGTGTACCAGTCCTCGGAGTCGAGGACGGACAGCGTGACCCGGGGGTCGTTGCGGACGTGCTTCACGCGGACGCGGCCGGCGTCCATGTTGATCAGGACGCGGCCGTCGTCCTCCCAGAGGTACCAGGTCGCGACGGAGACGGGCTGGCCGTCGCGTCGCAGCGTGGTGATCACCGAGGGGTTGGGCTTGCGGAGCATGGCGACGGAGTCGTCGGGAAGCGGCGGTTTCGACACGTCCGCGACGCTAACGGCCGCTACCGCAGGCTGCTGAGCAGACCGGGGACGTCGGCGACGCCGTCGAGGACGTGCGTGGGGTGCTCGGCGGCCAGCTCCTCGCGGGTCTGGGCGCCGGTGAGGACACCGACGACCAGGCCCGCGCCGGCCGCGCGACCGGCGCGGACGTCGAGCACGGTGTCGCCCGCGACGAGCACTTCGGCGGGGTCGCCGACCCCCGTGACGCGCATCGCCTCCTGGATCATGAACGGCTTCGGGCGACCTGCGGCGACCTCCTCGGCGCAGACCACGCCGTCGAGGGTCTCCCCGACGGTCCAGCCCAGCGCGGCGAGCAGCGGGTCGGTGACCTGGCGGTCGAATCCGGTGGTGAGCACGACCCGCACGCCGGAGCCGCGAAGCGCCGCGAGGGCCTCCGGAACGCCGGGCAAGGGTGCGGGCGGCACCTCGGCGTAGGCCGCGTGCAGCCGCTTCACGAACGCGGCGTGCAGCTCGTCGACGGCGCCGGCGTCGCCGGTGAGCGCGGCGAGGGCCTCCCGCTTGTCGGCGCCCATCCAGCGCCGGATGTCGGCGTCGGGGGCGGCGGTGCCGTGGTCGGCGACGACGTCGGCGAGGACGCGGTACACCGCCCCGCCCTCGTCCACGGTGGTGCCGGCGATGTCGAACGCGGCCAGGGAGATGGTCACGGGATGCTCCTTCGCGGGGCGTGTCTCGGGGGTGGTGTGTCGCAGCGGTGGTCAGGTGGTCGGGGCGAGCCTGCGGCGGACCAGCGCCGAGAGCTGGTCCACGGCGACGATCAGCACGAGCACCACGAGGATGTGGGTGAGCATCTCGTCGAACTGGAACAGCTGGATGGACTGGTTGATCAGGAACCCGATCCCGCCCGCGCCGACCAGGCCGAGCACGAGAGAGGACCGGACGTTGACGTCGAAGCGGTAGAGCAGCAGTCCCACGAACTGCGGGGTGACGGTGGGCAGCAGGGCGTGCGCGGCGACCTGGATCCGCCCGGCCCCGGCCGAGCGCAGGGCCTGCGGCGGGCCCGGGTCGGCGTCCTCGAGCGCCTCGGCCCAGAGCTTGCCCATCACGCCGACGTTGTGGCAGACGATCGCCAGCACGCCGGGGAACGGGCCGAGGCCGACGGCCGTCACGAAGATCAGCGCGAACACCACGTCCGGCACGGCGCGCAGGAACGACAGCAGCGAGCGCGCACCCTGGTAGACCCAGCCGGACGGGGCGGTGCCCCGCGCCGCGAGCAACGCCAGGACCAGCGACAACGGCACCGACAGGGTGGTGCCGAGCAGGCCGATCCACAGCGTCACCAGCGCGCCGTCGAGGCTCGGGCCGAGAACCTCCCACGACAGGTCGGGCGGGATCGCCTCGGACAGGAAGTCGGCCATCCCCTCCCAGCCCTCGACGAGCGCGCCGAACGACACCTCGGTGGAGGTCCAGGCGACGACGTGCGCGGCGACGACGACGGCGGTGACGATCCCGCCGACGACCCGGCGCCGCGGATGGGCGGGCCGGGCCGGTACCGGCAGGCGGCGGACCCCGCCGGTCACGGTCGGGGTGCTCACGACACGGCCTCCAGCTCGGGCACCGACGAAGCGGGGTAGAGGGCGTCGACGGCCCCGGTACCGAGCGTGGCGGGCGCGCCGTCGAGCACGACCCGGCCGTCGGCCAGGCCGACGATCCGGTCGGCGTGGCGGCGGGCGAGGTCGGGCTGGTGCAGCACGGCGAGCACGGCCAGACGTTCGTCGTGCGCGAGCTCGGCCAGCAGCGCGAGCACCTGCTCGGCCGCGGACGGGTCGAGCGCCGACACCGGCTCGTCGGCGAGCACGATCCGCGAGCGCTGGCACAGCGCGCGGGCGACGGCGACGCGCTGCTGCTGCCCGCCGGACAGGCTCCCGGCCCGGTCGTGGGCGCGGTCGGCGAGCCCGACCCGGTCCAGGCAGGCCATCGCCTCCTCGCGCACGACCCGCGGGAACAGCGCCGGGACCAGCGACGAGCGCAGCGGCAGCCGGCCCAGCGCGCCGGAGCAGACGTTGTCGAGCACGCTGCGGCGGCGTACGAGATGGATCTGCTGGAAGACCAGCGCGACGTCGAGCGGGCCGCGCGGGCGCCCGTCGACGGTGACGCCGCCTCCGTGGACCTGGACCAGGCCGGCGGCGGCGCGCAGCAGGGTGGACTTGCCGGAGCCGTTGGCCCCGAGCACGGCGAGCAGCTCGCCCTCGGCGACCGTCACGTCGACGCCGGAGAGGACCTGCCGGTCGCCGAACCGCACGGTGATCCCGGACAGCGCCAGCATCAGACGTCCTCCTCGGTCAGGCCCAGCGTCGCGGCCAGGTCGAACAGCGGCTGGTAGGTGGAGCGGTCGACCGGCACCAGGGGCCCGGGCGGGGAGACGTCGAGCAGCGCGCCGATCTCGGCGACGGACTGCGGCGGCAGGTTCAGCAGCGCGTCCCGCAGGGCGGTCTTGAACGCCGGGTCCATGTCGCCGCGCACGGTGATCGGGTCGTTCGGGATCGGGTCCGAGGTCCACACCTTCCGGAACTTCGACGGGTCGAACGTGCCGGCCTCGGTCGCGCTGGCCAGCTGCTGGGAGTTGATCTCCGCGGCGTCCACCGCGCCGTTGGTGAGGGCGAGCAGCGCCTCCGGGTGACCGCCGGCGTAGTCGATCCGGACGTCCTTCTCGGCGATCTTGTTCTCGGCCAGCGCCTGCCGCGGCAGGGCGTCGCCGGAGGTGGACCCGACCGAGCCCAGGGCCAGCGACCGGCCGCGCAGCGCGGCGATCGAGGTGATGTCGGACCCGGCGGGCACCCAGATCCCGGCGGTGTAGGTGGAGAGCTTCCCCGCGGCGTCACCGAACGACGCGAGCGGCTCGGCCTGCGCACGCTGGCTGGCGAACACGTAGCCGAGCGGGCCGAAGATCCCGATGTCGAGCCGGCCGTTCTGCATGGCCAGGACCTCGGCCGAGTAGTCGTCGGTGACGGTCATCTGGACCGGGCAGTTCAGCGACTGCGACAGCGAGTCGGCGAGGACCTGGGCGGCCGGGGTGAGCCGGGCGGGGTCCTCGAAGGGCTCGACACCGAACCGGAT
>NZ_JADQDD010000120.1 GCF_019263595.1 Pseudonocardia sp. KRD291 | reverse complement strand
GGCGCGACCGGGGCGCGGACACCGGTCGCCGGCCGGGAGCCCCGCAGCAGCGGCGGCGCCTGCTTGAGCACCATCCGCACGTTGCGCCGGTTCCAGACCGGGTTCGACGCGTACTGCGTCGTCTTGGTCGCGGTCTTGGACACGTGCTGCAGCCAGCCCAGCAGCAGCAGGACCCGGGTGTCGACCAGGTCCGAGCCGAGCATCCGCTGGGTGCGGGTGAGCAGGACGTGGTGCTCCGGCGGGTCCGACGACAGCCAGCGCAGCAGCTGGGGCCCGAGCTCCTGCTCGTCGCCCATGGCGACCGAGAGCTGGTGGAACACGACCAGGTCGAGCACCTGCAGGCCGTCCCGCTCGGCGTCGCACCAGTCGATCACCGCGCTGATCCGGCCGTCCGGGGTGGTGAGCACGTTGACCGGGTTGTAGTCGCCGTGCGACCAGCCGACCGAGATCCGGCGGCCCCGCAGGCCGGCGTCGAGCGCGTCGGCGAGCGCCTGCACGTCGTCGTGCATCTGGCGCGGCACGATCCGCCGCACGACCTCCATCGGCCCGTGCACGAACCGGTGCAGCTCCGCGTCGGAGGCCACGACGACCGCCCCGGTCCGCCGGTGCAGCTCGCCGATCGTGGCGACGCCGCTGGAGAGGAACGTGCGCCGCGTGTGCGGGTCGCGCAGGGCGCCCAGCCCGATCTCGCCGCCGAGCCGGGACTCCATCACGCAGTAGCTGCCGCCGACGTCGCCGTCGCCGAGCACCACGGGCACCAGCTCGGCCCAGCGGCCCAGGCGCGCGTCGGCGTGCAGCGCGGCGAGCACCTCGGTCTGGTGGCGCAGCGCGTCCTGGCTGCGCGCGGTGTCGCTGGCCTTGAGCAGCGCACCCGGCCCGTCCACGGGCCCGATCCCGACCACGACCGACTCGGAGCCGCCGGAGAGGACCTCGCGGACCTCCCAGTGCCCGGAGTTCTCCGGGCCGGTGCTGCTGATCGCCTGCGTCCCGACCCGGCGCAGCAGCGCCGCGCTGCGCAGGGCGTCGATCCGGGCACCCAGCAGCGGCGGCAGCCAGGGCGCCTGGCCGATCAGGATCACCGTGACGACGACGAGCTGGCCGAGCAGCCACCCGATGCCGACGGCCAGGATCCCCAGCATCGGCATCAGCAGCCAGGACGTCAGGATCACGATGCTGGCGATCGACGCCGGGACGGCGAACTGGACGCCGGTGCGCCTGCGGACCCGGGCCGCGCTCATCGTCGCCGACGTGACGCAGTTCGGGATGGCGGCCAGCGCAACCAGGATCAGGGTGCCGACGCCGCTGTCGCGGTACTCCGGGCCGAAGACCGACAGGATCCACGGCGACCCGACGATCAGCACCACCGAGGCGGGCACGACCAGGGTGAGCGAGCGGGTGACCATCGCCCGGCGCGCGGCCTCGACCTTGCCCGGGTCGGTCGCGTTGTGCGCGATCATCGACTGGCCCATCCCGGAGGCGACCAGGAACAACGACATCCCGAACTGCCAGACGATGTTCCAGACCGCCGCGGACTCCCCGCCGATCCGGGTGCTGACCAGCACCGTCATGCCGGTGAGCGCCGCCTGCCAGAAGATCGCGCCCGCGTAGTCGCCGCGGACGAACCGCCCGACCGCGCCGAGCGTGATCGGCATCGCCTCCCCGGCCCGGTCCCGGCCGTGCGCGGGCAACACCCGCAGCAGCAGCCAGGCGTTCACCACGACGACCATTACCGCCGTCGCGACGACCCAGGAGATCGCGATCCCGCCGTCCACGGCGACGACCGCGGCGACGGCGAGCAGCGCGATCTTCAGGAAGGCGAACACGGCGTTCTCGAGCGGAACCACCGTCGCGCGGCGCACCGCGGTGAGCACGTAGTCCTGCACGGTGAAGATGGCCCAGACCGGCGCGGCCAGCATGAAGAACAGGATCAGCCGGCCCTGGCCGAGTGCCTCGACCGCCTCCGGCGCCCAGATCCGGGCCCCGAGCGCGAACAGGCCGCCGACCAGCGAGCTGAGTACGGCGGCGACCAGGTAGCCGCCGAGCACCAGGCGCCGCGAGACGGGCCCGGCCACCGGCACGAACCGCAGCAGGGCGTGCGTCATGTTGAGGTGGGCGACCCCGCCGATCAGCATCATCGCCGAGAGCAGCGTCGAGTTCTGGCCCACCGTCTCGACGTCGAAGGTCCGGGCGGCGACAGCCCAGTAGGCCAGGCCGACCAGAGCGGTCAGACCGGAGCTGAACACGAGGGCCAACCCGTCGCGGTTGGTCGGGGAGCTCCAACCGCGGACCAGGGACCCCAGGGACCGGGGGCTGGGGCCCCCCGGTCCGACGGAGGTGTCGGGCACGGACGCCAGACTAGCAACCCCCGTTCAGGGGTAGTTCGGCGAACTCCCGTTGAACATCCGGATGCGCCCGCCCGGCACCGGAGCGAACCCGGATCGCCGCGTTCCCGGGCTCAGGGAGCGAGACGTCGCAGCGACAGGGGCGCGACGAGCCGGTGCCGCAGGCTGGTCGCGTCGATCGTCTCCGGCTGCGACGGGGCCTGCGCCAGCCGTGCCGCGGTGACCTCACCGGGGTCGCCCGGGTCGGACCGGACACCGGCCAGGAACGCCCACTCGTGCTCCTCGCAGCCGATGTAGACCCCGCGCCCGCCGGTCGCGCCGAACACCGAGTCGAACCGGGTCCAGGCCGAGCGCAGCGTGGCGTCCCGCCAGACGGCCGGGCTGCCGGCCTGGAACACCAGCACCCCGCCCTCGGTGAGCCGGTCGGCGCAGGCGCGGACGAAGTCCTCCGCGTAGAGCAGGTTGATCTGGGCGTCGGGCTCGTCCGGGCGCTCGTCCGGCAGGTCGACGACGATCAGGTCCCAGTGCTCGGCCGAGTCCAGCACGAACTGGCGTCCGTCGGCGTAGGTCACGCGGATCGGGCCGTCCCCGCGCTCCGCGGCGGCCAGGGCGTCCGGGGTGTAGCCGTAGGGCAGGTGCTCGGCGCAGATCCGCACGCACTCGGTGTCGATGTCGACGTGGTCGACGTGGCTCGCCCCCGCGGCGACCGCCATCTCGCTGGCCACGCCCTCGCTGGAGCCCACGATCAGCACCCGGTCGAGGTTGCGGGCGAGCATCGCGCCCGGCCAGACGAGCGCCTCGTGGTAGGTCAGCTGGGTGTGCTCGGCGCTCTGGCGCTCGTCGTCGCAGAACAGGGTGACCCCGTGCGCGGTGTCGGCGACCAACACGCGCTGGAACGCCGTCGACGAGCTGTGGTGCACGGTGCCGAGGTCCCAGCGCCGGGTCAGCCCGTCCGAGATCGGCTCGGTGACCGTGCGCGGCACACCACCGCGGTCGACGACCTGCAGGGCCGTGTCGCCGGCCCCGACCCCCTCGGCGAGCAGCCGGACCGCGGCGACCGGGTCGGCGTCGTCGCCGCAGGTGAACACGTCGACGTGCATGCCCCCGAGCTCGGGCCAGGTGTGCACGGACGCGTGCGACTCGGCGAGCACCGCGACGACGGTGACGCCCTGCGGCTCGAACGCCTCGACCACGATCTGGCGCACCTGCGCACCGGCCTCGGTCAGCGACCGTCCCAGGATCTCCCGCAGCCGGCCGGCGTCGTCCAGCAGCGCCGGGTCGATCCCGCCGAGCTCGGCCAGCACGTGTCTCCCCACCGGATGTGAGGACGTGGACAGCGTGGGTGCATCCGGGCCGGGGAGACCGGCGGTGAGGCTGCCGTCGCCCGCGACCTGCGCGGGGTGACGGTCGGTGATCGGGGTGGTGAAGGACGGTGACACGTAGGAAACGGTAACCGTCCGGTATCGGCGGTGTCCTCCCCCATCAGGATCCTTTGATCACTCCTTGAGGGTCGCGACGACCACCGGGAGCGGGCCGAACCCGTTGAAACCGACCGAGGCGTAGCTGGAGGTGTACGCGCCGGTGTGCAGCAGGTCCACGAGGTCACCGGCCCGCAGGTCCAGCGGCAGGGCGCACGGGGTGCGGCGGTAGATCACGTCGTCGCCGTCGCAGGTGGGTCCGGCCAGCACCACCGGGCCGGGCGCACCGGTGCGGCCCGGCGCCCGCAGCGGGTAGCCGATCGCCTCGCCCTCGGTCTCGGCGAGCCCCTGGTAGCGGCCGACGTCGAGGTAGACCCATCGCCGGTGGTCCACCCCGGGCCGCCGGGAGACCCGCAGCACCCGCGACCGCAGCACCCCGGCCTCGGCGACGAGCGCGCGTCCGGGCTCGAGCAGCAGGTCCGCGCCGTCGACGTGCCCGCCGGTGACCGCGGCCGACACCGCGCCGTCGACGGCGGCGGCGAACTCCTCCGATCCGGCGACGGCCTCCCGGTAGGGCACCGGCCACCCGCCGCCCAGGTCCAGCTCCGGGCGCCGGAGCCCGGCCTCCCCGGCGACCCGCAGGGCGAGGGTGACGGCGTCGGCGTAGGTGCCGGGCATCCTCTGCTGCGAGCCCGCGTGGAACGTCACCCCGGCCGCGGTCAGCCCGGCCGCCCGGACGGCGCCGAGCAGGCGCACGGCCTCCTGCGGCAGCGCACCGAACTTGCCGAAGAAGGGGGTGGCCGACCCGGCGTCGGCGACCATCAGCCGCACCAGCACCCGCGCACCCGGCGCGTTCACCGCGAGGTCGGCGACGTCCTCGGCGCTGTCGGTGACGAACCGTCGCACCCCCAGCGCGTACGCGGCGGCGGCGTCACCGGGCCCGCGCACCGGGTTGCCGTGCTGGATCAGGGCCGGGTCCGCGCCCGCGTCGAGGCACAGCCGGATCTCCTGGTGGCTCGCGACGTCGAAACCGCTGCCGCGCGCGACCAGGGCGGCCAGGACCGACGGCTCCGGGCACGCCTTGACCGCGTAGAGCATCCGCGCCGGCGCGAACGCCGCGGCGAGCCGGTCGTAGCGCTCGGCCGCGACCTGCGGGTCCAGCGCGAGGTAGGGCGTCTCCCGGTGGTCGGCGAGCACCCGCTCCAGCCGCTCGGACGCAACGATCGGGTTCGCCATCTCGGTGTCCACGCCCGGCAATCCTGCCGTGTGCGCACATCGCCGCCGCAACGACGGTTCCGCGCACCTCTCCGGGGCGCCCGCCCGGACGGCTCCGGGGCCGATCTTCCTCGGCTACCGTCGGCGGATGACCGAGCCATCCCTGAAGCCGCAGCGCCGCGCCCGCAAGATCGCCATGTCCTCCGACGAGGTGGATGCGTTCCTCACCGAGCAGCGCACCTGCCGGGCCGCCACGAACGGCACGAACGGCCCGCACGCCACCCCGCTCTGGTACCTCTGGGACGCCGGTGCGCTCTGGTTCTCGACGCTGTCGAAGAGCCAGCGCTGGGCCGACCTGCAGGCCGACCCGCGGATCGCCCTCGTCGTCGATGCCGGGCACGACTACGCCGAGCTGCGCGGGGTGGAGATCCGCGGCCGGGTCGAGGTCGTCGGCGAGGTGCCGCGCACCGGCGAGCCGAACGAGACCCTCGAGCGCGTCGAGCGGCTGATGGGCGAGCGCTACTTCGACGGCTCCTACGGCCACGACGGCCGCCACGCCTGGATGCGCGTCACGCCCGACAAGATCACCAGCTGGGACTTCCGCAAGATCCCCCAGAACTGAGCACACCCCCAACCCCGGGCCGGGGTGCACGAGAGCTCCGCCCGTCCAGCCGGCGTGGACGAGCGCTCCGTTCGTCCGCCCGAGCCGGGGCACCCCTCCGCGCACCCCTGGGCACTCCCTTGCACGGCAGGGTTGGACGAGAGCTCCGCTCGTCCGCCCGGGTTGTACGAGAGCAGCGTTCGTACGGCCCGGCCGAGGGTCAGGGGGTGCCGGTGATCAGGGGCCAGAGGCCGTCCGGACCGGCGTCGAGGGCGCGGGTGCCGACGACGCCGTTCCAGTGCGAGTCGTTGCCGTCCTCGTCGCGCCAGGCCCACAGCCGGGTGGTGACCAGGCGCAGGTCGTGCTCTCGGGTGAAGCCGATCGCGCCGTGCACCTGGTGCGCGATCCGGGCCACCGACGTCGCGCTCGCCCCGCAGCGGGACTTGGCCGCGGCGACCGCGAACGCGGTCGCGTCGTCGGCGAAGCCGCGGTCGGCGGCGGTGCGCGCCGCGGCGGCCGACGCCGCGGACGCGGCGGCGACCTCGGACCCGGCCTCGGCCAGCTGCTGCTGCACGGCCTGGAACTTCCCGATCGGACGCCCGAACTGCACCCGCTCCCCCGCGTAGCCGATCGAGCGGGCCAGCGCGCCGCGGGCGGCCCCGGCCAGCAGCAGGGACCGGCCCAGGGCGGCCCGCAGCGCGAGCTCGTCGGCCGCACCGGCGGGGGCGTCGCCGGCCGCGAGCGGTGTCGCGCCGGAGGCGACGAGGGTGTCGCGCGGCTCCTCGGCCACGTTCGCGCCCTCGTGCACGGTCAGGGCGGACGGGGCCAGCACCACGACCCGGTCCCCGGTGAGCACGACGACGGCCGAGACCGCCCGCCCCCACGGCACCCGGGTGAGCGTCCCGGACACGGTCCCGTCGGAGGCCATGTCGAGGTCCCCGGCCACGGCCACCAGCGCTCCGTCCGGGACCGGCAGCCCCGCCGCGTGGGCGAGCCAGCCGCCGAGCAGGTCGGTCTCGGCCAGCGGCACCCGCGCGGCGTGCGCGCCGGCGGCCTCGAGCAGCGCCGCGGCGTCGGAGAGCGTGCCCTCGCTGCCGCCCGCGGCCTCGGGCAGCGTCAGCCGGGCCAGTCCGGTCTGCTCGCAGGTCTTCCACAGGCCCGTGTCGAAGCCGACGGCGTCGCGGTCGTAGGCGTCGGCGAAGACCGACTCGGCCAGCTCGCGGAGCTCGGTGCTGCTCATGACTCCTCCGCGGGAAAGAGTGCGTCGTGGGTGGAGCCGGTCATCAGCGCAGTCCCATCCCCCGCGCGACGATGCCGCGCAGGACCTCGTTCGTGCCGCCCCGCAGCGTGAAGCCGGGGGCGTGCTGGACGGCGTCGGCGAGCAGCCGCGCGAAGCCGGGCTCCGCGCCCGGGTCCGGAGCGATCTCGACCAGCAGCCGGGACGCGTCGACGATCTCGTTCTCGTAGCGGGTGCCGAGGTCCTTGACCAGCGCCGCGGCCAGCTCGGGGGCCGCTCCGGACTCCAGGGCGCCGGCGACGGCCAGCGACATCCGGCGCAGCGTCCACAGCCGCGAGACCAGCGCACCGATCTCCCGCCGGGTCCCGGCGTCGGTCCCGGCGGCCCTCCCCAGCTCCCCGACCAGCGACGCCAGCAGCGGGAACGTGGACAGGAACCGCTCCGGGCCGGACCGCTCGAAGGCCAGCTCGCCGGTCACCTGGGCCCAGCCGGACCCGATCTCGCCGAACACCATCTCGTCCGGGATGAACACGTGGTCGAACACGACCTCGTTGAAGTGGTGCGCCCCGGTGAGCAGCGGGATCGGCCGGACCGTGATCCCGGGCCGGTCCAGCTCGACGAGCAGCTGGGAGAGCCCCGCGTGGCGGTTCGAGTCGTCCTTCGGCGCGGTCCGGACCAGGGCGAAGAACGCGTGTGCGTGGTGCGCGCCGGACGTCCAGACCTTGGTGCCGGTCATCTCCCAGCCACCGTCGACCCTGTCCGCCCGGGTGCGGACCGACGCGAGGTCGGAGCCGGAGTCGGGCTCGGACATGCCGATGCCGAAGTAGACCTCGCCGCGGGCGATACCGGGCAGGAACTTACGCCGCTGCTCCTCGGTCCCGAACCGCATCAGTGACGGGCCGATCTGGCGGTCCGCGACCCAGTGCGCGGCCACCGGCGCCCCGGCCGCGAGCAGCTCCTCGGTCACCACATAGCGGTCCAGGGCGGTGCGCCCGTGGCCGCCGTACTCGGTGGGGATGGTCATCCCGAGCCAGCCCCGGGCACCGAGGCGCTTCGAGAACTCCTCGTCCCAGCCCGAGAGCCAGACGTCCGCGCCGGGCGTCCAGGACCCCGCGGCTCGTTCGTCGGCCAGGAACTCGCGGACCTGCGCGCGCAGGTCGGCCAGGTGGCCGGGTAGCTCCACCGGGTCCGGGACGAGTGCGGGCAGTGCCGTCAGCGTGTCGCTCACCCCGCCATCCTGACCCATGGACGCGCCGGTGGCACCGCGGCCCGGGCGATCATCGGCGCGAGGTCGGCCACAACGCCCCCGCCGACCGCCCGGGGCCCCGGCCGGACGGGGCCGGCATCACCCGGGACAGGGCACGTCCGCGCAGGTACGTTGCGGCCATGACGAACGCCGACCGAGAGCGCAAGGTACTCGACGCCGTCCCGACCGGCCTGTTCATCGGTGGACGGTGGCGCGACGCGGAGAACGGGGCCACCGCGAAGGTGGAGGACCCGTCGACCGGCGAGGTGCTCCTCGAGGTCGCCGACGCCTCCCCGGCCGACGGGATGGCCGCCCTCGACGCCGCGCACACCGCGCAGCCGACGATCGCCGCAATGGCGCCGCGCCAGCGCAGCGAGATCCTCTACCGCGCCTACCAGCTGCTCCACGAGCGGGCCGACGACCTGGCCATGCTGATGACCCTCGAGATGGGCAAGCCGCTCGCCGAGGCGAAGGGCGAGGTCGTCTACGCCTCGGAGTTCCTGCGCTGGTTCGCCGAGGAGGCCGTCCGGATCGACGGCGGCTACCAGATCGCGCCGAACGGCCAGACCCGGTTCCTCACCATCCGCCAGCCGGTGGGGGTGTGCGTGTTCGTGACGCCGTGGAACTTCCCGCTGGCCATGGGCACCCGCAAGATCGCCCCGGCGATCGCGGCCGGCTGCGCGTCGATCATCAAGCCGGCCCCGCAGACGCCGCTGACGATGCTGGCCTTCGCGCAGGTCCTCGCGGACGCCGGGCTGCCCGACGGCGCCCTGAACGTGATCAACGCGACCGACGCCGGTGGCGTCATGGAGCCGATCATCCGGGACGGCCGGGCGCGCAAGATCTCCTTCACCGGCTCCACCCCGGTCGGCAAGAAGCTGCTCGCCCAGGCCGCGGACAAGGTGCTGCGGACCTCGCTGGAGCTGGGCGGGAACGCCTCGTTCATCGTGCTCGACGACGCCGACGTCGACTCCGCGGTCGAGGGCGCGATGGTGGCCAAGATGCGCAACATGGGCGAGGCCTGCACCGCGGCCAACCGCTTCTACGTCCAGCGCGGTGTGGCCGACGAGTTCGCCCGCAAGCTCGCGGAGAAGATGGGCGCGCTCACCGTCGGGCGGGGCACCGAGGACGGCGTCCAGGTCGGCCCGCTGATCGACGGCAAGGGCCTGAGCAAGGTCACCGACCTGGTAGCGGACGCGGTCGCGAACGGTGCGAAGGTCGCCATCGGCGGCACCGCGCAGGACGGCCCGGGCTACTTCTACCCGCCGACCGTGCTCACCGACGTGCCGGTGAACTCCCGGCTCAACCACGAGGAGATCTTCGGGCCGGTCGCCCCGATCACCGTCGTCGACTCCGAGTCCCAGGCCCTCGACGCGGCGAACGCGACCGAGTTCGGCCTGGTCAACTACGTCTACACCCGCGACCTGAACCGCGCGCTGCGGATCTCCGAGCGCCTGGAGAGCGGCATGATCGGGCTCAACACCGGCCTGGTGTCCAACCCGGCGGCGCCGTTCGGCGGGGTCAAGGAGTCCGGCCTGGGCCGCGAGGGCGGCAACGTCGGGATCGAGGAGTTCCTCGAGACCAAGTACGTGGCGATCGGCTTCTCCGGATAGCCGTCCGTGACATACGAGAGCCCCGCACGGACCGTGCGGGGCTCTCGTATGTGTCGTGCTCCCGGTCAGGGAGCGGGGGCGGGCGCCGGAGCCGGAGCGGCCGGAGCCGCGGGGGCCTGCTGGGACACGACCGGAGCCGAGTCCGACGGCGTGCCGGTCTCGGCCTCGCCGTTGATGAGCAGCCCGGTGAGCGTGAGGCCGCCGTTGACCATGGCCATCACGACCAGCAGCGCGACCGAGGCCGCGACCGCCCAGGTCAGGCCGCGCTGGGTGGCGCCGGCGGTGGTGAGCCGGCCCCGGTTGGTCTCCACCACCCAGGCGCGGGCGCCGAACAGGACGAGGACCAGCGCCAGGACCAGCCAGGTCAGTACCCCGCCGATCACTGCGGTGCCACCACCCGGACCAGGACGGCGTTGAAGCCGTTCTGATACGTCGCCCGGTACTGGCCCGACGCGATCAGCTGGTCGCGGATCCTCGTGCTCCAGCCGGGCTGTTCCCCGTTGAGCACGACGCCCTCCTTCTCGATCGACTCGTAGAACAGCAGCGTCTGCGGCTGCATCTGGTCGATGCAGCGCAGCGGGTCGTTGGCGATCTGGGTGCAGCCCTCCACGCCGGGTGCCCGGTTGTGCTCGCCGATCCCCTCGAGCCCGTACGGGCCGACGTTGGACAGCGGCTGCACCAGCGCGCCCGGTGGCGCCTGGTCGTAGGCCTGTCGGGTCATCGCGACGTCCTCGGTGGTCACGTCCATGTAGGCGTCGTTACCACCGCGGATCAGGAGCAGCACCGGGAACAGGATCAGCATCCCGATCCCGAGCGCGATCTCCCGCCTGCGGTCCGCCCGGACGAAGGCGCGCAACGCGTCCACCGCGAGGATGGTCAGCACCGGGAGCCCGTAGAGGATGACGCGCAGCAGCAGCTCGCCGCCGTAGCTCTGCACCGCCGCCATGCCCATCGGCACCACGGCCAGCAGGATCGGGACCAGGTCCCGGCGCCGCTTCCAGTACACCCAGGCCCCGACGATCGCGAGCAGCCAGGTCAGGACCGGCATCAGCGCGCGCAGCAGCTTGACCACGATCTGGCCGGTGTCACCCTCGAGCCGCTCGAAGAAGCCGGCCTCGATCGCGCCGCCCTCGTCGCCGCCGCCGGTGATCATCGAGATCTGGGTCATCCAGAAGTCCCGGCCCGCGATCAGGATGTAGATGCCGACGCCCAGGGTCGCCACGATCACCAGTCCGCGTCCGCGGAACCGGCCGACGACCGCGAGCACGACCAGCTGGCCGATGATCGCGAACGGGGTCAGCTGGTGGGTGGGGGCGATCGCGAGCAGGCACAGCGCGGCGCTGAAGTAGATCAGCAGCAGCTGCCGGGGCGGCAGCGTCGGGCTGTTCGGCGGTGTCATGGCGCTGACCAGCCAGCGTCGCCACCGGGGCAGCCGCGGCGAGCCGGGGTGCGGCCGCGGCCAGCCGGCCACGCCCGCGGTGTCGGTCCGCCGGGTGGCCAGCGGGCCGAGGGCGAACGTCAGCACGGTCAGCAGCAGCACGATGCCGGTGGCCTGTGGCGAGAAGTAGTCCTGCTCGATCCAGTTCAGGCCCAGGAACAGCCAGGCCGCGACCCACGGCGCGCGGGTGCCGCCGAGCATCGAGCGGGCCAGCGCGTACACGCCGATCGCCCAGACGGCGACGACGGCCGCCGGGAACCAGCGCAGGACGACGTCGAGGTTGTCCACGCCCGCGGCGTCGCGGAACCACGCCCACTGGGCGAAGAACGCCGGCCAGTAGAAGCGGGCGTCGACACCGGTCGGCGGCACGCCGGTGCCGGCGAGCGCGTCGACGAAACCGCCGATCAGCCAGGCGGTGGTGAACCGGGCCTGGGGCATGACCACCGAGGGCATGCCGAAGCTGCACAGGATCAGCACGGTGGTCGCGATGCCCAGCATCGGGATCCGCGGGCGCTTCGACCACAGCTCGACCACGCACGCCGCGATCGCGAGCACGAGCGCGGCCCACCCGAACGGCGAGAGCACCGCGGCCAGTCCCCAGCCCCCGAGGTCGTCGAGGTTCGTCGTGGCCGCGGCCAGCGGGAGCATGACGACCGCGAGCACGGCGAGCACCGGCGAGCCCCACACCCACAGCGGGGACAGCGGCCCGGCGTCGCGCGGGGCCGGCGTCGGCGGGCGCGGCGTGTCGGACGGCTCGCCCTGCGGGTGCGGCGACGGCGGGCGCACGGCGGTCGTGGGCTGGTCGACCGGGCTCGCGGACCGGTTCGGGTCCAGGTACTGGGTGGACTCCGCGGTCCGCGTCGACGACGCGGATGCGGCGCCCCGGCCGGGCCCCGTGTTGCGGGTCTCCGACGTCACGACTTCACCTCCGGGCGGAACCGGCGCCGCAGCGTCGGTAGGAACATCAGGACCAGGGCGCACAGCGCCTGGACCACCACGTAGCCGATGACCACGGGCATGAGCAGCGTATCGAGGGGTACCGCGCCGAACACGGCCAGCGGGACGAAGGCGGCCACGGCCAGGACCAGGCCGGTGTTGGTCAGCTGGATCCGGGCGAAGCCCATGCCGTCACCGGCGGCCTGCCGCTGGGCCAGCTCGAACACGACCAGCAGCCGGAACGCCAGGCCGATCATCAGCACGGCCAGTGCCGGGGCGGCCGCCGCGTAGCCCTCGCCGAGGATCGACAGCACCGGGTAGCCCAGTGCGGCGCCGAGCCCGAGCATCGGCAGGAAGATGATCAGCATCCGCCTGCGGGCGGCCCGGGCCAGCTCGGCGGCCCGGTGCGGCTCGCGTGCGGTGTGCACCGACAGCGAGTTCGTGAAGAACACCGCGGCGATGTCCACCACGGTCACCGCCTGCCAGCAGATGAAGAACGCCGCGCCGGCCTCGTTGCCCAGCCGCAGGTTCACCAGCAGCGGGACCTGGTTGTAGAGCAGCGCGTTGCCCAGCTGGGCCAGCGCGGTCGGCCCGAGGAACCGGATGGCCTCCTGACGGCTGGGCAGGACGCCCGGCCCGCTGCGCGCGGCGTAGCGCCGGACCAGGAACCAGACGACGACCGAGCCGCCGGCGATCCAGAGCACGATCGGGACGACCCAGGACAGCACCATGCCCTCGGCCGCGTACGCCGAGCCGAGCAGGAGCAGCAGGCCGATCCGGACGACGGCGAACGTGCCGTTGCGCCACACCGCGATCCACGGCCGTCCGAGCGCGACCACGATGAAGTCGTGCACGACGAACACGCCCCAGCCCGCGCACGCCAGCACGAGCAGGAGCAACCCGAAGCCGAACGAGCCGCCGCCCGCGGCGGTCTCGGCGATGCTCGGGACGATGATCCCGTACACCAGCCCGACCAGGCCGGACAGCGGCATGATCAGCAGCAGCGACGCCCAGACCAGCCGGACCGACTTCTTCCCGGCGCCCGGGAGCCAGCGCATCAGTCCGATGCCCAGGTTGAGCTGCGCCGCGCCGCCGATGAGCTGGAACGCCGAGACGAACTCGGTGGCCCGGCCGACCTCGGCCTGCGGCATGATCCATGCCGCGATCAGCCAGCTCAGCAGCCCGGCGACCGAGCCGAGCGCGGACGCGATGGACAGCGCGAGGCCGTCGCCGATCTTGCCGTTCTGCGGGTCGTCCCCGGTCCGGCCGGTCTCCCCCGGCCCGACCGGCGGCGGCGCGGACGGGTCGACCGTGACCGGGATGCGGTCGGTCGCCTGCTCCACCACGGGGGCGCGCAGCCGCTGCGTCACCTCGGTGCCGGGCTCGACCCGCGGTCCGCCCTGTGACGCCCGGGGCGTCGGAGCGGCCGACGCCGGGGGACGGCCGTGTGCGGCGTCCCCCGACCACCGGTACCCACCGTGACCGGCAGGCGGTGGCTGGTGGACAGGCCTCACTGTGCCGACCTCACTGGGCGACGACCGCGTGCCGGAGCAGGAACGGGACGCTGATCAGGGTGACCACGAACAGCGCGACGCTCGGGTACCAGGCGCCGAAGCTGACCATGATCTGCCCGACCAGCAGCGTGGAGGCCACACCGACACCGACCGTGAGCAGCCAGACGTGCGCGGCGGGCGCGCGGCGCAGGAAGCCTGCGGCTGCCCAGCCCGGGCCCAGCAGCAGGAACGCGATCGTCACCAGCAGCCGCACGTCGCCGATCACACCGCCCGTCGCCCCGGCCACGTTCAGCACGCAGGCCGCCAGGCCGGCGACCACGAGGGCGATGGCCACCCCGCGACGGGCCGTGCGCGCACGTGTCAACTCGGCCGACGACGGCATGCTCACCGCAGGACTCCTCTTCTCCACAAGGACCGGACGGCGGAATCAGCTTCCGCAGCCGGAGTACTTCAGGCGGGTCAGGACGCCTCTTCGCCCCATGCGTACCGCACGCCGATGGCGTCCGAGCGGGCGGACCCGTCCGCTCCGGTCGGGCGGTGGCCGTTCTCCTGCGGACGGTGGGCCCGCGGGCTCGGCGAGGGGGCCAGCGGCCGGGAGCCGTTGCCGTCGTGGGTGACCGGCGGGATCGGCGCGGTGGCCGGGAGCGTGGTCTGCACCGTCGGCGGCTCGACGTAGCGACGCCCGTTCACCGGCGCGGAGGCCTCGGCCTGCGGCACCTGCACCGCGGGCTCCTCGGCCGCGACCCGGCTCGCGCGCCTGCGCTCCGAGGCCAGCGTCCGCAGCACCCGGGTCCCGTCGGCGAAGGTGCGCAGGTTCGTCTGGCCGAACATCCGCTCGCGCTCCATCGAGGGCACCTCGGTGATCGCGAGGTCGGCCGCGGCCACCCGGCAGTTCAGCACCGTCTCGATCTCGAAACCGTCGCCCCAGTGCATCGTCCCGTCCGCGCGCGGCGGGATGTCGACCTCGGGCAGGCCGAGCAGCGGCAGGATGTCGGTCCAGAACGCGTTGTAGCCGTAGCAGAGATCGGTGTAGCGGGTCCCGAACAGCGCGTTGGCCACGCCGTTGAGCCCGTAGTTGCCGCCCTTGCGCAGCAGGGTGATGTCGTCGCTTCCGCCCCCCCGGACGAAGCGACTGCCCTTCGCGAAGTCGGCGCCGTCGATCAGCGCCTGGACGAACGCCGGGATCTCGGCCGGATCGGCCGAGCCGTCGGCGTCGAACATGACGACGACGTCCCCGGAGGCCGCGGCGAAACCGCAGGCCATCGCGTTGCCCTTGCCCTTGCGGGTCTGCATGACGATCCGGACGTCGGGGAGTACCCGGCGTGCGGTCTCCACGGTGCCGTCGACGGAGTTCCCGTCGACGACGATCACCTCGTGCACGGCGGGCCGCACGGCGGCCACGGCCGGTAGGACGACTTCCAGGTTCCGGGCCTCGTTCCGCGTGGGAACGATCACCGAGACCCTGGGCTGACGTGGTCGGGACGTGCGGGCAGGGCGCTTGTTCACCGGTCTCCCCCGATCGATCGGTCTGGGCGCGCAGTTGCGAGCGTTCGGTCCGACGGTCGTGACATCTCCACCGGGATCACCGGACGTCACAGAAACCGACGTCTGCTGTATCTCTCGGAGCGTCGCTCGCGTTACGTGACCTGCACCGCAGGGTACCTACGCCATTCGGAGCAACAGACCCGGCCCAACGGCGCGTCGGAGTCACTCCTGACCCTCCGCACTGTACCGATCGACGAGGTCCGGGCGTCGGCACCCCGGAGGCGATGGGGAGACCCTCTCCCGCGGGCGGTAGCATCGACGCCCGCCCGTCCCCCTGTCCTCGACCAGCGTGAGGTGCCCATGCGGCCCGGCGGATTCCAGCCCAGCGTCTCGATCTGCATCCCGGTCTACAACGGCGAGGCCTTCCTCGCCGAGACGATCCGCAGCGTCCTCGAGCAGACGTTCCGGGACTTCGAGCTCGTCATCCTGGAGAACGCCAGCCGCGACCGCAGCGACGAGATCGCACGGTCCTTCCCGGACCCGCGGATCCGCATCGAGCGCAACCGGGAGACGCTGTCGCAGCCGGACAACTGGAACCGGGCCGTGCAGCTGTGCCGCGCCCCTCTGGTCAAGCTGCTGTGCGCGGACGACCTGCTGCACCCGCGCTGCCTGGAGCTGCAGGTCCCGCCGATGCGCGACGACCCGTCGATCGCCCTGGTCGCGGCACGCCGGCACATGATCGACGAGCAGAGCCGGGTGATCGTGCCGCGCCGCGGGCTGGGCGGCGGGCTGGTCGGCACGCACAGCGGCAGCGAGGTCGCGCGCCGGGTGATCCGCAACGGCGCCAACCCGATCGGTGAGCCGGGCAACGTGCTGTTCCGCCTCGAGCAGTTCGTCACCGCGGGCGGCTGGCGCAGCGACCGCCGCTTCATCATGGACCTCGACTGCTGGATGCGGCTGCTGCAGTACGGCGACTTCCTCGGCCTGCCCGAGACCCTCGCCGCGTTCCGGATCCAGCGCGGCTCGGTCTCCGCGGAGAACGAGCAGGCGATCTACGACGAGCAGCGGGCGCTGATCGAGGAGCTCGGGTCCTCGGGCACGTTCGACGTGCGGGGCCTGGACATGACGGTCGGCCGGGTCGCCGCTCCGCTGGGCCGGGCGCGGCGCAAGGCCCTGTTCAGCGTCTCGCAGTTCGCGGCCCGCCGGGACGAGAAGGAGATCGCCGAGCGGGCGAGCTGAGCCCCGGTACCTGACCGTTGGTCGGGTACCGCACCCGTTCGCCTCCTGCCAGCTCTTTGCCGCAGCCACTCGGGCGCGTTCAATACTCGTGTCACCCGGACGAGCCGGTGACCCGGGCACCGAGGAGGTCGCGATGCACACGCATGCGGTCGCGATGCACATGAGTGACGGGCTGGTGAACGGCCCGACGTCGCTGTTGTTCGGGGTGGTGGCCGCGGTCGCCCTCGCGATCGCGCTCACGCGTGCCCGACCCGATCTGGACGACCGCACCGCGCCGATGGCCGGGCTGGTCACCGCGTTCGTGTTCGCCGTCCAGATGATCAACTTTCCGATCCTGCCCGGCGCCAGCGGCCACCTGCTCGGCGGCGCGCTGGTGGCGATCCTGGTGGGGCCCTGGGTCGGCATGATCTGCATCTCGATCGTCCTGGTCGTGCAGTGCCTGCTCTTCGCCGACGGTGGGCTGACCGCGCTCGGCATGAACATCACCAACATGGCCGTGATCGGCGTGTTCACCGGCTACCTGGTCGCCATGGCCCTGCGCCGCCTCGCCGCGCGCTCGCGCGGCGGCCTGGTCGCGACGGCATTCCTCGCGGCGTTCCTC
>NZ_JADQDD010000012.1 GCF_019263595.1 Pseudonocardia sp. KRD291 | reverse complement strand
ACCCAGTTCCGGCGGGCGTTGTCGATCGCCTCGTCCGGGCCCGGGGCCGCGGATCCCGTCCTCGTGGCTTAACCCTCCGGGCCAGTGCACCCGAACGTCGTGCCATTGCCCGCTCACGACCGGCTGCCGTTCTCGCCGTCGCGCTCGTCGCTGCGGCGTTCGATGGTGCGCGGCGCCTGCTTGCCGTAGGCGACCCCCCGATCGATCGTGCGCTCGACCTCGCCGCGGGTCATGCCATCGACCCCGATGTGCACCGTGGCGGCCTGTAGCAGGACCTCGCGTGCGTTGTCCTCGTCCAACTCCCGGCCACCCACGAGCCGGCCCAGAGTGCGCGCGGAGTTGAGCAGAGTGATCTGGCGCTGCCCTTTCAGGGCTGAGCTGACATTGTCGGCCTCCGCGTCGAGGATCGCGGCGATGTAGGCGTTCGCCCGCCGGGTCGAGAGCTGCAGCGGCACCGCCCGCGGCTCCGGCTGCGGGGGAGGGCTCAACAGGTCCGCCAGCCACCCCGGCAGGTCTTCGATGACACCGTGGAAGGCCACGGTGTACCGGCCCTCGGGGCGTACAGACCCGGCACCCACGACGAAGCCGCCCCCGGCCCGGGTATCCACCAGCGGCCCGATGCTGTGCCCTACGCCGCCCTGGGTGTTGCGCAGCTCCAGCCCATCGGGCATGCGGTAGTAGAGATGCCCACCTCCTGAGGGCGTGGTCACTGCGTACGTCGCCGGAATCTGGGCGCCGTGCGCCGCCGCGACCCGGTCCAGTACCGGCCAGCCTTTGGCGAGGTCCTTCCATTCGACACCCCGCTCGGGGAGGACGTCGAGGTCGATGACCAGCAGCCGAGAGGGCCCGCAGGCGATACCGACGTTCCATGGGGTCTGGCTCCACCAGCGGCGGATCTGCTCCGGGTCGCGGGTGGAGCGCTGCTCCCAGCCCTGGTGCCCGTCGGCGCAGACGCCCCGCCCCTTGCAGTCATTCTTCCCGTGGAAGGCGGGCAGCTTCGATCCCTCGCGGACTGGGAACACGAACAGGCCAGCCTCCGCGGCCTCGAGCGCCACCTTCCGCAGACGCAGGGTCTCCGGGTTCTGCTGCTTGCCAGCGCTGTCCGTCACCGCTCTTGCTCCTCCGTCTGCTCGGGCCTGGTTCAGGATCGCACCCGATCCCGGTCCGGGTTCATGCCTGGTCTGGGGGCTCATGTCGTTCTCCTCTACGCCGTGACACCGGCCGGTGGCCGGGGTGTTGGTTCGGGTGGCCTGGCTGCGGGGCGCGGTGCGAAGCGCCTGGCCCGTGGTTCCGCGCCCGGCTCCGCCCGGGGAGGCTCGCCGTCCACGGGCCGGGCCTTGGCCCGGTCGCGTAGCGACGCCGCCCCGCGCGGCGCCCTGGACGGGGAGATCGGGTGGAGTAAGCGGCCTCCCGACCTGTGACCTGGGGATGGGTCAGCTCGATCCGCCCACCGCCCGGACTCGGGTGTCGGGGTTGGCGACCCAGTACCGGGACGGCTCCGAGAAGGTGCCGTTGCAGAAGTCCACGCCCTCGCCCATCTGCCGTCGCGCCCACTGGCGCGCACTGTCCTGATCAAGCGGGCCCCCGGTCTCGGCGACCAGGACCGCGTCGATGCGCAGCCTCCAGCCGCCGTCGTCGTAGCCGGTGAGCTCGGTGCGATAGATCGCCGGGTCGTACTCGTCGCCGACACGGCCCTGCAGCTGCGGGGCCGGGTCCCGGCCCGGAAGGGAGAACGAGCCGCTATCCACGCCGGGCCCCCTCGGCCTCGGCGCCTGTGGTGGTCGTGGCGGGGATCAGCGGGGCGCCGGTGGCGACCAGCTCGGTGATCGGCAGTGATCCCGGCCCGCCGGGCCCGTCCGGCGCTGCCGCCGCGGGCTGGCAGCGGCAGCAGTGCCGGCGCAGGGTGACTGGGTCGAAGACGACGAAGCAGCCGCCCGGGCATGTCCCCGGCCCGCCGGCGCTCACGCCGCACCCGCCGGTGCCGCGTCGGCGGCCTTCGTGATGGCCGTGGTCCGGCTGCGGGCGATCCACCGGTCGACGGTGCGGACGCTGACTCCGGCGTCGGCGGCGACCTGCGAGCGCCGCGTACCCCGCTCGATCTCCGCCAGCGCGGCCCGACGTGTCGCCGGCGGGCTCGTCAGCGGCGAGGACCGCCGGCCGCGCTCGGCGCGGCGGTGCCCGCTGCGGGCCGTTTCCCCGGACCGGCGCTTGAGTGCACGCCGCTCGTCCTCGCTCATCGCGCCCCACACACCGAAGTCCTGCCCCGTGGTCAGGGCCCAGGCCAGGCACTGCTCGCGTACCGGGCAACGCCGGCAGACGGCCTTGGCGTCGGCGAGCTGGGCCTCGCCCGGGCCGCCGCCTCCGACGGGGAAAAACAGCTCCGGGTCCTCGTACTTGCAGGCGCCGCGGTGGCGCCAGTCCGTGTCGATCTCATCCATGACAGGTCACCTCTCGTATCGGGTCTCGGGCCGCTCTGCGAGCGAGACCGGGCCCGGCCCCCGCAGGGGCTCCCACCCGTGTGCGGGCCGGGCGGGGTCGCCGGCACAACCGGTGTGGAGCTGGTCGCCGACCCGGGCACCCCGTCGGGGTGGCCGGGTCGCCCGGTGTGGGCTCTCCTCGCTTCGGCGGTGCGGGTCACCACCCGGGGGTCCGCCCCGGTGCCCGGCTCGCCGTGAGGCGACCGTGTGCGGCCGGAGCGCAGCGCAGGGCCTGGGCCACCGGGGCGGGTTCTCGGGCACCGTCACCGGCGACGAACAGCGAGAGAGCCCGGCCGGGCGCTCACCCAGAAACTGGCCGGGCCGATCCGGGCACCCCGCCCCGAATCGCCTTCAGGCGGATCCACGGGTCATCGCGCGTGCGCGGTGTCGATCAGATCCCGAGCAGTGGCCAATCGGGGTGGGGCAGCGCACGCAGAGGGGCGGCGCCCCGTGGGCGCCGCCCCTCCTCGGCGGATGGCCGGGTCAGCCGGTGGCGGCCGGCGCGGTCTGGCCGTTGTGCTCGCGGGTCATCTTGGTGACCTTCGCGCGGGCGTAGTTGAGGTCCGGGCCGATGATCTGGGCCTCGAGCTGGGTGCGACGGATCGCCTGGTCCTGCTGGGCGGGGTTGTCGGACTCCTTGGTGTAGGAGTTGTCGGCCAGCTTCCCGACCACCACAACTCGGTCCCCGGTCGTGACGGAGTCGTAGACGTTCTCGGCGTGCTCCCCGAAGACGACGACGTCCTGCCAGACGGTCGGCCGGGGAATCCACCTGTCCTGAGCCTTGTCGAAGCGCCGCTCGTTGATCCCGATGGAGAAGCTCAGCACCGCGGTGCCGGTGATGCTGTGGCTCAGCCGGACGTACTTGCCGATGTTGCCGGTGAGGGTGATCTCGTTCATGGCGTGCTCCCTGTCTGGGTGGTGCCGGTCGGTGACGCGGCTCCGCCTCAGCGCGCCGTGGCGGGGTCCCCGGCAGGGGACGGCGGGGGTTCCGGCTCGCCCGACCGGGGTGGGAACGCCGCCAGGCGTCCGAGCGCAGCGAGGCTCCGTCCCACCCGCGTCGGGCCCGGGCCGGGTCCATCGGCGCTCGCTCCGCCACGGTGTGCTGACCTCCGGGCGTCTCCTGCCTGCACCGCCCGACCAGGGACCCACCCGGGTAGCGAGTACCCGCGTCCGGACTTCAGGCCAGGTGCCCGCCGCCCCGGCACGTCCCCGGTGCCGGAGCAGTGATTCTCCGTCCCCGTGACCATCCCGGTCCCGATCGGCGCGGTGTCGGGTGAGCGGCTCGCAACCCCGGTCAGGACCACCAGACATCGCGGCCCCGCTCGTGGGCGAACACCGCGACCGCGCGCAGCGCGTGGAGCCGGTCCTGTAGGTAGCCCGGCCGCCGGCCGCAGTCGATGACGGTTCCGGCGGTGTTCAGATCGCGCGAGGGCATCCCGGCATCAGCCGGGGCCAGCGCCAGGGCCAGGTCGACCCGGCCGAGCATGTCCTCGGCCGGGCACTGCCCGCAGCGCGGGTCCTCCCCGTCCGCGTCTCCCGGAACGGGTGCCGGCCCGATGTCCTCCTCGTCGAGGCTCTGGACGTGGACGTCGTCCGCTCCGATCTCGGGCAGGAACCCCAGCGCCCGCAGCACAACCATGGCGTTGGAGCTGGACACGTTGAGGTCCGGCTCGCTGTCGCCGACGCGGCGGGTGACCGGATAGACCGCGTCCGGGGTGCAGTACTGGTCGCGGCAGTGCCGGTTGTGCTCGGCGATGCCCGCGACGGCCAGGTCGTAGGAGGCGAACTCGCGCAGGTCCTGGCACGGGTGGGCGGTGCACGCGAGGTGATGGCCCAGCTCGCGTTCAGACTCGCGCGTCGGGCTGGGACGGAACGTGACAGACATGGCCGTGGATCTCCTTTCGGCGCGGGATGGGCGAGCTGCGGGGGCGGACTCGGTGCCCGCCCCCGCAGCTCGGTGATCGGTCAGGCGCTGCTGGCCTGGCCGCTGTCCTCGTCGTCGTCTGCCGGGGCACCGGTGTCGCCCCCGGTACCCGGCTCATCTGCCGCGGGCTCGACGCCGGTGGCCTCACCCACCGCGGCCTCGCTGTCGGGGGCCTCGCTGTCGGGGTCGATGACGAGCTGTTCGACGGGGGAGAGCTGGTAGCCCCACTCCTGCAGGCGCGTGAAGTAGCGCCGGGTCGCCGGGGCGGAGTTGCGCCAGCTGCCGCGGTGGGTCCCGGCTTCGTAGCCGCCGAGCACCATGGCCAGCGACAGCATCGTGGCCCGCGGCCCGGCCGCGGATGCCGCGGCCGCGGCGATCGGGTTGACCACGCCGCTGTAGTAGCCGCCCCCTCGCGGCTCGTCGAGGCCCAGCAGTGCACAGGCCAGGGCGTTGCCGGACTCCATCGCCCGGCGCAGGTCGTGATCGCCCTGCCCGAGCTCGGCGGCGACGTAGCGCCCGGCGTCCTTCGGGGCGGCCTTGCGCGCGAACAGCGCGGTGAGCCAGTCCCGGCGGACCACCTCCGCGGAGTCCCACGCCTTGTTGTTGGCGATCACCCGGCGCCGCTCGGCCTGCCGCGCGGCCTTCTGCTCCTCGGTCTCACCGGCGGGTGCGCGGCCCGCGCCGCCGGTGGCGGCAGCAGAGGGGTTGTAGCGCGGGTGGTGGCCGTGTTCGTCGGGGGACAGGCACAGGTAGGTGACCCGGACCTGTGTGCCGTCGCGCCAGTGCCGGAAGGTGGCGACGTCGGCGGCATGGCCGGGGCAGCCCTGGTGGGCCTCCTCGGTCAGGGGCGTCCCCTCGGCGTCGTCCTCGCTGGGGCGAAGCCGGTCCAGCATGGTCGCGTCGTCGTGGTCGTCAGTGTCGACGACCGTCACTCCTGCCTCGGCGAGCTCGGCGGCCTTGGCTGCGCGCAGCGCCTGCTCGTCGCGCTCATCGCGCAGGCGCTGCGCGAGGTGCTCGAACTGGGCCGGGCTCTGCTGGGAGGTGACGGTCAGCGCCTTGACCGCCTCGGTGTCGTCGTCGAACTCGGCGATCACCTGCAGCTGCAGCAGGTCCAGGTCGTAGCGGCCCATCACCGCGGCCGCGAGCTCGCTGGCCGCGACCGCGGTGATCTGACGGACCCGCTTGGCCGGGGTCCGGGTCACCCTCGCTCTCTGCGCCTCGCTCAGGCCCAGCCCGAGCAGCTGCTGATGCGCGCCGACCTCGTCGGCGTCGCTGATCGCTGCGCGGTGCTGGTTCTCGGTGAGCTGATCGACGATCCGCTCCACCTCAGCGTCCTTCGCCGTCTGCTGCCCGTCGGCCGGTTCCGGCTCGACGAGTACCCGCACCTGGGGCAGCCCCACCTTGACCGCGGCCAGGGTCCGGCGCTGGCCCTTGCGCACCACCAGGACACCGTCACTGCCGCGGCGCCGCACCGAGATCGGCTCACGCACGCCGCGATCGCGGATGGAAGCCACGAAGTGCGGGTCCAGACGAACGTCGCTGCGAGTGTTGACCTCCAGCTCCAACGTGGTCGGGTCCACCATGAGCAGCTCACCCACCTGTCCGGTGGCGGCGTCGCCAGCTGTGCTGGCGTGGGTGGCGCTGGTGGTGATCGGTTCTGCGGTCATCGCGACCTCCGGTCGGTACGTGCTCGCCCCGGCCGGGTCTCAGGGCCCGGCGGGTGCGCCCCCGTGGGCCGGGGGCGCACCGCGTCTTCCGGCGGCGCGGGGTGTGGCCGGGCGGGGGTTCTGCCGTGGTCGCTCCGGCGTGGACCCGCCGCACCGGGCCGGCGGCCGAGCACCGGTGGTGAGGGGCGGGTTCACCCGCGGGGGACCTCGCGGCAGGTTCATCGACGCGCCGCGCCCCGGGGCTGCCAGCGTGTGCGCGCCCCACGGCCACGGGGCGTGCACCAGCAGCCCAACGCCTCGCACCCCCTCGTGCCTGTGTTGGTGGGCCACGCGGCTCTCGACGGCCCACCAACACGGGACGCGGCGCTCAGGCGGCGATCTCGCACAGCCGGCAGCCGGGGATCGAGCAGGTCCGCGCGTCGTGGCTGCAGACGTGCTCGGTGCGGTGCCGCTCGTGCCCGGCCTCGAGGAGCAGCTGCGGGTCGAGCCCCGCCCGGTCGGCCAGATGCATCAGGTTCGCCACCAGGTCCCCGCCGGCCTCCCACAGGCTGTCCGGGTCGCGGTAGCAGGACCGCGCGTCCCCGGTACGGGCGATGACCGCGTCCAGGGCGGCCTCGGCCCACCCGGCTCGGTCCTCGTTGTCCGGCCCGTCCGCGCGGTGACCCGGGGCGCGGTAGGTGACGAGCTGGTTGTCGCACCGCAGCGCCTCGGCGATGGCGCGGGCCAGGTCCCGGTTCCCGCCGGCGACGTCACCGGCGTCGTCACCGCCGCGGTCCTCGCGCTCGGTGTCGAGGCAGGTCTCGATGAGACCGACCGCGGGATGCTCGCCCGCCGCGGCGCGGCCACGGTCGATGCGCACGGCCAGCTCGTGCAGGCTCAGGTCCTCGCTGAGCCCGATCGCGGCGAAGCCCCGCCCGGGTGCGGTGACCAGGTCCCCGCCGTTGATCGGAGCGTCCCCGGCCGGGTCCCCGTCGGTATCGGTGTCGGCGAGGTCGAGCCAGGCCACGAACAGCGCCAGGATCCACCGCCCGCCGGGCGAGTCCAGGTGCAGCGCGAACGGGCGGTGCTCGCCCGGGTTCCCCAGGTCGCGCAGGGCCTGCAGCTGCGCGGTGCTGGCCCGGTCGGGCAGGTAGGTCAGCTCGGGTGGGTCCAGGAGCGGCCGCAATGCCGGGAGTAGCGCTTCCGGCGCGGTCGAGGCGCAGCCGCCCTGCCCGGTCTGCTCGCCGATGGCGTTGTGGGCGGTATAGGCGCAGCCGCTGCGGGTGGTGCCGTCCTCGACGGGAGCGAACCGCACGTAGCCGCCGCAGGCGGTGGCGAGCACGAACGCGGAGCCGGCGGGGGACCAGGAGATCCGGTCGGGATTGATGCCGCGGACGGAGAAGATGCGCTGGATGTCGGACAGGGTTGTCATCAGTACTCCTTGACCAGGATGGAACGACGGGGACGGCGGTGACCAGGGCTGGGTCGGCGCGGCCGGGCCCGCGGGTGCGGGCCCGGCCGCAGCCGATGGCAGGGGGTCAGTGGGTGCGGGCGAACGCGGCGGCCCGCTGCATCGCCGGGACCCCGGCCGCTTCGAGGGCGTAGGCCTCGTCGGCGTCGGGCATGTCCTGCGCGGCGGCGGTGACCGCGTGCAGCACCCCGCCCGAGCTCATGTCCGCGCCCTGGGTGAAGCGGCGCAGGATCGACTCCCGCGCCTGCTGGGAGAACCGCAGAGCCGTGGCGACGTGCTCGATCACCGGCGCAGGGTCACCGATCTCGACCCCCGCATCGGCGGTGAGCTCGGCGACGCGGGCGTCGAGGAAGTCCTGGCTCAGGAACGTCGCCACCGCGTCACGGGTGGTCTTCTTCACCAGCTCCAGCGCCGCGTTCTGGGTGTCGGCGGCGAAGCGCACCACCCCGGCGGGGAGCTTCCCGCCGAGGTGGACCTCCCGCTCGGCGTACTTCGTCATCGTCATGCCGTTGTCGCAGATCTCGACGGTGATCTGCGGGGACAGAGTGAACGCGCCGTGCCCGATCTCGGAGTTGGAGATGACGAACCCGGCGAAAACCAGCGGGTTGTCCGCGCCGCGAGCCCGGGAGAACGGGGAGACGTAGTTGCGGAGCAGGCCCGGGGCGAGCGCGGAGATCGCCTGCGAGCGCACCTTCACATACATCCGCGACTCGGTGAGGTCGGCCTGGGCGATGTCGACCTGCGCGCCGGCGGCCTCGATGCCCTGAAGCGCGGTGAGCAGGACGTCGAGGTTGTCGACGATGCGGAACGAGTCCGACAACATCGCCCGCAACAACCCCTCGCCCTGGGAGTCGACGAGGCCGCGCATCAGGAAGCGGCGCTCGGGCTGGTGGCGCAGCCAGCCGTTGACGTTGTGGTCGTAGAGCTCCACGTTCTCCGCGCGCATCCGGCGCAGGTAGTCGGTGGGGATGCGCAGCTTGTCCGCGACGCTGGCCTCGGCCAGCCGGGTCGGGGTCAGCAGCGCGTCACCGGTGCTGACCCCATCGAGGTCGAGGCGCTGATAGCTGCCGCGGACCCGGATCGTGCCGCCGCGGCACTCCAGCGCCGACGCGGCCGCGACGACGTCGTGCTTGGCGGTCTTCTGCGTCTCCAGCAGCTCCGCGACCTCCTGCAGGGAGGCGTTGCGGGCGGTGGTGTCCATCGTCTCGAGATCCATCGAAGTGACTCCTCACGAGCGGGTCGGCACCCCCGGCCATCGGCCGGGGCGGTCCCACCGCCTGGTGCGGTGGGACGTGACTCGCCCGCACCCCGACCGCGGGCGCGGCGGGGCACCGCGCTCGCCCGACCGGTGTGAGACCACCTCGTCGCCACCGGCGCCGGCCTCCTCGACCGCAGGGGTGGTCTCACCCGGTCGGTTGCGGGCAGGCGGGGCATCGCCGGGCAAGCCCGCGGGCGGGGTGCAGAGTCACCACGTCCCCACCGCCCAGGCCGGGGGCCGGTACCGGTCCGGCTCCTGAACTGCTCGCTCTGCCGCCCTGACCTCACGGCGAGCATATGTGCCCCGCCGCCGCCTCAGGGCACACTGATCCGGTGACCAGCGACAGGATGGGTCGGCCCACCTCACCGGCGACGTACCTGCTGGTGGCCGGGGGCTCGTTGATCACTCTCTAGAGGTCGTGCCGCGGCCGCGGGTCGTAGGTGGTGACGTCGTCGGCCGGGAACTCGATCACCGTCCCGTGCGGCGCGTACTTCTGGTGGCAGACGTCGGCGTCGTCGCGGCGGCGTTCCCGGAGCAGCTGGGCGACCACCGGTTTGGCGGTGACCTACGACAGGCGGTGCTCGGCGACCCGGACGCGCTCGGCGATCTGGTCGAGAAACTCCGCGGTCTTCCGCCGGCCCGCGGTCGAGTGGTGACGTCGTCGAGGCTCACGTGGGCGATACTCGCCCTTCGCCGCCGCCGGTCGAGGCCCCAGAACAGGCTCGGCCAGAAAAATCTCTGAATCATGCTTTCGGCGTAACCGGACGGCAGTAACGCTCCTAATAGCTTGAAAAATAGGAACGCAGAAAGTCCTTCCTGGCAACACGGGAGAGTAAATAGCATCCCGGCGTGGGCGCAACCCCGTTGGGTCTTAGACCACCGGTTCGGCCTACGCGACCCGGGCCAGGCACCGCACCGTCCACCCCGCGGGGCCCGTGCAGGGCGGTCTGCACGACGGGCCCGCCGGGGAACCCCGCTACTATGGGCGGCACCCCGGAAACGGAAGAGCGGGCGGGGTGAGGGCCCCGCCCGCTGTTTCCCGGGTCAATTCAAGTGAACCAATTCCGCCAAGGAAAGAGGTAGTCGAATGACCTGGTCCAAACCCACCTTACAGAACCGGAGGTTGGCCGGCGATGCAAGTAGCCCGGTCGGCCTGCTCACGGTCCTGTACCTGCTGATCAGCGCACCGTACGACCCGGTCGTGTTCGCCCGGGTCCGGGAGCTGGTGCGGTGGCTGCTGGCCATCCTGCTCGCGGCCCTGGCCGTGCTCCTGGCCTGGCAGCTGCCCCTCGCGGAGCTGGTGGGCCTGCTCACCGCCGGCTGACGCCCGGAATCTTCGACGGTCCGCACCCGGGGCACCGGTGGCGGGCCGTCGTCGTGCCCGGCGATCAACCGCCGGTCGGGAACCACCCCTCGAGGCTGACGCCCAGCTCGAGCAGGTCCGGGTGCTCGGCGAACACCGTCACCGCCGCCTCCCGCACCGTCTGCGCCTGGGCGGCCGCGTTGGGCCGGTACGGCGGGCACGGCGGACCTACTCGTCCGCGTCGGCGCTGCCCGCGCGGGCCGGGGTGACCCTGAAGCTGGTCCACGTGCCGGCGACGTGCCCGCCGAGCTCGTGGCCCTGGTCGTCGACGACGACCAGGGTGGTGCCGACCGCGGCCGGTTCCCGCCGGACGGCCGACCCGGTGCGGTAGTTCCGGGACGACACCCGCACCGGTGGGGCGGCCTCCGGGTTGTTCGCCGACCCGCCGGCCGGGTTGACGGGGGCGCAGACCTGCACGGACACGGGCACGGTGACTCCTCGGGGTTGCTGGGGTGTGGTGGAACCCGCCCGGGCGCCCGCGGCGCAGGGTTCAGTGCGGCTCGCCGTCGCCGCCGCCACGCTCATGGTCGTCGCCCTGATCGGACGGTGGCGGGCGCGACGCCGCGTCTGGGCAGACAGAACGGGCTGAACCGCCTGCGCGACCCATGTCGGGTAGCGCACGGGGTCAGGTGGAGTCCGGGTGTCGCCGAGGTGGTCCCGTGTGAGCCACGCGCGGCGACTTTTCCGACACGAGGGGCGGGTGGCCCCGGTTCGGGGCCACCCGTCCGGAGGTGGGGTGGCGGATCACTGCCCGGGCTCGTCCTCCTCGGGCTCGACCGTGCGGATCTCGATGTTGGTGACCTCCTCGGTCTGCAGGGAGCGTTCGATCCGGTGCTCGCCGGCGCAGCCGGGGCAGGGGACGGTGTCGCCCGCGTCGTGGTGCCCGGGCACGAACGCCGGGCTGTCGGAGCAGCCGTCCTCGAAGCTGACCAGGCTGACCGGGTGCAGGTCGAGGGGCACGCCGTCAATCGTCGGCACGTCGTTGGCCATCGCTGGCCTCCTTCGGTGTGGAGTTGTGTGCGAACCGCGGCCTGCCCCAGCACGCCGGTGGCGGGGTCCCCGCAGGGACGGCGGGGGTTTCGGGCTCCTCCGGTCGGGTCGGGAACGCCGCCAGGCGTCCGAGCGCAGCGAGGCCTCGTCCCACCCGCACCGGAACGGGGACCCGATTCATCGGCGCTCGCCCCGCCACGGGTGTGCTGCCTTCGGGCGATTCGTCACCCCAGCTCCACGAAGGACGCGTACCGGCACACCGCGCCGGACAAGCCCCTGACCCTCGGGGTGAGCTAGACCGCAAGGATGTCGCCGCCCGGCGATGCAGACGGCACGATGGCCGGGCCCGGCCCAGACCGGCGTGCTCGCCTCTTGCCGGGTGGCTCGATCGAGCCGGGCGCCGGACAGGTCAGGGGTATCCGGTCCCGCCGCGGTGATGGAGGCAGTGATTGACGAGGTGACGATCTGGGCCAGCCCGGGACTGGTCAGCGACGCCGCCCGGCCGGACCTGGGCGAGGTCGCCACCCTGACGGTCACCTTCGCCGTCACGGTGCACACCGCCGACCCGCACGCCGGGGCCGAACCGGTCGACGCCGTCCTCGCGATGTTGCTCGGCCGCGGATTCGACCTGCTCACCGGCTACGAACCCAGCGACCTGGTGGAGCTGCCCGTCCTGGAGGGCTGGTCGGCCCGCGTCGACCGGACCGGTCGGCTACTCGACGTGCATGCCGGCGGGGAGCTGTTCTACAGCGGGGACCTCGGCGCCGCCGCCCCCGCCGGCTGGCACGCCACCGCGGCCCGGCGCGGGCGGCTCGTCGTGCTCGCGGTGTCACAGGTGGATCTGTTCGGCGACGACCGCACCGATCAGATCCGCGACGCCCAGCGCAGCGGGCGCGCCGTTGCCGCACAGATCCCGTACACCGAGCCGCCGAGATGAACCGGGGCCCCCGGCACCCCGGCCAGCCTGGTCGGGCTACACCCGGTCGGCAGCCGGCCGACGAGGCGGCCAGCCTGCGGTGATCAGGGCCTCGGCCATGATCGCCGAGGTGAGCGAGGTCAACCTCGGCTGGCCGGCGCCCGTGGCGCGCCGTGTCACAGAGGCGGCGTAGGCCAGCGCGTCGGGCAAGTACTCCGCCGCATCGCGTACCTCGGCGTCGCCTCGCGCGGGCATCGGTTCGCCCTGCGTTCCGCGGGCGGTGGCGATGACCTCAGTCGGGTCGGTGAACGCGGCGGTGACGATCTCGAACGGGTCCGCGCGCAACTGGGTCGCATGCTGGGCCAGGCGCTCCATCGCGCCCTCGCCGAACCGGCGGTCCAGTTCGGTCATCAGCTCGGCGGGGGTGTGGGCCAGCCCGGTCTCGGTCAGGTCGATCAGCGCGAGCCACTGGACCAGTTCGGGGTCGGCGAGGTTCTGCACAGACATGGGTCGGTTCTCCGTCTCGTGGTGCTGGGTGTGGGAATGGGTCGGGCCCCGATGCCTCCCTCGGGGCCGGGGGCCACGGCGCGGGCCGGTGCTCGGTCCGCGCCGTCTCACCGGTCAGAGGGCGGTGAGCAGCTCGCGGACGGTGTCCGGGCTCGGGTAGGTGGCGACCAGGCGGGCGACGAGCTGGGGAAATCTCGCGCCGGTGTCGGCGGCGACGGCGCGCTGGGCCGCGAGGTCGGCCAGAACCCCGTCGCCGTGCAGTAGCGCGGCCAGGGCCAGGAACGCGGCCGGTCCGGCCGCCCATGCGGCCGGTGTCGCACGCACGAGCGCTTCGAGCACCAGCCGTAGGTCCCCGGGTCGGGCGGCGAGCACGGCGACGCTGCGGTCGGTGTCGCGCAGCGACCGAACCAGCTCGACCACCGCGGCGTCGGTGAGGACCCCGGCGGCGAGGAACCCATCGATGGCCCGCTCGAGGTCCAGTGCCGGGCCGGTCGGGCCGGGGGCGAGCAGCAGCCGTGCCCGCCGGGCCAGGGTGTGCTCGTCGTCGGGTCGCAGGACCTCGGCGACGGCGTCACGGTCGGGCAGGGTCCGCTGGCCGTTGAACACCGCCTGCGCCTGCAGGTGCGTGTTCTGCTCGGGCACCCGCCCGAACTCGCCGCACCCACAGCAGCACGTCCACTGCGCGCCCGGCGTGGTCGCGGTGGCGTACACGCTCACCGCAACCCTGATCCCGGCCGCGACGGCGGCGCGGGCGAGGTCGTCGAGGGCGTCGCTGCGGGGCTGAGCACTGATCACCGCCAGTGCTGCGGTGTGGCGGTGGGTCTTCGGGATCAACGCCAGCATCTCCGTGGCCCCCGGCCCGAACCCGCCGACAGGCTCCAGGTCGGCGCGCACCGTCAGGTCGATGCGCCCGTCCTCGCCGATGGCGGCCAGGACCACGGACTCGGCAGGGTGGAACCCGATCAGCAGCGGCAGCGCCGCGACGAGTTCGGCGGCAGTGCGGAGGGTGGGGACGGTCATCGTGGCTCCTCGGGTCAGGTCGGTCAGGTGACGCGGCCTGACCCGAGCGGGCCGTGCGCGGGGTCCCCGTCAGGGGACGGCGGGGGTTCGGGCTCCTCCGGTCGGGTCGGGAACGCCGCAGGCGTCCGAGCGCAGCGAGGCTGCGTCCCACCCGCACCGGAACGGGGCCCGGTCCATCGCCGCTCGCCCCGTCCGCGGTCTGCTCGCCTCCGGGCGTCACCCAGGTGACCGGCCTGTCCACGAGTGCCCATCGCCGGCACCACCGCGCCCCGGGATCGGTCACGGCAGGTCGCCCACGGCAGCGAGACCCACAGTCTGCGGGTCTCGCTGAATGTTGAAACCGATGGCCGGTCGAGAGGCGTGGGCGCCCTCACCACCACTACCTGGCGGTGAGGCACTTCGATGTCCGCTCGCGTCATGCCCGGTCTGTGCCGGGCTCGTCCGGGGGACGGTTCGTCATCGTCGCGTGGCGCAGGGCCTCGAACTCCGCGGGGGACTTGCGGTCGAGGACCTTGTCGTAGGTGATCTTCCAGGTGCAGTCCAGGCCCATCGGGTGCGGCACGCTCACCGACCGCGGGTTGACCCGCACGACCTGACCCCAGCCATCCCGCATCCGCACCCAGTCACCCTTGGCGAAGTCCGCGCGGCTCCACACCTTCTGCCCTTCGGCCTGCAGGCGGGCGACGTGGCCGCGCCAGTGCTCCAGCTGCGCCAGCACGTCGTCGAGGCGGGCCTGGGTGTCCACCCGGTACTGGCCGGTCGCCGGGTCGTGCCGATTCGCGTACAGGACCTGCCCGCGCCCGTCGTAGGACGGGCGTTCGTAGCCGTCGAGGATGCGGCGGTAGCCGCGCTCCTCGGCTTCGAGCTTCTCGATGCGCCGCAGCGTCACCGGCAGGGCGTCGCGGTGGCGCTGACCCGCGGCGGCTTCACCGGCCTGCCGGGTCGCCTCCCGGGCGGCCTCGTCGGCGTGGACGGCTCTGCCGGTCAGGTTGTGGATCCGCTCGGCGTCGCGCTCGGATCTCCGCTGCGAGTGGTGTCCGAGAAGGATCGGCTGGCCGAACGGGATGTGCTCGGTGATCCGGTCGCGGGCCTGCCGCGCGGCGGCGGCCTCGCCGGCGCGGCGCTCTGAACGCGCCGCGAGCATGTCCACGCGCCGGTCGGTGCGGTCCTCGCGGTCGGCTTCCCGCTCCTGCACGGTGCGTGTCGGCGCGCCGATCTCGACGTCGATTTCCACGGTGACGGTGTGCCCGGCCGCCCGCAGGGCGGTCGCGGTCGCGTCGATGCCATGCCGGTCCGGGACGACCCGGTCGCGGGATCGCTGTACGTAGAACTGGTGCAGGGTGGGCGACCACTTCCACTGCATCGGAGCAGCGCGCAGGACGCGGTTGACGCCGTCCCCGCGGGCCGTGCCCTCCAGGAGCGTTCCCTCAGCGGGAGTGTGGGTGATCCGCAGCCCCGGGGCTGCGGTGCCGGTCTCAGCTGCGGCGGTCTCGGTTGGGGCGGTCCCGGCTGGGGCGGTCTGGTGCTCGGTCACGGTGCGGGCCTTTCGGGTGCGCGGTGCAGGAACGGGCCTGCACCAGCGCGGCCCACCGGCGGGTCCCGCAGGGACGGCGGGGGTTCCGGCTCGTCCGCACCGGAGTGGGATCGCCGCAGGCGACCGAGCGCCAGCGAGGCGACGTCCCACCCGGTCGGACCCGGGCCGGGTTCCTCGCCGCCGCCCGCCGGCGAAGCCTCGCTAGGCCCGAGACGGTCCTGCACCCGCGCGACCGGCCGTATCCGTGTCGGGCTCTCCGGCGCGCGCTCCGGGCCAGCTGGGTCCCCGGAGGAAGAGTCCCTCGCGGTCGTGGGCTGGGTGCACAACACCACATCACTCGAACGTTTGTTCCCCTTCCTGGTAGTCTCCTGCCGCGCGGCGGACCCGGCGCCGGGACGGGGAGAGCGTTTCAGTGCCGGGCCGCGGCGACCACTTCCGAGGCGGACAAGGGGCGGGCTATGGGCGAGAGACGTCGCTATGGACGTGGCGACGGCGCGGTCGACGCCGAGGCCGAAGCCGAGGCGCGGGCTCTACGCACGATCGCAGGGCTGATCCAGTCCGGTACCTCCCTGATCACCGACCGTGAGGTCGCGATCCGTGCCGGCGAGGTTCTCCGCGCGGCGGCGACCGAGCTCTACGCGGGCCGCGCGGTTCCACTTCCGGTTCGCAGAGCCGTACGGGACCTGGCCAACGCGATCCGGATCGCCCTCGACCCGCGCCCGAGCAGCTCCCACGGGCGCCCCGCCGGTCCTGACGACCCTCGTTCGGCCGGTCGGTAGTGGCGCACGCGGCACAAGAGCGGGCTGCGGACCAGTTACGCGCCGACAAGGACCGGCTGGCCGAGTTCGGGGTTGCACTGCGCCACGCCGCCGCGCAGGGAAGCTACGCCGGCTGGCGTGGCCAAGACGTGGGTTTCTGTCTGGCCGCGCTCGTCGACTCGGTGATGCGAGCCCTCGACGCAGTGCCCGCCCCGGTGCGACGCGATGCACTCGCCGCGGCCGCGGCGATGCTGGAGGGCCCGGACGGGCCGCACGATCCCCGCGGCCGGCCTGGCGGGGCGCTGTCGCGCGGGCCCGGGCACTGACCGCGATGGTGCACTCAGCTGGCTCCGATGGTGATCCTGCTGCCTGGTGGTGCCTTCTGGTCGAGATCGGCGACAACGACGCCGTCGAGGGTCAGGACCTTGTTCGTCAGGTGCGCGGCGATCCTGGTCTCGCTCAGCCCAGCCGCGCGCAGACGCTCCCCGACCGTCGGCACGTGATCGCCGGCGCCCTCTGATGCGGTACTCACGACCGCTGAACCTAGCGCCGGACACCGACAGCGTCGGCCGCCGAGGACGCATGCACGACTGCGGTGTCGCCCACATCGAGGTCTCGCCCGGCGCGGCCCCGGCGAAGCGGGCTGCCGTGGGTGAGGGTCGCACGGCAGGCCTGGTCCGGGAGCTGGCCGGCCGCGGCGTCGACGGCGTCGAGGTAAGGGCGATCCTGGCCCAGGCCGCGGCGATGTTCAACGAGCGCAGCAACACCGTGTGGGCGCAGTTGCGGCGGGCAACGCCGACGGTATCGATGCGTATTGTGGAGTCCATTCGCCGTTGACCACTGACCGGTCTGAGTCTCAGATCTGGCCCCGGGTGGGGCTGTGCGGGTGGGTTGAGAATTGGAAGAGCGTCGCTCGCGCGATGTCATTGGGTTCGCGGCCGGCGCGCGTGATAGCCAGGCCGTTGGGACCCCAGATAGCGGACGCGCCGCAAGTGTCGGGGTAGTTCTCGCCGACGGCGCCGGCCGCGCTGGCTATCGCTGTGTAGGCCTGGCAGCTCCGCGCAATCACGGTTGCGCGAGCCTCTTGCTCGGCGAGTTCGTCGGGTCGGTGGACGACCCCGGCGACGTAGGCGTCGATGTCGAGCGCCGCTGTGCCCGCGGTGTGTTGCGCTGACCCGGTGTCCTTACAGATTCCCAGCCCGAGCCGCCATCCGTCGACGGCGAGCGCCGTGGGGCCGTCGCCCCTGGCGAAGTGCTCGGCTTCGTTGCCTCCCAGCCAAGTCTTGCGGTAAGCGACGGTGATCGTGTCGGGTTCGATGGCGAGTGCGGCGATGTAGCGACGGTCCGCTTGACGGGTTACCGCTCCGACCAGCGCGAGGGCGCCTGTCTCGGCGCAAGCTTCCTGGAGCGGTTCGAGCACGGGATCCTCGGGGCTGAGGGGCCGCGCGGCCAGGTCGTAGCCGGTCAGTGATAGCTCCGGGAACACGACCACGCGTGACGCGGCCTGACGGACCAGGGCTGCGTGAGCGCGGGTGTTCTTGGCGATCTCGCCCGGTCGACACCACGGTTGGGCCGCGGCGATGGTCAACGGGTTCCGCATGGCCCTGATCCTGCCGCAGGCGAAGCCGCGTGGTCCCGTCAAGTGATCTGGCCCCGCCGTCGTCATCAGGTCTGGCCCCGTCGCGGGCTCGGTATGTGAGTACGTAGCCCGGACCCCGACAGACCCGGCGCCCGGTCAATGACCACGCGTACACAATGCGCGATTACCTGGCCATGACGTTGCGGTTCGTGGCACAGGATCCGACATGGGCGGACTGAGCCGTTCGGACGTGATGGTCGTTGTTCGCCCGCGGTTGTCGGTGCTGCGGGCTAGCGTGCCCGGCGGCCGTCCACCTCGGGCGCCGAATCCAGTGAGGAGCGACGGGTGGGCGAGTGCGAGCAGACAGGGCAGGCGGTGGGCCCGCCAGCGCGTGTGCGGCGGTTGGTCCCCGACCTCGGTGACGACCTGATCGCCGAGCTGGCCCGGGTCGAGGAGCTGCTGTTGACCCTGGCGGTGTGGGAGGAGGACGACCCCGACGGGCCCGCGGTGCTGCCGGTCCCGCTGGCCGGGCGGGTCGCCCTGGACGCGCTGAACCGGGTGCAGCACCTGATCGCGGCGACGCAATCCCGCTCGCATCCCTCCGCGGCGGCGCTGCCGCTGCTGTTCGGGGCCGACGGGCACTACGAGCATCGGCCGATGCGGCTCGTCGAGCTCGACGCCGGGGACCTGGCGCTGCTCTCGGCTGCGGCGATGTGTCTGGGGCACACGCTAGCGATGGCGCCGGG
Organism: Pseudonocardia sp. KRD291; assembly: GCF_019263595.1. Classification (GTDB taxonomy): domain Bacteria; phylum Actinomycetota; class Actinomycetes; order Mycobacteriales; family Pseudonocardiaceae; genus Pseudonocardia. The sequence goes on along the minus strand of NZ_JADQDD010000012.1, from coordinate 29,382 downwards.
CAGTGAACTGGCCGAGGCCATCGCCGCCGGCGCCGAGGCCAGCGGCGGCGCGTTCACGACCCCACCATCGGGCGGCGAGCTGGTCGAGGCGTTCGCCCGGGTCAACGGGCTGTTGGACCTGGCCACCACCGCCGACACCGAGCTGCTCACCGCCCGGTTGCAGGGCACCCGGGGCGACGTCGTGCTGACACCGGCCGAGGAAGAGGCATACACCCGGCTCGCGGACCGGATGAACATGATGTGGGCCGGCGGCAGCGCACTCGATCGCTGGACCTACTGACGCTCCGCGCCGCCGGTCATCGGGTGCGCGGGCGCACGTAGGAGTGCAGCCGGTCGACGAGGTCGAATCCGCTACTGCGGTAGAGCGCGGTGGCCGCGGTGCGGTCTCGCGCGCTGCCGGGGTCGTCGTCATCGACGTAGAGGATGACCTCGGTCGCGGCGTGGGTCCGGGCGAGGTCGGTCGCGGCGTCGAGCAGTCGGCGTCCGAGTCCGGTTCCCCGCTGCGAGGGCTCGACCTCGATCCAGAACAGCACGCTGATCCCGTCGACGGGCCGGGCGAGCAGGGCCTGCCCGATCCGGTCACCGTCGGGTCCGGTCGCGTCAACCTGCCAGCCGTCGAGGTCGGAGCTCTCGCCGACCGTGATCGGTGTGCAGCCTGCCCGGCCGGGCTGTGGGGCGGGCTGGGCCAGGTCGCGGCGCATGTAGGCCCAGGTGTCGGCGCCGGTGAATCCGGCCTTGTGCAGGGCGGCGTCGGTCGCCCCGCGGTGCCGCACGGGTAGGGCCTCCAGGCCGAGTCCGAGTGCGGTGGCGAAGCTGAACGCTTCGGCGTCGGAGTCGGGGTGTCGCGCCAGCGCGTGTTCGATCAGGTCGAGCAGCGTGGCAGTGTCCTCGCCGGCGTGACACCAGAGGATCACCGTGGTGGTGTCGCGGGCACGCCAGCCGGAGGCGATCACCCCGAGCACGTGACCGTCGTCGTCGACGGCGACGTCGTGGTGTAGGGCGTCGAGCTCGTCCCACCACCCGCTGTCGACAGGAGAGCGCCCGGCCAGGGCCTCACTCAGGCGCTCACCGGTTGCGGCGGGCTGGCCGGGGACCCGGTCGGCATCGACGAGCGCGAGCACGGCGGGGTGGTCGTGCTCGGCCAGCGGCCGCAGGAGGCGTGCGGGCGTCATCGCGGCTCCGTCCCGGTGAGCGCTCGTCGAGCGGGCTCCCCAGGATGGCCTGGTCACCGGCCGTGGTCCACCCGAAATGGTGGTAGCTGTGATGGCAGGGGCCGGGATGGCTGTCGGGTGTGTGGTCATGGGGACACTCCTGGGATGTGGGCGCCGATCGCGTCGGCGCCGGTGAGCCAGTCCTCGACCGCAGCGACCATCATCGTGACCGCGAGGTCGGTGTTGGCGGCCCACGCGTCGGGGTCGATGAGGCCGGCGGCGATGGCGCGCTCGGCGGTGGTGGTGCGGCCGCGGGTGAGCCGGGCAAGGGCGTGACGGAAGTACTGCTTGTGCCGGGGTAACCATGGGCGCTGGGCCGGCTCGAACAACTCGACCACTGCGGCCTTGCACCGCTGATACGGCGTCGGCAGCCCCGGGTCGAACCGGTCGGCGGCGCCGAGCTGCTGCGCCGCGGCGAGGACGGCCTCAGCGAGGAAGGGCGAGTCCTCCGCGACGGCCCCGGCCGGCAGCAGCCGGTCGTGGGGCCAGACCGCGTCCCACGCCGCCTGATCCGCCCAGCTCCCGCCGCCCGCGATGTGTCCCTCGGTCCTGGCCGTGCACCACGCGCTGGCCCACTCGGCGGCGATCCCGCGGAATGGGTCGGCCAGCACCGGGCTGGCCGGTTGACCGAGGGTGTCCTGCCAGGACAGCGCCCAATAGGCGCGGGCCCGCGCTGCCGAGGGCAGCGCCGGAGCCGCAGCGGCGGCGAGCTCGACGAGCAGACCCCCTCCCCTGCCGGACATGTCGGCGACGTAGCGGGCTGCGGCGCGCAGCCCGCGTGCCGAGGCGATCGCGGTAGTGGCGAAGGGAGGAACCTCGAGCACCTCGTCCGCGCCGTCCCCTGAGAGCAGTACCCCCGCCCCCGCCGTGTGCGCCGCCTCGGCGACCAGGGCGTTGAACTGGGGCAGTGCGTCGAGCCGGGGCCCGACCGGTGACCACGGAGCGCTGATCTCCGGGCGGCACCGAGCCGGGTCGATGACGACCAGTTCGCAGTCCAGGCCCAGGCCGTGGACCAACCGGCGGGCGGTGTCGGCGGCGTGGACTCCGTCGTCGTCGACGAGGTCCACCGTCACCGCGACCACGCGGCGGCCGCTGCTGCCGGCGCGGCAGACCTGCGCCAGGACGGCGAGGCTGTCGATGCCGCCGGAGAACTTCACCGCGACTACCTCGGTGTCGGCGATCAAGGTGCTCACCGCGGCCGGGAACGCCACCCGCGGCGGCGCCACCGAGGTGGCGCCGCCGAAGGTGGCCGGCTGCAGCGAGATGCCGCTCCACGGCGATGCCGGGTAGAACTCGCCGAACAGCGCGGGCGGGGCGAACAGCAGCCCCAGCGCCGCGAGATCGACCACCGGCCGCCGGCCCGTGAGCTGTAGCGGGTCGGTGCAATGGGTTCCGTCCGGCCCGTGGAACGACATCTCGCCCACGGTTACCGCACCCCGCCCAGCAGCGCCCGCACAAACGCGGTCAGGGTGCGCAGCGGCGTACGCCCCCGGCCGGGGGCGAAGCCCTTGTCGCCCTTGCCGTTGATCCCGTCGCCAGGGTGGGACTTCTTAGCCATGTCCGGCTCCCTTTCTCGTGTGCCCGACCCCGGCTGGGGTGGGGCGCACTCGCAGGGACCGGGGCGCCCCGACCGGCCGGGGCGCCGTGCTCGCCCGATCGGGGTGGGATCGGCCGCCAGGCCGACCGAGCGCAGCGAGGCTTGTCTCCCTCGACTCGGGCCGGGCAGGCGGCGCATCGGGCGCAGCGGGGAGGTCCGGTCAGAGTGCAACGCCCCCACCCGCCGTGGGCACCTGAGAACGAGACGGCGGCACCGGCACCCGCCGGGCCGCGATCAGTCGTCGGTGGGGTCGTAGCCCATGTCGCGTTCAACGTCGACGCCCATCACCGCATCGTGCTCTGGAGCGCGTCGCGCGGTTTCGACCTGGAGTTGGTCGTCGTAGGCTCGCGCGGTGAACGCGGTGCGTTCGTGGCGGTACTCCTCAGTGCGTCCGCGCAGCAGGGCGTGACGCGCTTGGTGGAGTCGGCTCTGCAGGGCGACCTGCCGCATCTGCACGATGGCCGCATCAGCACGATCGAACACAGTCCCCGCAGTCTCGGGCTCCTGCTCCGTTCCGCCGTGCACTGGGTCGGGATCGGCTCCCGGCTCCTGGCCGGCGCCGTCTACCCGGTCGGGTTGGAGCGCGTCGAGCGCGCGCAGTGCGACGTCGCGTTTCTCGGTGAGGTCGGTGGTGGCCGCGAGTTCGGCCCAGACGGGGGCGGCGTCGTCGACGTCGAGCCCGGCCGCGGTGAAGGAGTCCTGCAGCTCGGCGAGCACGACGTGGTCGCTGCGCAGGACGAAGCTGTCGAGGAGCTCGCCCAGGCGCGGGTCGAGGTCGGGTCCGTGGTCGATCCAGGCGCGCAGCTGTCCGCTGAACGCGGCGCGGGTGTCCTCGCGCTCCTGCTCGATGGCTCCCGGGTCCAGGCTCGTCCAGCGGGCCGCCGCCGCGGCTGCGGTGTCGGAGACGGCGAGCAGCGCGGCGGCCTTGCTGGCCTCGCGGACGGCGGGGTCCTGGTAGGAGGGGTGGACCAGGGCGGGGTTGAGGCCGCGCAGCGGGTCGGCGATGGTGCGCTGGGGCTGCTGGATCGGGCCGTCGGGCCCGATCGCGCGGGGGCTGGTGTCCGGTCCGTGCAGGGTGCGCTCGATCGCGGCGACGGCGTCGCCGGCGCCGAGGGTTAGTTCCGGCTCGGCCGGTAGGGACGGTTCGGGGGTGCCCTGCCAGCGCGGCCCGGCGGGCTGGTGGAAGGCGTAGCCGATCTTGGTGCCGGGGTGCGGGTCCTCGGGGTGCGCAGAGTGCAGGGCGTAGCGGCCGGTGAACGTGGTGTCGGGGTAGGCGGCGGTGAGTAGCTCCTGGATGGTGCCCTTGAAGCTGTTGTCGACCACGGTGACCGCGGATCCGGTCTCATGGACCCCGACGCCGGCGTCGCCGAGGTAGTCGGTCAATGCCTGGAACGCGCCGTCGACCTGCTCGGGCTCTACGCGGGCCCGTACGCGGAACGCCTCGACCGCGGTGAACTCGGCGCCGGTGTGGCGCTCGAGGTCCTGCAGCGCGGCCTCCACGACGGCGCGCGAGACGACGATCTCGCTGCAGTGCCGGGTGAAGAACTCCGGGTCCAGACCGCGCACGGCTGCGGCGTAGGAGTGCCCGTCGCGGCCCAGGAACACGACCCGCCGGTGGGGGTCCGCGTCGACGTCGCCGCGGAGGTCGTCGAGCATGTCGGCGGCGACTGCGGTGACGAACCGGGCGTGGTGGGAGCTGAACACCGTGTAGGCGCCCGCGACGGCGGCCTGCTGGCCCGGGTCTGTCAGCCCGTAGGCCCGGCAGAGCTCATCGACGCCCGCCGGGGTGGGCTGCTCGCCGGGGCTGCTGCTCAGGCGGGCCGCCGCGCGACGTGGGCGGGCAACGCCGCGCCGGCCGGGGTGGCCGGGTCGAGGGCCGTGCCCAGCCAGGTCATGAACGCCGGGTAGTCCGCGCTCGCGCTCAGCCGCACCGGCGCACCGGCGGGGTCGCTGCTCATCCGGCCGATCTCGTCGAGGACCACAGTGGTGGCGGCCGAGCGCACGAACGGCAGCCCGAGCGCAGCCGAGAGCGTCAGCGCGTCGTGCTGCAGCGTGGACGGGTAATTGCTCGCATACCAGCGGTCCAGGTGCGCGGCCAAGATCGACGCCCACCCATCGCTGTCCTCCTCGGCTGCGGCGAGTGTGCGGTGAATCGGGTGGTCGGCGTCGACCCCGATCTGCGGGGTGAAGGTGACGTCGGATGTGACCAGCCGCGGCCGAGCCAGGCGCCCGTCGGCGACCGCGGCCAGCACATGGTGTGCGGCGTCGACGTCGAGGCGGATGTTGTGCTCGGCGCGGTCGGGGTGGCGGTAGTTCAGCGCCCCGCCCATCTGCGTGACCTGCAGCCGGGCGGCGAGTTCGGGTACGTGCTCGACGATGTGGGCGAGGTTGCCCACTGGGGCCATCCCCACCCAGCGGATCGGCCCGTCCGTCTTCCGGCAGACTTCCCGAACCGCGTCCAGGACCGCGGCGGGCCCGCTCGGCTGGGCGGCGACGCCAGCCGGGGTGAGGCCTTCGACGCAGAAGTAGTCGGTGCCGCCGGCGCTCGCGCCGGCCACGGTCGCGACGTCGGGCCGGCCTACGCTGTCGAGTAGTAAGCGGGCGAAGCGGGCCCGCTGCCCCGCGCCGCTTCGGGTGCCGCCGGTCTCATCAGCGGTGAGCACCAGCGTGAGGTCGGGTTGGTGCCGGGCCGCGGCGACCAGCGCGAGCGCGTCATCGGGATCGCCGCCGATGTCGGTGTCGATGACGATGGGAGCTGCCCGGGTATCGGCGGGCCAGGACGCCGTGCGCAGCCCGTCTGCCGCGGTGGCGAGGTCGGTGCCGGGCAGTGCCTCGCCGAGCTCGACCATCGTCTGCCAGTGCTCTCGCACGCCGCTCACCGACAGGTCCCGCTCCGGGCCGGTAGTCATCCGTTCACCTCCACTCTCCACCACGATTCTACCGCCCAGGTCCTGCCATCTCAGACAAACCGTGACCGGATCACCCAGCAGAATCGAAACCGGGACGACAAACGATTAATCATCGTCGTCGGTCTCGTCACCGCGCCTCGCCGCGCAGAGCGGCGAGCCGATGGTTGTGCGTGTCACGGCTGGCCTGGATCGCCGGCCGGTCCCGCGGGTTCAGGCCGCGCTGGTCCCGCACGCACGCTGCGATCTCGGCGCGAAGCTGCTGAATCCGTGTCTGATCGGGCTCGGCCGAGCGGCGCTCCCGGTCGAGCGCGGCGGTGTGGCAGCCGATCACCTCGTTGATGGCCTCCTGCGCGGTCTCATAGCCCACCGCTTCGGCGCTATCCCACTCGAACGCTGGAAGGTTGACGACTGCCTCTATCCCGGGCGGGCGCTCATTCTCGGTCACTGATTGTTCCCTCGATCCATTGGTCAGCCACATACGTCAACGACACCTCTTTCCGACGACCACGAGGCCAGCGAGGCCGGGCCCCACTGGAGCCCGACGCCGGATCAGCGGTGTGGTCACTGAGCCGAGCTCCCGAGGCGTCTCCACCACGGTCGGCGCTGCGGTGCCGGGCCCGCGCCACCATCTGCGGGCGGGGGAATCGGACCGGCGATGCCGCTCATGATGTCGGGGGAGCGGCCGGGGGTCGGCGCCGTCGGCGCGGGCCCGCGGCCGCCCGGGTGTTCGTGGCGTCGGCGGTGGCTGACCTGCTGGTGGGCGAAGTCGGCGCGATCTCGGTGATCGGGTGGGGCGGCGAGGGTGACCCCCGCCTCGGTGAGGATGTTCAGGTCGAGCTCCCACGTCCGCGCCGATCGGGTGTGCCAGCGCGCGAAAGCTATGTCGACGTGGGCCTGAACCTGCTCGGAGGTCATGCCGGTGACCTGGCGCAGGTGCTCGCGCGCGGCCTGGCCGTGGCCCTGTACCTCGGCCAGGCCCATGTGCGTGGCCTGGTGGCACCATCTGCAGCACAGGATCAACCGGCGCAGCGCCTGCACGCCGCGGTGCTCGTCGTAGTGCCAGCGTTCGTGCGCCTCGAGCCAGCGCCGCAGCTCCCGGTCCTCCCCACGGCCACAGATCTCGCAGCGGTCCCCCGCGCGGGCGCGCATCATCCGGCGCAGCCGTTCCCAGTCGGATGCGGCGATACAGGAGCGGACGTTGGTGAACCAGCAGGACGCCGGCACGAGATCGACGAACAGCCCGCTGCCGAACCCGCGGTCCTCTCCGGGGAGCAGCTCGGGGATCCCGGGCTTCGGGGCCCAGCGCTGCAGTCCTGGATTCGACCGGGGCGGGGCGTACCAGCGGCGTGCCGTCGGGTCCCACCGCGCGCCCAGCGCCTTGGCCTCGTCCTTCTCCGCGAAGGGCACGTTGAGATAGGCGCGGGCACCGCCGTCCTGGGCTCCCATGAACTCAGTGTGCCGCGTGACCCTGACAGTTCGGCTCACCTCGCTGGCGTGAGCGAAGTCCCTGCCCTAGTAGCGGCGCGCTTCACTGATGGTCGACACCATCTACCTGCCGGTCGGCCCGCGCAGGATCGTCGCCGACGCGATCAGCGCCCTTCGCGCCGCAGTGCCGATACCGCGGCCAGGAGGACGTCGAGCTCCCCCTGTGTCATCAGGGCAGGTCGATGGCTATCCGGCGGCGCAGGCACGACTCAACTGGGTGAACCCACGATCTTCGCAGGTCATAGAACTGCAAGGTCCCTCGGCTGCAACTCTGCTCGTGCTGCTGGCGGACGGTATGTATTCGACCCCTGCGGTATTCGTCGGGCGATCTGTCAACGCTCGATCAAGGCACTCGACGACCGCGCCGCCCGCCCCCTCCTGCCCACGATCGTGCTGATGGGCTGGCTGCAGCGGGTGGGTAGGAGTTGGTGCTGGTCGACACGGCGCCGTCGCCCGGTCAGGCCCCATTGGCGCCGCGGAGGGCTGGCCGAGCGGCCCCCAGGATCCGGCGCGGTTGTCCCCTCGGTCGCCGTCTCGATGCTCAATCCGGGCGTCTGCGTTCGAGGAAGACGGTGTCGCGCCAGACGCCGTGGTGCTGGCCGATGCGTTCGCGGACGCCGAGGGTGCGGTAGCCGGCGGCGTGGTGCAGGGCGATGCTGGCCCGGTTCTCGGGGAAGATCGAGGTCTGGAGGGTCCAGAGGCCGGCGTCGTCGGCGGCGCAAACCTGTTGACGAATCAGGGCGCGTCCGATGCCACGGCCGCGGTGACCGTCGGCGACATAGATCGAGGTCTCGGCGACGCCGCGGTAGACGGGCCGGGTCGAGGTGGCGCGCGCGGCGGTCCAACCGACCACCTGGCCGTCGAGTTCGGCGACCCAGCGGTGCTCGGGCAGCCATCCGGCGTCGAGGTCGGCGCGGTCGGGGACGTAGGTCTCGAAGGTGGCGTGCCCGGTGGCGATGCCCTCGGCGTAGATGCGTAGGACGTCGTCCCAGTCGGCGCCGGTCATGGCGCGCACGGTGACGTCGTCCGGGACGTCGTCGGGGCAGCAGGGGCGGGGCCCGAGCATGCCCATGACGGCGTCGGCGGCGTGCGGAAGGCCGGTGCAGCAGGCGGGGTTGACCGACACCTGCGTGGTGGTGCCCTCCTTGCGTAGCAGGAGGAAGCCGGTGTCGGCGAGCCTGCGCACGTGGTGCGAGCAGGTGGCCTGGCTGATGCCTGTCAGCTCGGCGAGGCGTCCGACCGAGAGCGGTGCCGCGGCGGTGGCGGTGGCGTGCAGGAGCCGGACGCGGACCGGTTCGGCGAGGCAGGCGAACCAGCCCGCGTAGGTGGCCGCGTCGACCGGGTCGAGCTGGCCCTGGTCGTCGGCGGGCCCGGTGAGGCTCGGTAGCGGGGACACGCTCATGGAAGCAAGTATCGACGTGGATCGATGGTTGCGTCAATCGATGCGCGTCGATACATTCCGGCTCGTTAATCGATCTGGGTCGATGGAGGCGGAGATGGTGGAACGCGAGTTGCCGGTCGTGGTGATCGGCGCCGGTCCGGTGGGGCTGGCCGCGGCGGCGGAGCTGCTCGCTCGCGGGCTGGAGCCGCTGGTGCTCGAGGCCGGTGACTCGGCCGGGTCCTCGGTCCGGCAGTGGGGCCACGTGCGGCTGTTCTCCCCGTGGGAGTGGGTGATCGACCCGGCCGCGCAGCGACTGCTCGAGCCCACCGGCTGGGGCGCCCCGGACCTGGGCGCGTACCCGACGGGCGCCGAGTGGGTCGCCGGCTATCTGGCTCCGCTGGGCGACGTGCTGGGCGAGCGTGTCCGTACCGGAGCGCGGGTGGTCGGCGTGGCGCGCCGGGGGCGGGACCGGGTCGTCGACGCCGGACGCGGGTCCGAGCCGTTGGTCGTGCACATCGACACCGGTGCCGGGGAGGAACGACTCGCCGCCCGAGCGGTGATCGACGCGTCCGGGACATGGACCTCGGCGAACCCCCTCGGTGGCGACGGACTGCCGGCGATCGGTGAGCGCGCCGCGGGGCAGCGGGTCCGCGCCGGGGTGCCGGACCTGACCGACCCGGCCGAGCGATCCCGCTACGCCGGCCGACACGTCGCCGTCGCCGGGTCCGGGCACTCGGCGCTGACCGCGCTGGCCTCGTTCGCCGACCTGGTGCGTGATGAGCCCGGCACGCGGGTGTCGTGGTTGCTGCGCCGGGGTGGGTTCGGGCAGGTGTTCGGCGGCGGGGACGCCGACCAGCTCCCGGCGCGGGGCGCGCTGGGGCAGCGCGCGGAACAGGCGGTGGCGGCCGGGCTGGTGACTCCGGTGTTCGGGTTCCGCACCGAGCGGGTCGACTCCGAGGCCGGTGGCACGGCATGGACGCTGGTGTCCGATGACGGGCAGCGGGTCGAGGGAGTCGAGGAGGTCGTGGTGCTGACCGGGTTCCGCCCCGAGCTGGACTGGCTGTCGGAGGTGCGCCTGGACCTGGACCCGACGCTGCAGGCTCCGACCCGGCTGGCGCCGCTGATCGACCCCAACGTGCACTCATGCGGCACCGTCTACCCGCACGGGGCCGCGGAGCTGGCCCAGCCCGAACCGGGTGTCTACCTGGCCGGGATGAAGAGCTACGGGCGCGCTCCCACCTTCCTGGCCCGCACCGGCTATGAGCAGGTCCGCTCGATCGCCGCGGAACTGGCAGGCGACCACGAGGCCGCGGCCCGGGTCGAGCTGGTGCTCAACGAGACCGGCGTCTGCGGCGGGGCCGGGCTGTTCGACGAGGACACCTCCGCGGCCGAGACCGAGGCGGGCAGCGGCTGCTGCGCGACCCCGAGCGAACCGGCGACGGCGGGCGCACCGGCCGCGGGGGCCTGAGCCCGACGTGGCGGCCGAGAACCGCGACACGGCGGCAACGGTGGGCTCCGGCTCACCGTTGCCGCCCGGTGGTCTGTCGCAGCGCGGCCTGTGGCGGGTGCTGGTGGTCCTGTGCGTCACCGAGATCACCAGCTGGGGCGTGCTCTACTACGCCTTCCCCGTGCTGGCTCCGTCGATCGCGGCCGACACCGGCTGGTCGTTGAGCACGATCACTGCCGCGTTCTCCGGCGGGCTGGTGGTATCGGCGCTGGTCGGGATTCCGGTCGGTCGCCTGCTCGACCGGCACGGCCCCCGGTGGGTGATGACCGCCGGTTCGGTGATCGCGGTGCCCGCGACCGTGGCGATCGCCGCCGCCGGGTCCCTGCCGTGGTTCGTCGCCGCGTGGCTGCTGGCCGGAGTGGCCCAGGCTGCGACGTTCTACCCGCCGGCCTTCGCCGCGCTGACCCGCTGGTGGGGCCGCGACCGGGTGCGCGCCCTGACCGGTCTGACGCTGGTGGCCGGGCTGGCCAGCACCGTGTTCGCCCCGTTGACCGCGGCACTGCTGGGCCCGTTCGGCTGGCGGGGCACCTACCTGGTGCTCGCCGTGGTCCTGGCCGCGATCACCATCCCCGCCCACCTGTTCGGGCTCCGCGGCCCGTGGCCGGACCCGGTCGAGCCCGCCACCGACAACGCCGACGGGATCGCAGACGGCGCCGACGATGACCCCTCCCGGATCGTGCGCAGCCGCGCGTTCCTTCTGCTCGGCGCCGCATTGTTCCTGGGCGCGTTCACCGCGTTCGCGGTCACCGTCAACCAGGTCCCGCTGCTCATGGAGCGCGGCCTCACCACCGACCTGGCCGCCTGGGCGCTCGGGCTCGGTGGAGTCGGGCAGGTCCTGGGCCGGCTCGGCTACACCCGGCTCACCCGCCGCTCCGGGGCACGCGGACGGGCGGTGCTGATCCTCGGCACGCTCGCCGCGACCACTGTCCTGCTCGCCGTCCTCTCCGGCCCACCGTGGGGACTCATCGTCGCCGCGATGCTCGCCGGCGCGGCCCGCGGGGTATTCACCCTGCTGCAGGCCACCGCCTTGTCCGACCGCTGGCACCCACGCTTCTACGGCCGGCTCAACGGGCTGATCTCCGCACCGTCGATGCTCGCCGTCGCCGTCTCGCCCTGGGCCGGCAGCGCGCTCGCCGAACTGCTCGGCGGCTACCCGCCGGTGTTCATGCTGCTCGCCGGCGCAGCCGTGGTGGCGACCGCCTTCGCTGTCGGGTCCGTGCCTACACGGAGTCTCCGCTCACCCCGTCAGTCTTGACGGGTGAGAGGTCATGGCGGGTGCGAGGGTGCTCACCGGGAACGTCGTCGGGTACGGCGGGCTCCGTGGGTTCTGCCTCGATGATCGGACAGATCTTCTCCTCGACGCCTGCGGGCTGGCAGCGCGTCGTTGCCTCGACCAGGGAGACCCGTAGCTGACTGAGTTCGGCCATCGCTTGGTCGATCTCGGTGATGCGTTGGTCGAGGCGGACGCGTACCGAGGAGCAGGGTGATCCGCCGCCTCGGTGCTCGTCGAGTACCTCGCCGACGTCGTCGAGGCCCAGGCCCAACGTCCGGGCGCGGCGGATGAAGCGCAGGGTGTCGACGTCACCGTCGCTGAACATCCGGTACCCGGCCGCGGTTCGGCCCGTCGGCGAGAGCAACCCGCGCTGCTCGTAGACCCGGATCGCCTTGCGCGTCACTCCGGCTGCCCGCCCCGCCTGCCCCATCGTCCAGATCGCGTCCTCGGCCATCTCGTCGCCCCTTCCGATCGTGTCTGTGATCTATGCGTTGCTCGCCATTGTTGACCCGGCCCCCGGGGCCGGGTTCTAGCGTCGCCGTGCCGGAGAGACCGGCACTGGAAATCACCGAAGAGGGAGTGTGAGCGTCATGGCGCTGCGTGAGGGCGAGGTGTACCGCTGCCCGGACCAGAGTTGCGGTTGCGAGGTGACGGTCACCCGGAGCGCCGCCGAGGGATGCCCGGGCCAGCAGAACCCCACCTGCTGCTCCGGCCACACAATGGACAAGGTCGGCGGCTGAGCACCGGCACTGCGACTCCGCGGGACGGGAACCCCGTCAACGGCGGCTGGATCCGGACCCCGGCGGCGTCGGGCCCGACAGCGTGCCCCGTGGAGTCGCGGTGCGGGTGCTGCCGGGGTGCGCGTTTGGCAGGTGGCTTGGAACCTCAGGTGACTGTCAGTCGCCGGCCGGCGGGATGGCGCCGCACTGTGAGGCCGGCGCGTCTGTTGCGCTGATGAGCTTGGGGTTGTCGGCGTGCTCGCGACGGAGCAACTGGTGCAGGAGGCCGTCGAGTCGTAGCGCGTCGGTGAGCTGGGCGACCGCCTCGTCGCGCAAGCGGTACCAGCTCCAGGTGCCCCGTCGCTCGCGTTCGAAGACGCCCGCGTCGACGAGCACACGCAGGTGATGGCTCAGCGACGACTGGGGGAGCGGGAAGACGTCGATGAGGTCGCAGAAGCAGACCTCGGCCTGTGGGGCCTGCTGGGCCAGGGCGACCAGCTGAAGCCGTCGTGGGTCGGCGAGAGCTTTGAACAACGCTGCGGCGTCACCGGCGACAGCGTCGGCCGCGATGTCCGCCAGCCCGTCGGCGATGTCGTGCTGCAGCGTGTTGTCCTGAGCAGGATCTGGGGCATCTACTGCCGCGAGGGCGGGATCTGGACCGTCCGTCGGTACCGATGATCGGCTACTGGCTGTGTCATCGGCCTGGTGTGTGCCCATCACCGCCAAGATTACTGCGCAACGCAAAGGTTCGGGGCGGCGCACCGGACCCAACCTGCTTTCCTCGCCTGGACCACCCGTTCTGGCCACGTCGGGTCGGCCTCGTCGCGCGCCCGGGGCGGACTCGCGCCATGCGCAGAGCGAGATGTCGTCGCCTGCCAGCTGGGCTGAGAGGCACCCCCCGCCACCGTTGCCGTGTGGCGACTCACGAGCTCGCGAGATGCGCCTGTTCGACCGGTAGATCACCGACGAGTAGATCGAAATTGACCGATCCAAGAAGCGAAGTTCAGGTCGCGTTCATCTCACGTTCGCATCGAGAATGTTCGATTCAGGCGTCCCCCGGCGGGGTGGCTCCAGCGTCCCGCCCTATCGCTGCTCTGGAAGGGCGTCTTCGTGAGTGTTCGGCAGGTGCGAAGTGCATCGGCGGTGCTCGTCGCTGCGGCGGCAAGTGTCGCGCTGGTGGCATGTGGTGGCGGCGGAGCAGGTGAGCAGGCCCAGGGCCAGCAGGTCTCGGGTCCGGTGCTGATCGACGGATCGTCGACGGTCGAGCCGCTGTCCTCGGCCGCGGCGGAGCTGTATCAGGGCCAGAACCCGGGCGTGAATGTCACGGTGGGAACCTCCGGGACCGGCGGCGGGTTCCAGAAGTTCTGCAACGGCGAGACCGACATCTCCAACGCCTCGCGGCCGATCTCGGATTCGGAGAAGCAGCAGTGCGCCGCGAAGGGAATCAAGTACGAGGAGATCCAGGTCGCCAACGACGCGCTGACGGTGGTGACCAACCCGCAGAACACCTGGGCGAGCTGTCTGACCGTGGCTCAGCTCAAGGCGATGTGGGCGCCGGGCTCGCAGGTCAAGACCTGGAACCAGGTCGACCCGAGCTTCCCGCCGGAACCGCTGGCGCTGTTCGGGCCGGGCGCGGATTCGGGCACCTTCGACTACTTCACCGACGAGATCAACGGGGAGGAGGGCGCGAGCCGCACCGACTACAGCCCGTCGGAGAACGACAACGTCACCGTGCAGGGCGTGTCGGGGAACCGCGGCGCGCTGGGCTACTTCGGCTACTCCTACTTCGAGGAGAACGCCCAGCGGGTGAAGGCCGTGCAGGTCAACGGCGGGCAGGGCTGCGTGACCCCGTCGGCGGCAACGGTTCAGGACGGCACCTACAAGCCGCTGGCTCGCCCGCTGTTCATCTACGCCTCCGACGCCGGGCTGCGTAAGCCGCAGGTGGTCTCGTTCACCGAGTTCTACCTGGCCCAGAACGACCAGATCGTCCAGGCGGCGAAGTTCGTGCCGATGACCCCGCCGCAGAAGCAGGCCTCGACCGAGAAGCTCAACGCCCTCAAGCAGCAGGCCGGGGAGCTGCGCGCCGACGGGGTCAGGGTCGGCGTGGTGGCCACGCAGTGGCACGCGGAGATCGTGGACACGTTGCTCGACCGCGCCGTCGACACGGCGCGGCGGGCCGGTGCCGAGCCGACCGTCGTGCGCGTCGCCGGCACGCTGGAGCTGGCGGTGGTCGTCCAGGAGCTGGCCCGCACCCACGACGCCGTCGTGGCGCTGGGCGTCGTCGTGCGCGGCGGTACCCCGCACTTCGAGTACGTGTGCGACTCGGTGACCGCCGGGCTGACCCGGGTCGGGCTCGACGAGCGGATCCCGGTCGGCAACGGCGTGCTCACCACCGACACCGTGGAGCAGGCGGTCGACCGTTCCGGCGTGCCGGGCTCGGCCGAGGACAAGGGTGCGGAGGCGTGCCGGGCGGCACTGCAGTCCGCCCTGGTGCTGCGCGAGCTGCGCGCGGACGCGACACCGGAGGTGCGGACATGACCGAGGCGGACACGACCGGTACGACCGGCCCCGGGGGCAGTAACGGCGCTCCCGCGCAGGGCGACGGCGCTCCCGCGCAGGGCGACGGCGCTCCCGCGCAGGGCGACGGCGCTCCCGCACAGGGGATCGGCCCGGACCCCGTCGTCCTGCGCCCGCGCACCCTGCTGATCAGCGCGTGGGTGTCGGCCGCGGTCGTCGTGGTGATCTTCGCCGTGGTCGGCTACCTGATGCCCGAGGTCGACACCGGGGTGTACTTCCGGGCCGCCGACCAGGTCTCGATCTTCGTGCTGGGCCTGCTCATCGCCGGTGGCCTGCTGCTGATGGCCCGCCCCCGGGTGCGCGCCGACTCCGGCGGGATCGAGGTCCGCAACGTCGGGGCGACGCACTGGTACCCGTGGCCCGAGGTCGAGGCCGTCGCGTTCCCGGACGGCGCGTCCTGGGCCCGGATCGACCTCCCCGACGACGAGTACCTCCCGGTGCTCGCCGTGCAGGCGGTGGACCGGCAGCTCGCGGTCCGGGGCATCCGGACCCTGCGTGGCCTGCACCAGGACTCCCGACGCCCCGCACAGGGCTGACCGGGAACGCCCCGGGGGCGTCTCAGCGCGCCGGGGGCAGCACACGGCCACGGCCGGGGCCGCCCAGCTCCGGGCCGCCGCCCAGGTCGGCCCGGTCCGCGGCGTCCGCGCCGTGGCGGTACCCGGACCCGGACACCGCGGGACGCCGCGCCCGCCGCAACGACGGGAACTCCTCGGCGTAGGCACGGTCCACCTCGTCGGTGCGGTCGGCCAGGACCAGCGCGGTCGAGCTCCCCGCCCGGGAGCCGGCCACCGCGTCGTCGCGCTCCCGCACCGCACGGCCCTCGGCCTCGCGCAGCCGCTCGTGGATCCGGGCCGCGAAGCCGTAGAGCCAGGACCGCCGGTAGGCCGACACCGACTCGTCCGCACGGGGCGGGCGCAGCTCGGCGAGCGGACGGGCGGCCTGCAGCAACAGCGAGGTGTAGAGCAGCTCGGCCCGCTCCCGGTCCGAGTCGAACCCGAACACGGTGACCGCGGGCACCCGCCCGCCCCGCGCGTCGTGCATCACCCAGCGGCAGCGCAGCGCCGACGCGGTCCAGCCCAGCAGCCGGGCCTTCCCGGCGCTGTACGGGTCGTCGATCTCGATCCGGACCGAGCCGATCCGGTCCGCGGTGCGCAGCGGGTCCGCGGCGGCGAGCACGGCGTCGTCGATGCCGTGCCGGGCCATCAGCTCGACGGCCTTCGCGGTGTAGATCTCGGCCTCGTCCGGGGTGCCGGCCCGCTCGGCCTTGGCCAGGAGCTTGCGCACCCGGTCCAGGCGCGCGGCCGGGACGCCCGGGTCGCCGGGCGGGGACGTGGGGCCGGCATCGGTGTCGGTCGTCATCGCAGGTCCTCCTTCGAACTACTGTTCGGAGACTGTGTACCCCGGGCCACCGACATTTCCGGCCGTTCCTCTCTACACCCCGCCCGCCCGCCGGTCGGTGGGGCGGGTGCGGACACGCCCGGGACACGCCGAACTACCCTGGAGCGCACCATGCCCGACCCCAGCACGTACCGACCGGCGACCGGGACGATCCCGGAGTCGCCGGGGGTCTACCGATTCTCCGACCCGCGGGGCCGGGTCATCTACGTGGGCAAGGCCAAGAGCCTGCGGCAACGGCTGAACTCCTACTTCGCGGACCTGTCCGGCCTGCACCCCCGCACCCGCCAGATGGTGACCACGGCGTCGCAGGTCGAGTGGACCGTCGTCGGCACCGAGGTCGAGGCGCTGCAGCTCGAGTACAACTGGATCAAGGAGTACGACCCGCGGTTCAACGTCCGCTACCGCGACGACAAGACCTACCCGGTGCTCGCGGTGACGATGAACGAGCAGTACCCGCGCCTGCACGTCTACCGCGGCCCGCGCCGCAAGGGCGTCCGCTACTTCGGCCCCTACGCCCACGCCTGGGCCATCCGCGAGACCCTGGACCTGCTGCTGCGCGTGTTCCCGGCGCGGACCTGCAGCGCGGGGGTGTTCAAGCGGCACGGCCAGATCGGGCGTCCCTGCCTGCTCGGCTACATCGACAAGTGCTCCGCCCCGTGCGTGGGCAACGTCGACGCGCAGCGGCACCGCGAGATCGTCGAGGACTTCTCCGACTTCCTCTCCGGGCGCACCGACCGGATGGTCCGCGAGTTCGAGCGGCAGATGGCCGAGGCGTCGGACAACCTGGAGTTCGAGCGCGCCGCCCGACTGCGCGACGACCTCGGCGCCCTTCGCCGGGCCATGGAGCGCCAGCAGGTGGTGCTCGGGGACGGCACCGACGCCGACGTCGTCGCGTTCGCGCAGGACGAGCTCGAGGCCGCCGTCCAGGTCTTCCACGTGCGCGGCGGCCGGGTCCGCGGCCAGCGCGGATGGGTGATCGACAAGGTCGAGCCGACCGACACCGCCCAGCTCGTGGAGCGGTTCGTCATCCAGTTCTACGGCGAGCAGGCCGCCCTGGCCGGGTCCGCCGACGACGCGACCCAGCCGGTGCCCAAGGAGATCCTGGTCCCCGAGCTGCCGGCCGAGGTCGGCTCGCTGACCGACTGGCTCTCCGGCCTGCGCGGGTCCCGGGTCGCGCTGCGGATCCCGCAGCGCGGGGACAAGCGGGCGCTGGCCGAGACCGTCGCGCGCAACGCCAAGGAGGCATTCCAGCAGCACAAGCTGCGTCGCGCAGGCGACCTGACCGCACGGTCGGCGGCGCTGCAGGAGATCCAGGAGGGTCTCGAGCTCGACACCGCCCCGTTGCGGATCGAGTGCGTGGACATCAGCCACGTGCAGGGCACGAACGTCGTCGCATCCCTGGTGGTGTTCGAGGACGGGCTGGCGCGCAAGTCCGAGTACCGCCGCTTCGAGATCAAGGACGCGGCGGAACGGGGTGACGTGGCCTCGATCGCGGAGGTCGTGCGGCGCCGCTTCCGCCGGTACCTCGCCGAGACCGCAGCGGACGCCGGTAACGCAGGGCCGGCGGACACCGAGTCCTCCGACGCCGTCGCACAGTCCGCCGAGGCCGACGCGGAGCCGACGGTGCGCACCGGCATCGA
Source organism: Pseudonocardia sp. KRD291 (assembly GCF_019263595.1). GTDB lineage: Bacteria > Actinomycetota > Actinomycetes > Mycobacteriales > Pseudonocardiaceae > Pseudonocardia. The sequence goes on along the minus strand of NZ_JADQDD010000012.1, from coordinate 11,685 downwards.
CCCCGAGACCGGCCGGCCGCGCAAGTTCGCCTACGCGCCGAACCTGCTCGTCGTCGACGGCGGGAAACCGCAGGTCGACGCGGCCGCGGCGGTGCTCGCCGAGCTGGGGATCACCGACGTCGCGGTCTGCGGGCTGGCGAAGCGGCTGGAGGAGGTGTGGTTGCCCGACGACGAGGACCCGGTCATCCTCTCCCGCACGAGCGAGGGGCTCTACCTCCTGCAGCGGGTGCGCGACGAGGCGCACCGGTTCGCCATCACCTACCACCGCCAGCGTCGTTCCAAGGGCATGACGGTCTCCGCGCTGGACGGCGTGCCGGGGCTCGGCCCGGCCCGCAAGCAGGCGTTGCTCAAGCACTTCGGGTCGGTGCGCAAGCTGCGCGACGCCGGGGTGGAGGAGATCAGCGCGGTGCCGGGGTTCGGCCGCCGGACCGCGGAGGCGGTGCAGGCCGCGCTGCGGGGCGACGAGCAGGCGGCCCCGGCCGCGGACGGGACGCAGGACGCCATCGGTTCGGAGGGGCGACGATGACGGGTGCAGCAGGACCGCCGGGGACCGACGAGGCACGGACCCCGCCCGCCGACGAGGTGTCCGACCCGGTGGACGCCCGGGGCCCGGGCATCGAGGTCGCCGTGGTCAGCGGCCTGTCCGGGGCCGGACGGAGCACGGCGGCGAAGGTCCTGGAGGACCTGGGCTGGTTCGTGGTGGACAACCTGCCCCCGGAGCTGATCGCGACGATGGTCGAGCTCGGCTCCCGGGCCCGCGGCGAGGTGACCCGGATCGCGGTCGTGATGGACGTGCGCAGCCGTGCGTTCACCGACGACCTCGGCTCGATCATCAAGGACCTCGACGGCCGCGGCTACCGGCCCAGGCTGCTGTTCCTGGAGGCCTCGGACGCGGTGCTGGTCCGGCGCTTCGAGAACAACCGCCGCTCGCACCCGCTGCAGGGTGGCGGCCGGCTCACCGACGGGATCGACGCCGAGCGCGAGGTGCTGCGCCCGCTGCGCGAGGACGCCGACCTCGTCGTCGACACCTCGAACCTGTCGGTGCACGACCTGCGCGGACGGATCGAGCGGTCGTTCATGGGCGCGGGCGCCGAGGCGGCGACCCGGGTCACGGTGCTCTCGTTCGGCTACAAGTACGGGCTCCCGCTCGACGCCGACCTCGTCGTCGACGTGCGGTTCCTGCCCAACCCGCACTGGATCCCGGAGCTGCGCGAGCACACCGGGCGCGACGCCGAGGTACGCGACTACGTGCTCTCCCAGGAGGGCGCCGCCGAGTTCGTCGACCGCTACCTGGAGCTGCTCGGCCTGGTCGGCGCCGGTTACCGCCGCGAGGGCAAGCGGTACCTGACGGTCGCGGTGGGCTGCACCGGCGGCAAGCACCGCAGCGTCGCGATCAGCGAGGAGATCGGCCGCAGGCTCGCCGGGTCCGACGGCGTGCAGGTGCACGTCACGCACCGGGACATGGGCCGCGAGTGAGGCAGGAAGTGAGGCCGGAGAGCGAGCCGGCCGCGGACGGCGGTCGCGGGTTGCGGGTCGTCGCGCTGGGCGGGGGCCACGGCCTGCACGCGACGCTGTCCGCCCTGCGCCGGTGCGCCCCGCGGGTCTCCGAGGTGACGGCCGTGGTCACGGTGGCCGACGACGGCGGCTCGTCCGGGCGCCTGCGCCGGGAGCTGGGCTCGCTGCCGCCGGGGGACCTGCGGATGGCGCTGTCCGCGCTGGCCGCCGACGACGAGCGCGGCCGGTTCTGGTCCGAGCTGGTCCAGCACCGCTTCGGCGGCAGCGGGGCACTGGCCGGGCACGCCGTCGGGAACCTGCTGCTGGCCGGGTTGCTCGAGGTCACCGACGACCCGGTCGCGACGCTGGACACCGTCGGCGGGCTGCTCGGTGCGACCGGGCGGGTGCTGCCGATGTCGACGGTTCCGCTCGACATCGAGGCCGAGGTCGAGCTCGACGACGTACCCGGGCCGTACCGGATCCGCGGCCAGGTCGCGGTCGCGTCGACGCCCGGGCGGGTGCTGCGGGTGTGGCTGCGCCCGGAGGACCCGCCGGCCTGCCCGGAGGCGGTGCGCGCGGTCCGCGACGCCGACGTCGTGCTGCTCGGGCCGGGGTCGTGGTTCACCAGCGTGCTGCCGCACCTGCTCGTCCCGCAGCTGCGCGACGCGGTCCTGGAGACCTCGGCGCGCCGGGTCGTGCTGCTGAACCTGGCCCCGGAGCCGGGCGAGACCGCCGGCTTCTCGCCGGAGCGGCACCTGGAGGTACTGTCCGGGCACGCCCCGTCGCTGCGTGCGCACGCGGTGCTCGCCGACGCCGGCGCGGTGCCGCTGCCGGATCGGCTGGAGCAGGCCGCCGCGTCGATGCTCGTGGCCGGGGGCCGGGTCCGTCTGGCTCCGGTCGCGGACGACGCCGCGACGAGCCCCCGACACGACCCGGCGGCGCTGGCGGAGGCGCTGCTCGAGGTGTTCGACGAGATCATCGGCCCCGACCCGGGCCGTGCCGGAGGAACCGTTGCGGCGCAGCCGGGTGCACCCGCCCCGGGGTGGGCCGAGGGAGATGTGATGGCGCACCTGTCGGAGAGGAGCCCGCGATGGCCATGACCGCCGCGGTGAAGGACGAGCTGAGCCGGCTCACCGTCACCAAGCAGTCCTCGCGACGGGCCGAGGTGGCCTCGCTGCTCCGGTTCGCCGGGGGCCTGCACATCGTCGGTGGCCGCGTCGTCATCGAGGCCGAGGTGGACACCGGCTCGGTCGCTCGGCGCCTGCGCCGCGAGATCCACGAGCTCTACGGGCACACCGCCGAAGCCCATGTCATCACGGCCGGCGGGCTGCGCCGCAGCGCCCGCTACGTGATCCGGGTGATCCGCGACGGCGAGGGGCTGGCCCGGCAGACCGGCCTGCTGGACAACCGCGGACGCCCGGTGCGCGGGCTGCCCCCGCCCGTCGTCTCCGGGGACCTGGCCGACGCCGAGGCGGCCTGGCGGGGTGCGTTCCTGGCGCACGGGTCGCTCACCGAGCCCGGGCGCAGCTCCTCGCTGGAGGTCACCTGCCCCGGCCCGGAGGCCGCGCTCGCCCTGGTCGGCGCCGCGCGCCGGCTGGGCGTGGGGGCGAAGGCCAGAGAGGTGCGCGGGGCGGACCGGGTCGTCGTCCGCGACGGCGACGCGATCGGCGCGCTCCTGACCCGGATGGGCGCCCACCAGTGCGTCCTGGCCTGGGAGGAACGGCGGATGCGCCGCGAGGTCCGGGCCACCGCGAACCGCCTGGCCAACTTCGACGACGCCAACCTGCGCCGTTCCGCCCGGGCCGCGGTGGCCGCCGCGGCCCGGGTGCAGCGCGCCCTGGAGATCCTCGGCGACGACGTCCCGGAGCACCTGCAGACCGCCGGCCGGCTCCGCGCCGAGCACACCCAGGCCTCCCTGGAGGAGCTCGGCCAGCTGGCCGACCCGCCGATGACCAAGGACGCCGTCGCCGGTCGTATCCGGCGCCTGCTCCACATGGCCGACAAGCGCGCCGCCGACCTGGGCATCCCGGACACCGAGTCCGCCGTCACCGCGGAGCTCCTGGAGGCCGAGGACCCGGCCTGACCCCTGCCGCTGGTCACCGCCGCTGATCCCTGGCTGCTGACCCCTGGCTGCTGATCACCGAAACCGTGCGAGAACCTGCATCGGTGCAGGTTCTCGCACGATCGCGGTGATCTTCCGGCTTCACGGGGGTGAACTCCGCTCGCGGTTCCGGTCCGGCCGGGGCCCGGGGGCGGGGATCCTGCGGCGGTGACTCTCGAGGAGGTCCTCCGCGAGCAGGCGGGCGTGATCACGCTGGCCCAGGTCGTGGCCTGCGGGCTCTCCGCCGACACCGCGTGGCGACGTGTCCGGTCCGGGTCGTGGACGCGTCTGTACCCGGGGGTGTTCCTGGCCGGTGGCCACCGGCTGACCGGCGAGGCGCGGGTCCGGGCCGCCGCCCTGCACTCCGGTGCCCTGCTGTCCGGTCCTCTGCACACCGGTGACGGCCCGTTGGTCGGCTCGGCCTCGGCCGCGTTCTGGCACGGCATGCTCCGCGATCCCGGCGAGGTCGCGGAGATCGTGGTGCCGCCGACGGCCGGTCTGCGCTCACGGACGGGTCTGCGGGTCCGGCGCCGCATCGTCGCCGCGGCGGACCGGGTCGTCGTGCGCGGTGTCGCCGTCGTCGCCCCACCGCGTGCCGCGCTCGACACCGCCGTCGCGATGACCACCGGTGGCCCGGCCTTCCTGGACCGGGCGCTGCAGAAGCACGTCCGTTTCCCCGGCGGTGTACCGCGCCTACTGCCGATCGCTCGGGTCGCCGGGGTCGGCGAAGGCCGGTCGGATGCTCACCGCCGCGGCCGACGGCGCCGGGTCGGTGGCCGAACGACTCCTGGTGAAGATCCTGCGCCGGGCCGGGATCACCGGGTGGACGCTCGGTCACCCGTTCGGCCCGTACACGATCGACCTGGCGTTTCCGGTGCCCAGGGTCGCGGTGGAGGTCGACGGCTGGGCCTGGCACGTCGACGTCGACCGCTTCCGGACGGACCGGCGCAAGGGCAACGAGCTCGTCGAGGCCGGGCTGGACGCTGCTGCGTTTCACCTGGCACGACCTGTCGGAGTCACCGGCCACCGTCGTGACCGAGGTCGGCTCGGTCCTGGCGCACGCCGCATGATCACCGGAATCGTGCGACAACCTGCACACGTGCAGCCTTTCGCACGACCTCACTGATCAAGGGCGGGCGGAACCGGTGATCGCGGACCCCGGAGCCGGAAGTCGGCACCTCGCGTGGTCCTCGTGTGTCCGCCCGGGTGGTGACCGTCCGTGGCCAGGGGTGGTGCGTCGGAGGCCGCGGTGGCTCGGGCATCATGCCGCCGTGACGAAACCGGGTCTGTCTCTCCTCGCCGTCCTTCTCGATCGATCCAGCTCCGCGCGCCCGGTGGCCGACGCGATCCGTTCCGGGGTCGACGCGCTGCTCGCCGACCAGCGGGAACGTCCGGGTGAGCTGCTGGTCACCCTGGCCGCGTGCGGCGGGGGCGGGCAGCAGAGCGCCTGCGCGCAGCGCCCGGTCGCCGACGTCGCACCGGTGGCTCTGAAGCCCCGCGGGCGGTCGGCCTTGCACGAGGGCATCGTCACGCTGATCGACGACGTCGGAGCCGGGCTGGCCGGGCTGGAGGAGTCCGAGCGCCCGGAGCGGGTGGTGCTGGCGGTCGTCGGCGACACCGCCGCCGACACAGGGGACACCGAACGCGTCCGGAAGCTGGTCGAGCGTCAGCGTCGCGACTACGCGTGGGAGTTCGTGCTGGTGGACGTGTCGTCCACGCCGCGGCCGGCCGGCACTGCTTCCACGGCTGCCACCGGAGCACCCGGCACCGACGAGGTCCACAACGACGGCGTACCCGGGGAGGCGGGCGTCCCCGCGGAGGGCGAGTGGTCCGACGTCCTGACCGCCGTCGCGATCGCCGAGGCCCGGCTGGGTGTCCCGGCGACGGCCGCGATCCTCGCCGGGCCGGGGTCCGACGGCGTGCGGGCCGGGCTCGCCGCGGCGTCGGCGTTCGTGTCCCGGGCCCGCGCGTCGCGCCCGTGGGAGCCGGTCGAGGGGTTCACCGACGACGAGCGCGCCGCGGCGTCCGCCCCGGCCCCGGCCCGTCGCGCGTGGTGGCGTCGCCTGCTCGGCGCCACGGCCTGAACCCGCGCCGGACGGGAGCAGGGTAGGGGAGGCCCGGCGTTCCGGATCGCGGCGCAGGTCACCCGTCCCGGGCCCCCGGCCCCGGTGGTTTCAGCAGATAGGGTGGCGCCGGAGTACCGCCCGCGGCACGCCCGACCAGGGGCGCGCCGCTCGTCGCCGGACCCCGGTGGCACGGTTGATACAGACGTACGACGAGCCTGTGGAGGCACAGTGACGGTCCGCGTAGGAGTGAACGGGTTCGGCCGGATCGGCCGGAACTTCTGGCGCGCGGTGGACGCCCAGCGCGTCGCCGGAACCAGCGACATCGAGATCGTCGCGGTGAACGACATCACCGACAACGCCACCCTCGCGCACCTGCTGAAGTACGACTCGATCCTCGGCCGGCTGCCCTACGACGTCTCCTCGACCGACGACGAGATCGTCGTCGACGGCAAGGGCTTCAAGGGCCTGGCCGTGCGTGACCCCGCCGAGCTGCCCTGGAAGGACCTGGGCGTCGACGTCGTCGTCGAGTCGACCGGTCTGTTCACCAAGCGCGAGGCCGCCGCCAAGCACCTCGACGCCGGTGCCAAGAAGGTCGTCATCTCCGCGCCGGCCAGCGACGAGGACATCACGATCGTCAAGGGCGTCAACGACGGCGACTACGACGGATCGCAGAACGTGATCTCGAACGCGTCCTGCACCACCAACTGCCTCGCGCCGCTGGCGAAGGTGCTCGACGACCTGCTGGGGATCGAGAAGGGTCTGATGACCACGATCCACGCCTACACCCAGGACCAGAACCTGCAGGACGGTCCGCACAAGGACCTCCGCCGGGCCCGTGCCGCCGCGATCAACGTCGTGCCGACCTCGACCGGTGCGGCCAAGGCGATCTCGCTGGTCATGCCGCACCTCAAGGGCAAGCTCGACGGCTACGCGCTGCGGGTGCCGATCCCCACCGGCTCGGCCACCGACCTGACCGTGGAGGTCCGCAAGGAGGCGACCGTCGCGGAGATCAACGCCGCGTTCAAGGCGGCGGCCGAGAGCGGCCCGCTCCAGGGCGTCCTCAAGTACACCGAGGACCCGATCGTGTCCTCCGACATCGTGACCGACCCGCACTCGACGATCTTCGACGCGGGCCTGACCAAGGTCATCGGCAACCAGGTCAAGGTCGTCGGCTGGTACGACAACGAGTGGGGCTACTCGAACCGCCTGGTCGACATCGCCGGGCTGGTGGCGTCGACGCTGTGAGGACGCTCGACGACCTGCTCGACTCCGGCGTCCAGGGCCGCCACGTCCTGGTGCGCAGCGACCTCAACGTCCCGCTCGACGACGACCGGAACATCACCGACGACGGCCGCATCCGGGCGTCGGTCCCGACGATCACCGCGCTGGCCGAGGCCGGTGCGCTGGTCGTGGTCATGGCACACCTGGGCCGCCCGAAGGACGGGCCCGAACAGAGGTACTCGCTCGCCCCGGTCGCCGAGCGCCTCGGTGACCTGCGCGCCGCCCCGGTACGCCTGGCCGAGCTGGGCAAGGAGCTGCCGAACATGGCCGCCGGCGACGTGGTGCTGCTGGAGAACATCCGGTTCGACCCGCGCGAGACCAGCAAGGACGGCGCCGAGCGCGGCGCGTTCGCCGACGAGCTGGTCGCGCTGGTGGGCGACGACGCCGCGTTCGTCTCCGACGGGTTCGGTGTGGTGCACCGCGAGCAGGCGTCGGTCTACGACGTCGCGCAGCGGCTCGACTCCTACGCGGGGGGCCTCGTGCTCTCCGAGGTGGAGGTGCTCCGGACCCTGACCGGCGAGAGCAGCTCGCGCAACGGGAGCGGGCAGGGCCCGGAGCGGCCCTACGCCGTCGTGCTGGGCGGGTCCAAGGTCTCGGACAAGCTGGCCGTGATCGAGGCGCTGCTGCCGACCGTCGACCGGCTGCTGGTCGGGGGCGGGATGTGCTTCACGTTCCTGGCCGCCCGGGGGCACGGCGTGGGCTCGTCGCTGCTCGAGTCGGACCAGGTCGAGAGCTGCCGGAGGCTGCTGGAGTCCGGCAAGATCGTCCTGCCGACGGACGTGGTGGTGGCCGACCGGTTCGCGGCCGACGCCGACACGAGGACGGTCGCGGTCGGCGAGATCCCCGACGGCTGGATGGGCCTGGACATCGGCCCGGAGTCGGTCGCCGCGTTCGCCGGCGAGATCGGGAAGGCCCGGACCGTGTTCTGGAACGGGCCGATGGGTGTGTTCGAGATGGCGCCGTTCGCCTCGGGTACCCGCGGGGTCGCGCAGGCGATCGTGGACGCCACCACGGCGGGCGCGTTCAGCGTCGTCGGCGGTGGGGACTCCGCGGCCGCGGTGCGTGCGCTGGGCCTGCCCGAGGGCGGCTTCTCGCACATCTCCACCGGCGGCGGAGCGTCGTTGGAGTTCCTGGAGGGGGAGACGTTGCCCGGTGTGGCCGTCCTGGAGGAGCAGTAGAGTGACGAAGTCGGACAGCACCCCGGTCGTCGGACGCAAGGTCCTGATCGCCGGCAACTGGAAGATGAACCTGAACCACCTCGAGGCCATCGGGCTGGTGCAGAAGCTGGCGTTCGCGCTGCCGGAGCGCTACTACGCCAAGGTCGACGTGGCGGTCATCCCGCCGTTCACCGACATCCGCAGCATCCAGACCATGATCGACGGCGACCGTCTGCACATGGTGCACGGTGCCCAGGACCTGTCCCCGCACGAGTCCGGTGCCTACACCGGTGACGTGTCCGGGGCGATGCTGGCCAAGCTGGGCTGCACCTACGTCGTGATCGGGCACTCCGAGCGTCGCGAGATCCACGGCGAGGACGACGCGCTCGTCAACGCCAAGGTGCACGCCGCGGGCAGGCACGGTCTGACCCCGATCCTGTGCGTCGGCGAGGGCCTCGACGTGCGCGAGGCGGGCAACCACGTGCAGCACTGCACCGACCAGCTGCGCGGTGCCCTGGCCAAGGTCACCGCGGAGCAGGCGGGATCGCTGGTGCTGGCCTACGAGCCGGTCTGGGCGATCGGGACCGGCCGGGTGGCCGGTGCGGCGGATGCCCAGGAGGTGTGCGCCGCCCTGCGGGAGACCCTGCGCGAGCTCTACGGCGACGACGTCGCCGCCGGGGCGCGGGTGCTCTACGGCGGTTCGGTGAAGTCGTCCAACGTGGCCGAGATCGTGGGCCAGGACGACGTCGACGGGGCGCTGGTCGGCGGCGCGAGCCTGGACGCCGACGAGTTCGCCAAGCTCTGCGCGATCTCCGCGGGCGGACCCCTGCCCTGACGCCGCCCCGCGCGGTCCGGACGCCGCTCCGGCGCCCCCTCGCGCGCAGAGGGGCGCCGGTCACACCGCCGGTGTACGCGGGTATCCTCGAGGACTCCGGCGAGCGAACGAGATTGGACCCTTCCGCGTGCTGCTGACCCTGCAGATCGTCCTCATCATCACCAGCGTGCTGCTGGTCGTGCTGATCCTGCTGCAGCGCAGCCGTGGTGGAGGTCTGACCAGCCTGTTCGGCGGCGGCGTGCAGTCGAGCCTGTCCGGCTCCGCCGCCGCGGACCGCAACGTCTCCCGGTACACGGTCTTCGTGGCCCTGATCTGGCTGATCGCGGTCATCGGTAACGGTCTGCTGATCTCGGCGGGCTGAGCACCGCCCGTCCCGCACTCCTCGACGCTAGGGAGACATCACGATGGCAGGTGGCAACGCGATCCGCGGAACGCGCGTGGGGGCCGGTCCGATGGGGGAGTCCGAGCGTGGCGAGACGGCGTCGCGCGAGCTCGTCCCGTACTACTGCGCGAACGGGCACGTGAACGACACCTGGTTCGCCTCCGGCGCCGAGATCCCGGACACCTGGGACTGCCCGCGCTGCGGGCTCCCCGGTGGCCGCGACGCGCAGGCGCCGCCCGCGCCGCTGCGCAACGAGCCGTACAAGACGCACCTCGCCTACGTGAAGGAGCGTCGCAGCGACGCCGACGGCGACGCGATCCTGGAGGAGGCGCTGGGACGGCTCCGGGCCTCCCGCGAGCTCTGACCCACCTTGGTCACCTCGGGGGCGGTGCCGCCCCTGCTGCGGGACCCGGCACGCCGGCTGGTCCGGCGCGCCCGACGCTCGGCGGGCCGTCTCCTCGACGAGGTGCTGGCCCGCCACACCGCGGCCCAGACCGCGGCGTTGCGCACCGAGCTGGCCGCGCTGCGTGACACGTTCGACCACCGGCTGCGCCACGAGGTGGACCGCGCGATCGCCGAGGTGCACGCCGCCGAGGTGCGCGACCGCCGGGACATGATCGCCGCGGGGGAGCGCGAGGCGGTGCTGACCAGCGCCCGGTTCGCCCGCGAGTCCATGTCCGACGCGACGATGCTCGCCGCCCCGCCGGAGACGCTGGCGCACGCGCTGGGCCTCGCCCCGAACGGTGGGATGGCGCTGGAGTTCGGCGTCTACACCGGAGGCACCCTGCGCGCGATCGCGCAGCACCGCGTCGACGGCCGCGTGTACGGCTTCGACTCGTTCACCGGGCTGCCCGAGCTGTGGCGCTCCGGGTTCGGCACCGGCGCGTTCGACGACCTCGACGGGCTGCCCGACGTGCCGGGCGCGGAGCTGGTCGTCGGCCTCTTCTCGGACACGGTGCACGGGTTCCTGGACGCGCACCCGGGGCCGGTGGACTTCCTGCACGTCGACTCGGACCTGTACTCCTCCGCCGCGACGGTTCTCGACGCCGTCGGCCCGCGGCTGCGGCCCGGCAGCATCGTCCTGTTCGACGAGTTCCTGAACTTCCCGGAGTGGGAGCAGCACGAGGCCCGCGCCTGGTGGGAGTACGCCGACAAGCACGACCTCGGGTTCCGCTACGTCTGCTACACCCTGAACAACGAGCAGGTCGCGGTCCGGATCACCCAGGGCTGACGCCGGCGCGGCGGTGTCCCGGCCGGTTCCGCCTGCCCGGCAGGAACCGGGGGCCCGGTCAGGACACCGGTTCCGGCAGCAGGGCGGCGTGCTCGGCGCCCAGCGCGATCGCGGCCTCGGCGAACGTCGGGTCGAAGAACAGGAAGCTGAGCAGCTCGCCGTGGTCGGCGTCGGACCCGCCGATCGCGCGGTCCAGCGCCCACAGGCCCGGGCTGCGCATCGCACGGCGTCCCCGGAACCCGCGCCGGAACACCGCGTTCGCCAGCGTCGCGAGGTCGGTCGCACGGTCCGCCGGCGGGCCGGCGAACCAGACGTCGACCAGGTCGTGCGGGTCGGCCGAGACGGCCCGCGCCTGCGCGTTGACGGCGAGCAGGGCCCGCAGGTCGTCGGTCACCGCGCCGCCGAGCAGGATCCGCAGCGCCAGCGCACCGGCCGCGAAGACGTCCGGCTCGATCGCGTCGGGGTCCGCGGGCGGTGGCGCCGACGGCACCTCCGGGGTCGTGGCCACCACGCCGAGCCGGTCGCAGCCCAGCGCGAGGGCGGGCTTGAGCGGGGTGTTCATCCGGACCCCGCCGTCGAGGTACCAGCCCGCGTGCTCCCGGGGGGAGTCGATCCGGACCGGCCGGAACAGCGTCGGCACCGCGGCGGAGGCGAGCAGGTGCTCCGGGGTGAGCACGGTGTCGACGTAGGTGATGTCGCGCTTGGTGTCCGGCGGCGGGAGCTCCACCGAGTCCTTGCACTCGACGAACACGAGTGTGCCGCCGGTCGCGACGGAGGTGGTGGCCACCGCGACGGCGTCCACCGGGCCGCGGGCGATGTTGTCGTGCAACCGGTCCCAGTCGACGACCCGGGTGAGCGTCTCGAGCTGGCGGCCGGGGTCGACGAGGCTGGTCAGGCGTAGGGGCAGGCCGACCAGGGCACGCAGCACGGCCGGCAGCCCGAGCACCTGCCCGGTCAGGCCCGCACTCGTCCCGACGACCGTCCCGCCGACGTCGAGGACGTCGTCGAGGCGCACGTCGCTCCACCGGCGGGTCAGCTCGGCGCAGGCCTCCTCCGGACGGGCGTGCGCCAGCCCGGCCAGCACCGCGACGTTCAGGGCACCGGCGCTCGTCCCGACCAGCACCGACGGCGCCGCGCC